>NZ_OY781114.1:1872500-2007500 GCF_963676485.1 uncultured Cohaesibacter sp.
GGCAAATCTGCCGGAGCGAGATTGATGGTGATACGCTTGGGCGGCAGCGACAGGCCAGAGGCTGAAAGCGCTGCCCGCACACGCTCGCGGCTTTCCGCCACAGCCTTGTCAGGCAGGCCGACAATAGTGAAGGCTGGCAAGCCCGAAGCCACATGCACCTGCACGTCAACGGGAGTGGCAGCTATGCCCTGAAAGGACACCGTTTGAACATGGGAAACCATGGCGGACTCTGGATAGCGAAAAGAACAAAACCATTTCTGCGTGATGAAGAGATTTTAACAACCATATGATGTTTCAAGTTGTGCTTCAAGAACAATATGTGAACACATTTTTGCCCTACACAGCCTCTATGGAAAGGTCAAACCCTACTTAAATCGGCAGGATGTGACGTGAACGCAGACGAGATCCAATTTTGTTATCATGAGAGCCCGATTGGCCCCTTGCTTCTCAGCGGTATTGAAGACTGTTTGTATGCGCTCTCCTTTCCCGTCGATGGAGAGGGACTCCCAGCCGACAGCATGTGGCGTGAAAATCCTGCCAGCTTCGCGAATGCGCGCCGTGAGCTTGACGCCTATTTCGAAAAGAAGCTTGAGCGTTTCACCATATCCTATCTGCTCAGAGGGTCGCAGTTCCAGCTATCTGTCTGGCGTGCCCTTTCCTCCATTCCCTATGGTTCTTTTGTCAGCTATGGGGAGATTGCCAAGCGGGTCGGCAAGCCAAAAGGCGCCCAGGCCGTCGGTATGGCCAACCATGCCAATCCCTTGCCGATCATCATCCCCTGTCATCGAGTGATTGGAGCGGACGGTTCCATGGTTGGTTTCGGAGGCGGGATAGATTTAAAGCGCTGGCTTTTGACCCATGAAGGGATCACCCTTGGACAGACGACTAGCAGCCCCGGACAGCTTGGCTTTGCGTTTTGACCCCTTAGACCGTTGTCCATTCAAAGCCAGCGGCGGGTTTGCGCACAATAGTCGGTATAGATTTCGCCAAATTCAGCCTTGAGATAAGCCTCCTCGCGCGGAATGACGAAGCGATCAAGATAGAAAAACATGACAAGCGTGGCGAACAGGAATGGAACGCTGTCAAACAATATGATCCCTGCAAATAGCATCACCACAAAGCCCACATACATGGGATTGCGGCTGAATCGGAAGGCGCCGTCGCTCACCAGAGTTGAAGCGGCAACGGCTGTATTGGCGCTGGTTCCGATCAGATGAAAATGCACAAAGCCCCAGCCCATGAAAGCAAAGCCTGCCGCACCTATTAGAAAGCCGCAAACAACAAGAGCAAAAATGGGAATGCCCAGGGCAGAGAGCGGACCGACAGAATGGAAATAGACCCATTCCAGTGCCAACGCGCCAACGCCACACAAAACAAAGATCAGCGGCGGAATGGCAATGCGGATGCCCGGAGATGTTGGCTTGTTCGTTTCGGCATGCATGATCGTGGGCTCTTTCCCTTGTCTTGAAGCACTTCCCCGCAAAGAGTGAGAGGACGTCTCCTGTCGGTCACCAAAGAATGACCCGTCACAGACAGCCCAAAACCGGACATGGCAAAGGGCTAATCTTCCAGTAGATATTCATAGCGCTGATCTGTGAGAGTCTTCAAGAAGGCGACCAGCGCCTTGATCCGTCGCTCATCGAGCGCTGGACCATCGGTCAGCTTTTCCATATCGATTGTCCCGGCCACTTCCGGTTCGCCCCAAGGCTCATTGGTTTCCGGATTGATCGAGGCACTTTCTGCCCGTGAGTTATATTTATTATAGAAGCGGATCACCGTTTCAAGATCGTTGAACACCCCGTTATGCATGTAAGGTCCGGTTACGGCCACATTGCGCAAGGTGCTGGTCTTGTAGGTGCCATCCCATTTCTTGTCCGTCACATGGGGATTGTTTTCCAAAAGACCATGATCGACGAAATCGGCTTTCGATCCGTTGGCTGCCCGCAGAGCCTTATGCGCAGGCACGCCGATGTTGAAATATTGGTAGTTGGTGAAGGTTTCCTTCTCCATACCGGGCCTTGGACGCAACTGATGGCACTGGTTGCAATTGGTAAATTGTTGGGAGAAGAACAAGGTCCGCCCCAATTCCTCTTCGCGGGTAAATTCGGCTTCCCCGCGCAAATAGCGATCATATTTGGAATCAAACGGGCTGAAAAATTCCGTACGCTCGAAAGCGGCGATGGCCTCCGTCATGGCCCGGTAGGCCCGCTCTGGGTCTTTGAATATGCCATCGCCATATAGCAGCTTGAAGCCGTTGACATATTCCTCATTTTCCTTGAGCCGGGCGACAACAGAAGCCTTGTCCGGCATGCCCATTTCTATGGGGTTAAGCGGCGGTCCCCCCGCCTGCCCTTCCAGATCCGGCTCTCGCCCATCGTGAAACTGGCCACCGACATAGAGGCCCTCTTCATTGAGATGGAATTTCGGACTGAAGGCGGCATAACTCGCTGTCGGGGCATTGCGATCTCCAACCGATTGATCATCATCGCCCAGAGACGCCGCTCGTCCAGCAAGCCCATCAAGACCATTGGGGCGCGGATCGGCAAACCCCACATCCGGTGAATGACAGGTCGCGCAGGCCTGATTGCGATTTCTGGATAGATTTTCGTCAAAAAACAGCGCCGCGCCAAGGCCTTCCAGCGTTGCCTTGTCATCAGGCAAGGTCGGTAGCTCTTCGGCAACGGCCATCGTAGCCGCAAGGGTAGATACCGAGACGCACAGGGCCATCACCCGCAGCTTTTCCAGTCGGGACATACTATCCTCATTCAAAGCATAGCGGCTGGCTGGTCACACCAGACGCAAGACAAATGCGGTCCTTCTAGTCTCTAGACGTAGATACACATATGTCCTGCAACTGGTCAAGCTTTGTCAAAAAGGCTCCAGAACTGGAACCCTTTTATCAAGCGCGTTTGGCTTCGATTGCGTCCCAAACCATGGCGGCAACATCGATGCCTGAGAGATTCTGGATGGACCGGATGCCCGTCGGAGAGGTCACGTTGATTTCGGTGAGATAGCCACCGATCACATCGATGCCGACCAGAATGAAGCCCATTTCCTTGAGTGCAGGCCCGATTCGGTCACAGATTTCCTTTTCGCGATCCGTCAGCTCCGTTTTGGCTGCGGCCCCACCACGCACCATGTTGGAGCGCAGATCGTCATCGGCCGGAATACGATTGACCGCGCCCGCGGCTTTGCCATCGACCAGAAGAATGCGTTTGTCGCCGGCCTTCACGTCAGGCAGGAATTTCTGAGCAACCCATGGCTCACGGAAAATGTCGCCAAACAGCGCCACCAGAGACCCGAAATTCTGATCTTCTTTGCCCAGACGGAAAACCGCCGCACCGCCATGGCCATAAAGCGGCTTCATCACGATGTCGCCATGCTTTTCCTTGAAGGCGCGCAATTCATCTTCCGAGCGGGTGATGATGGTTGGCGGCATCAGGTCGGGAAACTGGGTGACAAAAATCTTCTCGGGCGCATTGCGCACATTGGCCGGATCGTTGACCACCAATGTTTTGGGATGAATCCGCTCCAGCATATGGGTGGCGGAAATATAGTTCAGGTCAAATGGCGGATCCTGACGCATGTGAATGACGTCAAACTCGGCCAGATTGGTGCGCACGGCATCCCCGAGGGTGAAGTGGCTTCCTGCTTCGTCCCGCACTTCAACCGGCTCGACCGCGGCAAAGACCTCGCCATTTTCCATGGCCATGCTATCGACCGTGTAGTGGAAGATCTCATACCCGCGCTTCTGCGCTTCCAGCATCATGGCAAAGGTGGAATCCCCTGCAATGTTAATGCCCTTGATGTGATCCATTTGAAACGCGACTTTGAGTGTGCGCGACTGAGCCATGACGGATGCTCCGGCTTGAGAATATCGGGATGGTCCGGAGCGTTGGTCCGGAAGAAAGTGTCAGATCCTATATGTCCGCTTTGAAAGGATATTTCAAGGTGCCGTTTGGCTGGACCACCGACTATGAGCAGACATCCCTCAAAAGGCCTCGAATGCCGCTTCCAGATGAGACCAGCGAGGCACGGGGCCAGACCCTTTGGCAAAGGCCATGATGTCGAACCGATAGCTGCCGACGCTTTGGTCTTCAAACTGCGCAATATAGGCACTGGCAGCGGCCACAATACGGCTCTGATTGCGGGGGGTTATGGCGTAAAGCGCGTCATCCAAACGGTCACGGTATTTGACTTCGAGAAAGACGATGAGGTCATCCTTTCTGCAAATGAGATCGATCTCGCCGCCTTGCGCCTTGTAGCGTCGTTTGATGATCTCATAGCCCTTGGCCCGCATGATCCAGCCTGCCCAGCGCTCAACACGCACGCCCCGCTCATAGCTTTCCTTGCGGTGTTGGGCCTTCCCGGCTTTTCGTTTGGGTCTTAAGGGCTGCAAACCTGTCATCGGCCTATGCCTTGTCTTTATCAGCCATAGCGTCTTTCAGGCTTTGGGCGCGCTTGTAGATGTCGTTTTTCTTAGCGCCAACCTTCTGGGCGATCTCACCGGAGAGCGCTTTGATATGATGGCCCTCGCTCAGACCGTTGATGATCATTGCATCGATATCGCCATCGTCGGGTGCTTTTTCTTCTGCCGGGCCCAGCAGAACCACGGCCTCTCCCCTTGGTGCGTCGGCAGTGACATAATGCTCGGCCAGGTCGCCGAGCGTGCCGCGATGGAATTCTTCAAATTTCTTGGTAAGCTCTCGTGCGATAACCACTTGCCGCCCAGCGCCCAGATGCTCCGCCATAGCAGGCAGAACCGCGCCAAGGCGGCGAGGGCTTTCATAAAAGACCAGCGTGCCGGGGATATTCTTGAGATCCGCGAGCTTACGACTTCTGGCGCCAGCCTTCTGGGGCAGAAAACCGGCAAAATGGATTTGATCCGTGGGAAGCCCGCTGGCAACCAGCGCTGAAAGCATGGCCGACGCGCCGGGGATGGGCACCACATTGTGTCCTGCATCGAGCATATCAGCCACAAGTTTGTATCCGGGGTCCGAAAGCAACGGCGTACCCGCATCGGAAATCAGCGCCACCGCTTTTCCCTCTTCGAGCGCATTGAGCAAATAGGGGCGCTGCTTGTCTGCATTATGCTCATGATAGGTGATAAGGCGGGTATGAATGCCATAATGGGTCAGCAGCTTTCGCGAAACGCGGGTGTCTTCGCAGGCGATGATATCGCATCCGGCCAGTGTCTCCAGCGCACGCACTGTCATGTCCTTCAAATTCCCGATCGGAGTGGCCACGATATAGAGCGCAGAAGCAAGGCTCGGAGCCCGTTGCTTGGCACCAAGCAGAATGAAATCCCTGCGGGCAGTGTCGCCAGCGCCTTGTAGCTCTTCTTTGAGAACGGCAAGCGATGATCCGTCAGCGTCATCTGCATGGGCGTTTTTGTCTGTTTCGTTCATCTCTTCCGCTTTCCTGTTGGCCTATCGGTGGGTTTATACCGGTACCACCGAGCCGCAAAGCCCCTGTTGCTGCGTTTCAGCATGTCACACCACAGCCTGCCTGTCGTGTGAATTGCCGGGGTGATTCGCGACAAATAGGCCACAGTTTCATTGAAATATCACACATTTCCGTGTCCGCTCTCCAAGGCGCTTGTTATCAAACCATAATTCTGACAAATCAAGGAATCAAACAAGCTTCGTTGTTGGGATGATTTTGAGAGTTGCATTCGTGCATAGATAGCTCTTTACGGACCCCTTCGAATGTGCTGCCATAGGCCCATTCAGCTCCACCATTCAAACGATGCAAATCAATACGGACATGTGGTCTGATTTGGAGGCCAGAAATTGATAGGTTTTTTTCGCTCGTCACCTGACGCTCAACCGCTCCTGCACAGGCTGATCCGTCACACAATTTCCGGCGCCGTGATTGGCGCTGCGTCGCTGCTTGCTGCCTGTAATCCGACAACGCTTTCGGGCCCCGGATTCGGAACCGGCACCAACCAGCCATTGACCATTGCCGAGCCAACAGGCGAAGTGCTTGGGTCTGGCTCCGTGCGTGTGGCGCTGCTGACGCCTTCCTCAGCGCAGGGCGTGTTCGGACAAACAGGCCAGGCGCTCAGAAATGCGGCTGCCATGGCACTGCAGGACTACAGCTCTGCCGATTTGCAGGTGATCGTGAAGGATGTTGGCCAAAACACCAGTGGCGCGTCCCAGCAGGCCAGCCAGGCCCTGGCTGAAGGTGCTCAGCTGGTCATCGGACCGCTGCGCTCTGATGCGGTCAAAAGGGCAGGCATGGTGCTCAAGCCAGCCGGGGTCCCGATGATTGCCTTCACAACAGACACCGGCGCTGCCGCTCAAGGGGTCTATCTCATCAATTTCACACCTGAAAATGATGTCGAGCGCATTATTTCCTATGCGGCATCTCGGGGAAAACGCAGCATCGCTGCCATGGTCCCCCAGACACCTTACGGAAATATCGTCGAAGCTTCGCTGCGCCAGAATGCCGCCCGCCACGGCATGCGCGTCATGACCATCGAGAATTACAAATCGGGCAGCAAACCTGATCCATTCGGTTTGCAGAAGGCCGCTGAACAGATTGCCAAGGTCAAGGATCAAATCGACACGATCTTTATTCCCGAAGGGGATGCAGCGGTTTCCGCAACCCAGCTTCTTGCCGGGCAGGGGGTTCGCAACAAGTCCGTTACCTTCCTTGGCACCGGCCAGTGGGATCAACCAGCCATTGCGCGTGAACCCATGTTGACGGGTGCCTGGTATCCTGCCGCTCCAAAGGTCTTGCGCAATCTTGATGGTCGCACCATCGGGTTTGAGAGCTTTGCCAACCGCTATGCCGCCCAATTCGGTTCACAGCCTCCGCGCGTGGCCTCATTGGCGTATGACAGCGTCATTCTGGCAGCCGCTCTTGTGGCCCAGTCTGGTGACCGTCGCTTCTCACCGCAGACCCTGACCGATCCGAATGGCTTCATCGGCTTTGGTGATGGCTTCTTCCGCTTCCGTGCGGATGGCACATCCCAACGCGGCCTCGCAATCATGGAAATTTCCGATGGCAACGCAAGGATCATCGATGAAGCGCCCATGTCCGCAGCAGGCCTGCCGCACTAAGGTTGCGCTATAGAATGAAAAAGGGAGCCATCTGGCTCCCTTTTTTGTGCTCGCCTTTTATGAGCAACGCAAGGCATCATGCGCTCGCCAAATCGGCCACCAATGCATTGAGAACGAGAAAGCCTGCGCGTGTGGCACCAATGCGGTTGCCTTTTCGCACCAGCAGCCCTTCGCCCACCAACCAGTCGATGCGTGCCTCATCAAGCTTGCGACCGGCCAGTCTTTCATAGCGTTCAAGGTCTATGCCCTCCTTGACACGCAAGCCCATGATGAGAAATTCATCGCTTTGTTCTTCAAGGGTCAGGATCTCTTCTTCGATCGCACCCGTGCCCTGTTGCTCAACATGCTTCAGCCAGCTCTCGGGGTGCCGTTCGTTGCTGGTAGCAAGCCTGCCATTGGCCAGCTGCAGCCGTCCATGCGCCCCGGCCCCAACGCCGACGTAGTCCCCATACCGCCAATAGGTCAGATTGTGGCGGGATTCATAGCCCGGGCGGGCATGGTTGGAGATTTCATAAGCAGGCATCCCGTGCATTTCCAGCCGCTCATGGGTCATTTCATAAAGCGCCACCGATGTGTCTTCATCCGGGAGTTCGAACCTGCCATTGCGATAGAGCGCAAAGAAGGGCGTGTCCTGCTCGATGGTGAGCTGATAGAGCGACAGATGATCGGCTGCCAGTGCGATGGCCTCATCCAGTTCCTTGGCCCAGGCCTCTGGCGTTTGATGGGGGCGAGCATAGATGAGATCAAACGACATGCGGTCAAAATGCTTTTGCGCCAGTTTAATGGCAGCCTTGGCCTCATCGGCGCTATGCATCCGGCCCAGAAAACGCAATTGGTCATCATAGAGGGATTGCACACCTAGCGAGACGCGATTGACACCCGCGCTGGCATAGCCTCTGAAATGCTCCGCTTCAACCGAGGTGGGGTTGGCCTCAAGGGTGATCTCGGCGTCTGGTGCCACGGTCCAGAGATCGGCGATGGTGTCAAGCAGCCGGCCCACGATAGCAGGCTGCATCAGTGAGGGCGTGCCGCCACCGAAAAAGACTGAGGTTACAGGTACATTTCGCCTTGCCCCCTTGATGCGATCTGCATAAAGACCAAGCTCGGCGATCATGGCAGAGGCAAAGCGCTCCTGATCCACCGGCTGGTGGCGCACATGGGAGTTGAAATCGCAATAGGGGCATTTGGCCTTGCAGAAAGGCCAATGCAAATAAATGCCAAAGCCGGGATTGTCTGGTCCCGGCTTTGAAAGACTTCGCTTGTCAGGGTGCATAAGCTCACCTGTCACCATGGGGGATTACCCTTCAAGGCACGCATCGGAAAAAAGCTTGAAGGCGCGGGACCGATGGGACAGGGCCTTGTCTTCACCCGGCTTCCATCCATGTTTCTGGTCCGGCTCCATTTCACCAAAGGTGATATCAAAGCCCTCGGGCTGGAACATGGGATCATACCCAAAGCCCTTCTCTCCGCGCGGTGGCCAAACGGCAACCCCTTCCACTTCACCGCGGAAGAAATGGGTTTCCCCATCTGGCCAGGCAAGGCAGAGCACCGCCACAAAACGGCATTTGCGTTTCTCTGGGGTGGTGGCCCCCAATGCCTGCAGCTTTTCTTCCACATTGCGCATGGCTTGGGCAAAATCCTTGTCGGGTCCCGCCCAGCGCGCTGAATAGATCCCCGGATCACCATCAAGCGCATCAACCGCAAAGCCCGAATCATCGGCCAGCGCTGGCAATCCGGTTGCCTTGGCCGCAGCCATGGCCTTGAGTTCCGCATTGGCTTCAAAGGTCGTGCCCGTTTCTTCGGGCTCTTCCAGATCCAGCTCGGTTGCCGTCTTGATGCTGAGACCATAATGGCTGAGCAGATCCTTGATTTCCCGGATCTTGCCCTTGTTGTGGCTAGCCACAACAAGAGGCGTGTCAGCGGTTAATCTATTTGCCATCCGTGTTTACTCCTGAGGCTGGGCTTCAAGCTGCTGGGCAACCAGTTCTCCGATGCCTTTTTTGGCGAGGGCCATCAACTGGGCGAATTCATCTTCGGAGAAAGGCTCCCCTTCGGCGGTGCCCTGAATTTCCACAATGCCACCCTTACCGGTCATGACGAAGTTGGAATCGGTTTCCGCATCCGAATCTTCCAGATAGTCGAGATCCAGTACCGGTGTGCCGTTGTAAATACCGCAGGAAATGGCTGCAACCTGATCTTTCAGGATCTTTGCGTCTGCGGCAATCATGCCACGGGCCCGCATCCATTCGATGCAATCATTCAGTGCAACCCATGCACCGGTGATAGAGGCTGTGCGGGTGCCGCCATCGGCCTGGAGTACATCGCAGTCGATGGTGATCTGACGTTCGCCAAGGGCTTCCAGATCAACAACAGCGCGCAAAGAGCGGCCAATCAGACGCTGGATTTCCTGCGTGCGGCCAGATTGCTTGCCAGCGCTGGCCTCACGGCGCATGCGATCACCGGTAGCCCGGGGCAGCATGCCATATTCTGCGGTTACCCAACCACGATTCTGTCCGCGCAGCCAGGGCGGGATACGCTCTTCAAGGCTGGCAACGCACAATACGTGGGTATCGCCGCATTTGATCAGGCAAGAGCCCTCCGCGTGTTTGGAGACATTGCGTGTCATGGTGACGACGCGTTTCTGGTCGGGATTCCGTTTGGAAGGGCGCATTATGCTCTCCTGCCTTGCTTTCTTGTGATGTCAAAATAATGGGCACTCGGGGCTGTTTGCTGCCATGGACAGTTTTCCCTTGAATATTCGCACCTATATATCGTTATGCTAGGCATAGTCCAATTTGTGCGAGCGCCCTTGTGGCGTTTCCTTAAGCTTCTTAAAAGCGTCAGGAGCAGGTGACAAGGGGCGCTTGCAGCTTTTCATGCTTTTGGGGCATAAATGGAACAGTTGCCCAACCGCTTTGTGGCGCAATTGTCAATCCGGCTGCTTTCGGGCGGCTTGAACACGGATATAGAAATGTTTGAACGAGATCGTCTGAACCAGCTACCACCATTGGTCGGAATGGATGACAGGGTAAAGGATATATTCCGCACCATTGTGGAATCCTATCTTTCGACCGGTGATCCTGTGGGGTCGCGCAACATTTCCCGTGCCTTGCCCATTTCTCTTTCGCCGGCGTCGGTGCGCAATGTCATGTCCGATCTGGAACAACTCGGACTGATCTATTCGCCGCATACCAGTGCGGGCCGCCTGCCCACGGAAATGGGTTTGCGCTTCTTTGTGGATGCCATGATGGAATTTGGCGACCTGTCCAACGAAGAACGCAACGCCATCAAACGGCAGATGACCTCTTCCCATCAGCCTGATGCCGGCTTTGAGAGCCTGCTGACACAAGCCAGCCAGATGCTGTCCGGTCTGTCCTCCGGCGCAGGGCTTGTGTTGACCAACAAGCAGGACCAGCGCCTCAAGCATGTGGAGTTCGTGCGGCTTGAAGCCACAAAAGCGCTGGTTGTCCTCGTTGACGAGGATGACAAGGTGGAAAATCGCCTTATGACCCTGCCCAAGGGACTGCCTGCCTCAGCGCTGACGGAGGCGAGCAACTTTCTCAATGCCCACATTCGCGGCAAAACCCTGTATGAAGCGCAAAAGGAAATCGAGGCGCACCATGTGGAACTGCAGGCCGAGCTGGATGAACTCACCGCGAAGCTGGTGGAATCAGGGGTTGCCACATGGGCCGGAGCAAGTGAAGACCAGCCCCAGAGCCTGATCATTCGCGGGCGTTCCAATCTTTTGGAAAATGTAACGGCGCAGGAAGACCTTGAGCGCATCCGTCATTTGTTTGATGATCTTGAATCCAAAAAGGATTTCATTCAGCTGTTGGAGCTGGCTGAACAGGGCGATGGGGTGCGAATCTATATCGGCTCTGAAAACCAGCTCTTTTCGCTCTCTGGCTCCTCGGTCATTGTCTCTCCCTATCGGGATGGCAACCAGAAGATTGTCGGCGTGTTGGGCGTCATTGGCCCGACCCGGCTGAATTATGCGCGCATCGTGCCCATGGTCGATTATACGGCGCGGGTGTTGAGCAGCATGCTGACAGATCCGGCAAGGCGCTTTGAAAGCGACTGATTGGCTCCACAATCTGGACAATCGGGCCGCTTTATCCAACTCTTTGCCCGTGAGCTCTTGATTTTTTGATCAGAAAGCTCGATATCCGGTGCAAACTCATGCCCGGGCAGCGGATGTACGCTGCCTCCCATTTTGGGCGCGCAATCAAAATAGAGGCTAGTAGATGTCTGACGAAAACCGTAACCCTGAAGCTGTCGTAGACCCACTTGCCGAGGCTCCGGCTGAAGAGGTTTCCCAAGAGGAACCTTATCTCAATCCTTTGGAAGCTGCCGAACTGCGCATCAAAGAGATGGAAAAAGAAGCCTCCGAGATGAAAGACCAGCTGCTGCGCACGGTGGCTGACATGGAAAATCTGCGTCGCCGGACCGAAAAGGAAATCCGCGATGCCAAGCAGTTTTCCGTCACCAGCTTTGCACGCGATATGCTGGCTGTGGCCGACAATCTACGTCGTGGTCTGGAAGCCATTCCTGAGGATGAACGGGCCAATGCCGATGGCACTTTGAAGGCCCTGTTGGAAGGCACCGAGATGACCGAACGGGAAATGCTCAAGACGCTGGAAAAGCATGGCGTTAAAAAGCTGAATCCAGAAGGAGAAAAATTCGACCCGAATTATCATCAGGCCATGTTTGAAGTGCCCAACCCTGATGTCCCGAACAATTCTGTCATTCAGGTCGTACAATCCGGTTACGTCATTGGAACCCGAGTGCTCCGTCCTGCGATGGTTGGTGTCGCCAAGGGTGGCCCGAAATTCCCTGCGCAGCCTGCCGATGATGCAGACAGCCTTGACAAGAGCGTGTAAGATAACGCTATCCAAGAACACCTTCCCTTAACGTAAGTGGAAGAGTTACGTTTAAGATATTAAAACGCCCGGATATTCTCCGGGCGTTTTTGTTTGCGGTGTACAGGCATCCAGAATCTTTTATCGCTATGACTGATCCCGCCTTTTCGAATAGGAACGGATTTTACGGTCGGATCCCTTTTCGACGAAATTCAATGACGCTAACGTAAACGTCAGATTCATAAGACCAAAGTCTTTACGAATTTTACCCCACTGCGCTGTTTCGTCGCATATGCCCATCCCCGTTTACCCGTCAAATATGACATTGATCAAAGTTGGTCCAAAACTGACTGTCTAGATTAATTATAACCTTGTGGTTCGGGCTTGCCAGTGCGTCTCTCTCCTCCCCTCGACGTTCCTCTGCTGGTGCGAGGCCCATGGATCACATTTTAAAGGAGACTCCAATGTGGGTCTCCTTTTTCTTTTGTCCGATTCATTTTGCAGGAACGCTCGCAGAAGCCTCAATGGGCTCAGAGAGCATGCCTGTTTTATCTCCAAGCTCAGACGTCATCATTTCGGGAAGTATTTGGCGCGCATCAGACAAACATGCTTGTGCTCTTGCGCATGCAGTCCAATAACCAGGCCCGCAGCTGAATGGCCGCCGGTGAGCGATGACCGCGCCGTCTGGTCAGATAGTAGCTGTCCCCGGTCTCAATCGGTTGAGGCGCCAGAGGCACGAGAGACTGCTCCATGAGCGAGTCTGACGCCAGATCCACATGGGCCATGGCGACCCCGCGCCCTTGTCTTGCCGCCTCCAGAAGCAGCCAATGATTGGGGTAGCGTGGACCCACGTGCCAATCCATATCCGCTTTAGGCTGTTGCTCCCCCCAACGAGGCCAATCTTTCTCCCACAGGGCATCATGCAGAAGGGTGACGGACTTCCAGCCTTCTTGCTGCGCAAGCCCCATCAGGTCGCGATACTGCTCGGTGCAGACTGGTGTAACACGGTCTTGAAACAGCAATTCGGACAAGAGATTGTCGTCTGTCGCAGGCATCCGTGAGACCATCAAATCGGCTGTGCCGTTCCGCTCGAGATGACTTTGCTTGTCTTGTGCTTGCACAAATACGGTGATGCCGGGATTTTCATTCTGGAAATCGGCCAGACGGGGCCCTAGCCATCCATCGGCAAAGGCACGAGGCGCAGAGATTGTAACGGATACGGAATGATTTTCCTGCTGCGCCGGTGGCAGAAGCGATGCCATTTCATCAAGCAGACGAGACGCCTCTGGCAGAAGCGTGCGGGCTCTTTCGCTCAGCTCAACGCCATTGGCGTGACGCACAAAAAGCGCTTCCCCCAACCAGCTTTCAAGACCTTTGACATGCTGGCTAATCGCAGTGGCTGTAACATTCAACTCAGCGGCTGCGCGCGCGAAAGACCCGTTTCTTGCCGCCGCTTCAAACGCTTTAAGAGCACTGAAAGGAGGGAGTTTTCTTTGCACGATCGTCCTCGATACTACTGCAGCGCTGGAGTTGAGAGTGTCTGCTTCCTGTTTTACAGAACAGGACGAATTTCACAAGCGGGGAATGGTTCGCCCTAAGGTCAGATAACTCTTTTCATGCCTCAGAGTTGCCTCACTGTTTGCAAAATTGTCGCCATTGATCATCGTTGTCAGGGAAAAAAGACCCCGAAAGCACAAGACTTCCGGGGATTCCAGGGCTGGAAGACTTATCTATTCATGGGAACTAGTTGGCTTCTCCCTCAGCCGCGGCCAACAGAGTGGCGTTGCCACCGGCTGCCGTGGTGTCCACGCAGACATGACGTTCCAGAGCAAAACGGAAGGGATTGGCTTCCGTGATCAATGGTTTCAGAGCGCCATCCTGTTTGGCCAGCGCCATGCGCACGGTGCGCAAAGTATCTTTGTCAGCCATATAGGCAATGGCATCGATGCCTTCGAATTTGGCGATGGCATCGGCCGCGAGCACACCCTCAAAGCCAGTAACCGGCGCGCCACTCTCGGCGAGTTTGGCGGCCATGGCCTTTGCGCCCTTGCCCACAAGAATAACAGCATTGCCTGCAACAAGAGCAGCAACCGCCTGCAACAGGGTCATCCGTTCGGTGACACCCACCACCATGACCACGCCACGTGGTGCAAAGGACAGACGGTTGGATTCACCGGTCGGCCCAGACATCTCCTGCGGGCTCATATCGCGCTGGAGGAAGATATCGAATGACACCGGCAGATTGTAGGCACTCTTGAGCGCGGCAAACCGATATTCCTTCTCGGCCCATTTGTTGCGTTTGCCCTTGTCTGCCCTCAGCTCATGGATGGCATACTGGATTTCCGTGACCGGCGCTGCGTCACCTTCAGGAGCTTCCGCTTCTTCATGCTTGAAGGGCATGTAGAAGCGTTCAACATAGTTCGGACCGCCAGCTTTCGGACCTGTACCGGAAAGCCCTTCGCCACCGAATGGCTGAGACGCGACAACGGCGCCAATCTGGTTGCGGTTGACATAGGCATTGCCAACCTTGATCTGGTCGATCACTTCCTGCACACGATTGTCCATGCGGGTGTGCAGACCAAAGGTGAGCCCGAAGCCTTTGGCGTTGATTGCCGCGATCACATCATTCAGCTTGCTTGCCTTGAATTTGGCCACATGCAGAACCGGGCCAAAGATTTCTTCTTCCAGTTCTTCAATGCCATTCAGCTCAATGATGGTTGGCGCGCAGAAGACGCCCTCTTTGGGCGTTGACAGCTGCTTGATAAGTCGGCCCTTGGCGCGCATCTTATCGCAATGGTTATCAATGCCTGCTTTCGCAGCCTCATCAATGACAGGGCCCACATCGGTCGACCAGTCCCACGGATTGCCTAAAGAGAGTTCATCGGTTGCCCCTTTGAGCATCTCCATCAGATGATCGAAGATGTCTTCCTGCACATATAGCATACGCAAGGCGGAGCATCGCTGTCCCGCAGATTGGAACGAAGACGAAACAATATCCTTGACCGCTTGTTCGGGCAGGGCAGTGGAGTCAACGATCATCGCATTGAGACCACCTGTTTCGGCAATCAGCGGCGCGCTCGGGTCCAGGCTTGCGGCCATAGCGCGGTTGATGGTCTGAGCCGTCCCGGTGGAGCCTGTGAAGCAGACCCCGGCGATGCGCGGATCGGATGTGATGGGCGTGCCCACCACCGAGCCACTGCCCGGCAATAACTGGATAGCCCCTTTTGGCACGCCGGCTTCATGCATCAACTGAACCGCACGATGGGCCATAATGCCGGTCGGGCCTGCCGGTTTGGCAAGGACAGCATTCCCTGCGGCCAAGGCAGCAAGGATCTGACCGGTGAAAATGGCCAGCGGGAAATTCCATGGCGAGATACAGGCGATTGTGCCGCGCGCTGTTCTTCCGTCCTTGGCTGCCTTTTCGAGCCGCTCGGCCTCTGCAGCATAATAATATGCAAAGTCCACCGCTTCTCTGACCTCGCCAATGGCATCGGTCATCACCTTGCCTGCCTCACGGGCAGCAATAGCGAACAGTTCCTCTGCGTTGGCTTCATAAAGCTCGGCAACTTTGGTCAGAATGGCGGAGCGCTCGGCCACCGGTTTGGCAGACCAGACGGCAAAGCCCTTTTCGCTAGCCGCAAGCGCTTTTTCTACATCCGCTTCGGAGGCCTTGACCACGGTGCCGATCTGTTCGGTGCGATCAGCCGGATTGTAGACCGGGAAGGGGGCTTCCTTGGATTTGTGCCCGGCGATCAGCGGTGTCGCTTCCCACAGATGGCTTTTGAACTTGCCGCGCTTTTCATCAATCGCTTGGATGGAAAGTGGATCAGTATGGTCCCAACCTTTGGAGTTGCGCCGGACACCCTTGAAGATATCCTTTGGCTTGGTCAGGAACGGATTCTCGATGGCATCGCCCAACTCACGCACCTTGGCAAATGGGTCGCCAGCGATTTCCTCCGGTCTGATATGGGTGTCGACAATCTGGTTGACGAAGGAGGAGTTTGAACCATTTTCCAGCAAGCGACGCACCAGATAGGCCAACAAGTCTGAATGAGCCCCGACTGGCGCATAGATACGGCAGGCGACTTTTTCCTGTTTGACCAAGGTGTCATGCAGCGCATCACCCATGCCATGCAGGCGCTGCAGCTCATAGGAGCCTTTGCCGACCCGGGCTGAAATGGCCATTTCCATCACGGCAACCGCCGTATGGGCGTTATGAGAGGCAAATTGCGGGTAGATATGATCGGTCATATCGAGTAGACGGCGGGCGTTGGACAGATAGGACACATCGGAGTTGGCCTTGCGGGTGAAGACCGGGAAGCCTTCCAGCCCCATAACCTGAGCCCGCTTGATTTCGCTATCCCAGTAGGCGCCCTTCACGAGGCGCACGGTGATCTTGCGATCAAGCTTTCTGGAGAGCATATAGAGCCAGTCGATGACAAAGCTTGCCCGATGACCGAAGGCCTGCACGACAACGCCAAAACCATCCCAGCCAGCAAGAGCGGGATTGGACAGCACAGCTTCAATCACATCGAGGGAAATATCCAGACGGTCCATTTCCTCCGCATCAATGGTGAAATTCATGTTGGCGGAGCGCGCCAGAAGCGCAAGACCAAAGGTCCGCGAGACCAGCTCGGACATGACCCGCTCTTTCTTGCCTTCTTCATAGCGCGGATGCAGGGCAGAGAGCTTGACTGACAGGCCCGGATTCTTATGCACCGAATCCGAAGTGCAATAGGGGGCCAGTGTGGCAATCGCCTTGGAATAGGCCAGATGATACTTGATGCCATCCGCTTCGGTGCGGGCGGCTTCTCCCAGCATATCATAGGAATAGGTGAAGCCCTTAGCTTCATAATGCTTGCCGCGCTGAATGGCCTTTTCAATGGTGGTGCCCAGAACAAACTGGCGCCCCAGTTCCTTCATGGCCTGCCCGACGGCTGTACGGATCACAGGCTCGCCGAGACGCTTGACCATGGAGCGCATGGAAGCGGCGAGGCCTTCTTCATCCTTCTCCCTGAGGATGTTGCCGGTCAGCATCAGCCCCCAGGTAGAGGTATTGATCAGCGAAGAGGTCGACTTGCCCAGATGCTGCCCCCATTCACTCGGAGTGATCTTGTCGGAAATCAGGGCATCGATGGTTTCGGCGTCCGGCACGCGCAGCAGCGCTTCGGACAGACACATCAGCGCCACACCTTCGCGGGTGGACAGGCCATATTCCGCCAGAAAATTTTCCATCATGGATGGTTTGGTGGTGGTGCGGATGGTGCGGATGAGATCGGCCGCGCGCTGGGAAATGCGCAGGCTCATGCGTTCATCCATATGGGCTTCTTCGATCAGGCGACGGACATTGCTTGCTTCGTCTGCCAGATAATGTTCGCGAATGACCTGACGCAGCTCAGAGAGGCGCGCGTCCAGATCGCGATTCGTGTCACAAGACGGTTGATCCATTGGGCACTCCTGGAAGTAGGACTTCGGTTTTGGCATAGGGATCCAACCTGCTTTTGGCGCAGTTTTCTGTCAGATCTGAAAAACCGAAGGGATGTGTGATTGTCGTTTATTATGGCTAAAAGGATAGCGAAAAATCTCTAGCCAGAGTGACCAATATTCGGGTAGATTTAGGATATATAACTGAAATTTTTCCGCATATTTTTCACTTTGACTATTGATGAGGTAATATATGGAGAATTTGGATAAGTTCGACCGAAACATCCTGACCATTCTCGCAGAGAATGGACGCATCACCATCACCGAACTTGCGAAAAAGGTCGGACTATCCAAGACACCTTGCCAGATTCGCATGCGTCGGCTGGAGGAGGGGGGCTTTATCCGGGGCTATGGTGCCATTCTCGATCCGGAGAAACTCGGCGAGGGACATATCGCCTTTGTGCAGGTGACCCTAAGCGACACCCGCTCGGAGGCTCTGAATGCCTTCAACGAGGCAACACGCCATATTCGCGAAATCGAGCAATGCCATATGATCGCGTCGAATTTCGATTATCTCTTGAAGATCCGCACGCGCGACATGAACAATTACCGCAAGGTGTTGGGCGAGAAGATCTCGGCTCTTCCCTATGTGTCCCATACCTCCACTTTCGTGGTCATGGAAAGTGTGAAGGACAGGGGATAGGCGCAATTCCAGCGCTTCAAGCCCATACTCTCAAAACCAAAGAGGGCCTAGCCCCTTAAGGCACCAGAACGGACAATTCCTTGGCGTGCAGCTCGATGGTGATTTCGTCGGGCAAATCGTAAAGCTCGCCATCACGCACACATTGAGAGCCTTCAGGCTTTTCATGCACCGTCAGCTTGACGCATTTGGCCGAGTGGATTTCCAGATCAGGATTGTTCGGCGGCTGCCCAATCAGAAGATCTGTGCCGAGTATCAGGGCCTTCTGCCATGTCAGCTGGCCTGCCATATAGACGCCCAGTTCGCCGCCATCGAGTTTCTTTGCATAGGGCGGGGCAATCGAGCCGAACAGGTTGTTCGATACCGAGAGAGCACTAAGCTGGCGCTCCTCGCGCGTGCCATCCAGATCAATGGTCACGCCACAGGTCGGCATATAGGAGAGGGTTTCCCAAAAGGCGCGCGTGCTGGCCAACATTTTGGTGACACGCGATTGATAATCAAGACTGTTTCGTCTCCTGATCATTCTCGGATGCAGGCCCACCGAAAATTGGTGCACGAAGGGGTCGCCATTGGCCGTCGCGATATCGGCATTCTTCTTCCTGCCGCTTGAGAGCGCATCAATTGCAAGCTCCACATCCAGAGGGATGTTGAGGGCACGGGCATAGAGATTCATTGTGCCACCGGGCAAAACGGCAAGGGTCTTGTTGTTGCGCCAAGCGGTCTCTGCGGCGGCGGATACCGTGCCATCACCACCGCCAGCCAGCAGGATATCAAAATCTTCGGTCTGGCTGAGCTCTTTCATCTGACCGATCACGTTCGCCCCGCTGCCGGTATAGATGGATAGTTCATAGCCCGCCTCACCGAACGCCCTTTCAAGCATTGCGCGAACATGGCCGATTTCGAGCATCTGGAAGGTTCCACTGCCGGTATTCAGGAAAGCGGCAATATGACCAGATTGTTTTTCGCTATGCATGGAAGACCCTTCCTCAAGCCCGGTCGATTGCATCAGGCAACACCATATTCTTGGTTATCCTGCTTCACCGCATTGTAAAAATCGAGCAGCAGATCATAATCTGCAGCGCTAACACGGCTCCAATTGGGAATGAAAGGAACTTCCATCGGATTGTCCATATAGGCCGCACCGGCTTCAACGATATTGGCAGCAAACAGCTCGCAGCTGCGCTCTTCAATATGCCGGTCCGTATGCAGACCATTCATCATGGCATCATTGTAGTAGGTCTCGACCATGTCCAGCGACAAGCGCAGGTAAGTCGCCTTCAAGGTTCGGAAGAATTCGCCAGAGAATATAACGCCATCAATGGCCAGCTTGCGATAAAGCGCCTTGGCGATATCGGTCGACATGCGCGACAGACCTGTCGAGGCATCCTCTTCCGAGAGCGGCTGATGCTTGTGATCATAGATGTCGGCGATTTCCACCTGACAGACGGCTTTGGACGAGAAATTCCGGTGCACCTCGGAGAGAACCCCGATTTCCAGCCCCCAGTCCGAGGGAATGCGCATATCCGGCAGCATATAGGTGCGCATAGCAAATTCACCCGCCAGCGGATAGCGGAAAGCCTGCAGATATTCCAGATATTCGTTGTTGCCGATCAACTTGCGCAGGGCAAGCAGCAGCGGTGTGATGAACAGACGCGTGACACGGCCATTGAGCTTGCCATCAGCAATGCGCGGATAGAAGCCCTTGCAGAATTGATAGGAGAAATTGGGGTTCGCCACCGGATAGACCAGACGCGCCAGCATCTCCTTGTTGTAGGTCACGATATCGCAATCATGCAGCGCCACAACATCGCTGTTTTTGGCCGAAAGCACATATCCCATGCAATACCAGACATTGCGCCCCTTGCCCGGTTCGGAGGGCGAAAGGCCAAGGGTTTGCAATCGCTCATCAATAGCCCTAAGGCGCGGGCCATCATTCCAGAGCACGACATGATCTTGCGGCAAGCGTGAGAAATATTGCTTGGCGTAGCGATATTGCTCTTCGTTGGCGCGGTCGAGCCCTATGACGATCTGATTGATGAATTTGGCCTTGCTGAGTTCATCCAGGATGTTGGAGAGGGCAGGCTGCTCCAGCTCTGAAAAGAGAGAGGGCAGTATCAGCGTGATTTTCCTGTTCTGGGCATAAGTCTCCAGAACCCGTTCCATATTCTCAGCAGATGCAGTTGGAAAATGATGCAGGGTCGCTAATTTGCCATTCTGATGAAAATCGCCCATATGACACTCCGTTTCTATTCTCTTTGTCAGGCCGTTGCCGGTCCGCCAATAAAATCAAATATTGCCTTATTCCAGCCGATAGGGCCGGGCTCTTGAGTACGTATGATACGGCCTTCATCCTCCCCCGAAAGCGGCGGTAATGGCTTGCCTTCGGGATTGTTTATGATGACGCCGCGATCGGCTGTTTCCAGCATTTCAATATCATTTGCGGCATCACCCAGCGCGATCGATGTGATCGACGGTGTCGCCAAGGATAGTTCCTTCAAAATGCCAAGCATCTGGTCAGCCTTGGTGGCACCAAAGGACAGGGTATAATAGCGCCCTCCTTGTCGTGCCTTCAGACCTCTTTCCTCAATATAGGTGTCAAAGCGCTGCTTCTGATGCGCATTGCCCGAAAAAAGACCGGGCTCTGAAAAAAATCGCCGCCCCGCAAGAGCCGCATTGTCTTTTGACAAGCCGGTATTATGTGCAATTTCCTCTATGCTCCAGTCACCAAAGCCGGTGAAAAGAGCACGCAATTGAGCGGGCATGGCATCCAGTATCGCGCGGATGCGCTGATAATCGCTTTGCGCCCCGGCAAGACTTCCCGGATCTGCATGAGCTGGCAACAGACCGGCACCGTTCTCCACAATCGCCGGACAATGGGTAAAACCGAGTTCATTGCGCAAGGGGGCGATTTCAAAAGCTGTTTTGCTGGACGACAGAATGACTGGAATATCAAGTTTGTGCAGAAGCGCCAGCGCCGGCTTGGCCGGAGCGTAAGAATAGCTGGCGTGATCCAGCAAGGTTCCATCGAGATCAGTAAAAATAACGAAGGACATAACCTGCCTGACGGTTGGCCTTTAAAAGGCGCACAAAAACATTCCCTAACAGTTAGCATCATTTCTGAAGCCAAACCAGTCACATAAGGTAGACCAGCCATATTGCGCAGGCGTGACAGTCAATGCCCTTCAGCAGCCCCGCGCCTCACCCGCCTCACGGTCAGGTTGATCCGCCCGGCTTCCCTGAGCAGCAAGGAAGTGCCCGGATAGACCCGGTCAATGCCGTGATAGGCCAGTCGATCCTCTCCATCGAGAATGAAAATATCGCCTGATCTGAGAATATAACTCCTCGTTGGGTCTTTTCGTTCCCTGCCACCGAGACGAAAACGTGCATCATCGCCCAAAGACACCGACAAAATGGGCGCATCGAAATCCTCTTCGTCATTATCGACATGCAGTCCCATCTTGGCGTCCGGATTGTAATAATTGATGAGACAGGCTTCCGGCGGAAGCGGGTAACCGGTGGTTTCATCCCACAAATCCAACAGGCTCTGCGGAATGGGCGGCCATGGCTCACCGGTAACCGGATGGGTGACCTGATAGCGATAGCCAGACTTGTCTGCGACCCAACCAAGCGGTCCGCAATTGCTCATGCGCACAGAGAAAGGGCGTCCCCAGCGGGGCATGGTGGGCGTAAAAAGGGGCGCCTTTGCCACAAGGGCCCTGATTTCTGCCACAAGGGCCTGCTGGGCGGCTTCATCAAGATAGGCTGACAAATGCTGCATGGTGCGGCTTGCTCCATTTTTCTGAGGGCTCTTATCTTCCTGCGAACTTTCTCGCGATGCCAAGAAGAAATGGCAGTCTGGCGTGATTCGCCCTTTGCATGCATCCATCAGATAAAACCCAAGGGCCCGGGCCAAAGGGGCCTAGTGCATCAAGAGGGAGAATTCTTATCTCATTTTCTGTCTATTTTTGTTTTGGCGGAATGCGGGCTGAATTTGGAATGAATGCCGTTCCTTGCCAACTAGCGGGTATCTTTAGCAGCGAAAACGGGCGACGGATTCCTCTTGCCAAGGCGGTTTGGCAAACTTATTTGAATAACCATCACAGATGTGGGGAATTTTGTGCTTTAACGTGACGTTAACCTGCCTGACCCTCTTTATTTTCTCGCCTCACTCTTATATGAGGGGTGCCAATTTCAAAAAACGTCGCAAATGCATTCAAAGATGCTGGATTTGCGCCTTGCAGTCCGCGTAAACGGCTCCTATATGTGCCTTGAATGTAAAACCCAACCCGCGCATCAAATGCGCATCTTCATGGGGGCTGGGCCGAATTATCGGCGCTTATAACCGCTTTTTAAGGGTTTGACCGGCCTGCCGAAAGGAGAATAGAGAATGAGCAAAGTCATTGGTATTGACTTGGGTACCACAAACTCGTGCGTATCCATTATGGATGGCAAAGAACCTAAAGTCATCGAAAACGCCGAAGGTGCACGTACCACACCTTCCATGATCGCCTTCACCGAAGATGGCGAGCGTCTTGCTGGCCAGCCGGCCAAGCGTCAGGCTGTGACCAACCCGCTGAACACCCTGTTCGCGGTTAAGCGTCTGATTGGCCGTCGCTACGAAGATCCGGCTGTTGGCAAAGACAAAGATCTAGTCCCGTTCAAAATTGTCAAAGGCGACAATGGCGATGCATGGGTCGAAGTCGAGGGTGAAAAATACTCTCCTTCACAGGTCTCCGCTATGATCCTTCAGAAAATGAAGGAAACCGCAGAAGATTATCTCGGCGAGCCAGTAACCCAGGCCGTCATCACGGTTCCGGCATATTTTAACGATGCCCAGCGTCAGGCTACCAAGGATGCAGGCAAGATTGCCGGCATGGAAGTTCTGCGTATCATCAACGAGCCGACCGCGGCCGCTCTGGCCTATGGTCTGGACAAAAAAGACGGCAAGACCATCGCGGTTTATGACCTTGGTGGTGGTACCTTCGACGTTTCTGTTCTGGAAATCGGCGACGGTGTGTTTGAAGTGAAATCCACCAACGGTGATACCTTCCTTGGTGGTGAAGATTTCGACATGCGTCTGGTCGATTATCTGGTTGCAGAATTCAAGAAAGAAAGCGGCATTGACCTCAAGAAGGACAATCTGGCTCTGCAGCGCCTCAAGGAAGCTGCCGAGAAAGCCAAGATCGAGCTTTCTTCTTCCACCCAGACCGAAATCAACCTGCCTTACATCACGGCAGATGCTTCCGGCCCGAAACACTTGGCGCTGAAGCTGACTCGTGCGAAATTCGAAGCACTGGTTGACGACCTGATCAAACGCACCATCAAACCGTGCGAAGCCGCCTTGAAAGACGCAGGTCTTTCCGCTTCCGAGATCGACGAAGTCGTTCTGGTTGGTGGTATGACCCGTATGCCTAAGGTACAGGCCGCTGTTAAGCAGTTCTTCGGCAAAGAGCCACACAAGGGTGTGAACCCGGACGAAGTGGTTGCCATGGGTGCTGCCATTCAGGCAGGCGTGCTGCAGGGCGACGTGAAAGACGTGCTGCTGCTCGACGTGACCCCGCTGTCCCTTGGTATCGAAACCCTGGGCGGTGTGTTCACACGCCTCATCGATCGCAACACCACGATCCCGACCAAGAAGAGCCAGGTCTTCTCCACTGCTGATGACAACCAGAATGCAGTGACCATCCGCGTCTTCCAGGGTGAACGTGAAATGGCTGCCGATAACAAGATGCTCGGCCAGTTCGATCTGGTTGGTATCCCACCGGCACCACGCGGCGTTCCACAGATTGAAGTGACCTTCGATATCGACGCCAACGGCATCGTGAATGTGTCCGCTCTGGATAAGGGCACCGGCAAGGAGCAGAAAATCTCCATCCGTGCTTCCGGCGGTCTTTCCGATGACGAAATCGATAAGATGGTCAAGGATGCCGAAGCCAACGCTGAAGCCGATAAGGTCCGTAAGGAACTGGTTGAAGCCAAGAACCAGGGTGAAGCCCTTGTTCACTCCGGTGAAAAATCTCTGGCCGACTATGGAGACAAGGTTTCCGAAGCTGACAAATCTGCCATTGAAGCGGCTATTGCCGAGCTGAAAACGGCCCTTGAAGGTGATGATCTGGAAGCCATCAAGGCCAAGACCGAAGCCATGACACAGGCATCCATGAAACTGGGTGAAGCCATGTATTCGGCGCAGCAGTCTGAAGAAGAAGCACGCGCTGCAGCTGACGCTGCGGCCGATGCGGCAAAGGACGACGACATCGTTGATGCGGACTTCGAAGAAGTTCAAGACGACGATTCCAAAAAATCCTGAGCGGACTTCATGAGCAAATAGAACCAAATGGAGTCGGCGCCAAACTGGCGTCGACTTTTTGGTAGAGGTGGATGAGCAAATATGTCTAAAGCCGATTTTTATGAAACGCTCGGGGTCTCCCGCGGGGCTGGCGACAAAGAATTGAAAAGCGCTTTCCGTAAGAAAGCAATGCAGTTTCACCCTGACCGCAATCCAGACGACCCTGACGCCGAATCCCGTTTCAAGGAAGTGAATGAAGCCTACGAGATCCTGAAGGATCCCGAAAAGCGCGCAGCTTATGATCGCTATGGACATGCAGCCTTCGAACAGGGCGGCATGGGTCAAGGTTTTGGATCTGATTTCGGATCCTCGATGTCCGATATCTTCGAAGATATTTTCGGAGACATGATGGGCGGCGGCAGGCGGTCTCGTGGTCGCGAGCGCGGCGCTGATCTGCGCTACAATATGGAAATCACCCTTGAAGAAGCTTTCCATGGCAAGACAGCGGAGATCGAGGTCCCAACATCGGTCACTTGCACGTCCTGTTCGGGTAGCGGCGCCAAGCCGGGAACATCTCCCAAACCATGCCCCACATGTGGTGGTATGGGCAAAGTACGGGCGACTCAGGGCTTTTTCACTGTCGAACGGACCTGTCCCACCTGTCACGGACGCGGTGAAATCATCGACGATCCCTGTGATAGCTGCGGCGGCGTAGGCCGGACGACCGAAAATCGCAATCTGTCCGTCAATATCCCGGCCGGTATCGAAGATGGGACACGCATTCGCCTGTCAGGCGAAGGAGAGGCCGGTGTCCGTGGCGGACCTCCGGGCGATCTTTATATTTTCCTCACGCAAAAGCCACATGACCTGTTCCAGCGGGATGGTGCCGACATCTTCTGCCGTGTGCCGATTTCCATGACGACCGCCATTTTGGGCGGCCAGTTCGAGGTTCCCACGGTTGATGGTGGCAAAACGCGGGTGAGAGTGCCTGAAGGCACGCAAAGCGGCAAGCAATTCCGCTTGCGCGGCAAGGGTATGCCGGTACTGCGCAGCCAACAATATGGCGACATGTATATTCAGGTTGAAGTGGAAACACCACGCAAACTGACCAAGCGTCAAAGAGAACTGATTCAGGAGTTTGATTCCCTCACCAATGATGACAATCATCCTGACAGCACTGGCTTTTTCGCAAAAGTGAAAGATTTCATCGAGCGCATTAGCGAGTAGCCTGAACCATTTTTATCAAGTGATCGGGAGATACCCTCATAGGGTGTCTCCTTTTTTGTGGCTTCTGCCTTTTTTACGTTAGATATTGTACTATTATCATTAGCATATTTGGTTAAGGCCTTTTACCTGACACAAATTGCTCTTACATGCATAATAGACATAATTTTATTGGCAAGAACCATCAAATCATCACCCGGGCAAAGCTTGCATATGGCTTTCAAGGGGACGCGATTTGACAGCTGCATTTTTGAGGATCCTATGCTCAAGCAATTGCGTAACCACACATTGAAAGCCCATATTCCGGACGAGATCCGTTTTTTAAGGCGATGGTTCGACGATCCTCTCAAAATAGGCGCAGTTGCCCCTTCCAGCCCCGCGCTTGCACGCAAGATGGCATCCTATATTCCTCTGGATCACTCCGGACTGGTGTTGGAGCTGGGGCCAGGCACCGGCGTTGTGACCAATGCCGTCCTGAAACATGGTGTTGATCCTGCCAATATTCTGGCGGTTGAATATTCCAGCGAGTTTGTTTCCATGTTGCGGGATCGCTTTGCAGGCGTAAACGTGATACAGGGCGATGCTTATGACTTCGATGCCATCCGGCAGCAGAATATAGATGCGCCCCTTACGGCCGTGGTTTCCAGCCTGCCGCTTTTCACAAAACCCAGAGCCATGCGCAAGCGATTGATTTCCCTTTGCCTTGATGCCCTGAAGCCGGGGGCCCCCTTCATCCAGTTTTCCTATGCTCTGGTTCCACCAGTACCGGAAAAGGAAGGGGATTTCACCATTGAAACAAGCAGCTGGATTCTGGGTAATCTGCCTCCTGCACGCGTCTGGGTCTATCGGCGGCCCCTCAACTAGCCCTCAACTAGCCAAGGCCGGGTTGCCCTTTCTCCGCGCGGCTGGCGCTCCAGTTTTCTTTCTCAAGAAGAAAGAAGGGAAGATCCAGGCCATAGGCAAGGCGGGTGCCTTTCCGACTTAGGCCGACTTTATGCAACACATGCTGACTGGCGGCGTTGTTCGGAGCCGTGACGCCGCAAATTGCTTCAAGGCCGACCTTTCGGAAAGCGTGATCCCGAATGGCGCTGGCCGCTTCCGTCGCATAGCCTTTTCCCCATGCCCGCTGGACAAAGCGATAGCCAATTTCCACCTCGGGGCCTTCTCCCGCCAAAGGCACGAGCAGAACCCATCCGACAAAGTTTCCCTCTGGTTTTCCTGTTGTCTTTTCAAAGACACTCCAGAAGCCTAGACCATCGCCATAATGACGGGTGATGCTTTCATGCAGAAAAATCCGATGCTCAGGTTCTGGCGGCGTTGGGCGAATATATTTGACGACCTCGGGGTCCAGATCCATGGCCAAGCAGGCATCCAGATCGTCCAGCGTGCGCGGGCGCATTATCAGACGCTCGGTTTCGTAGGTCGGTAACATGCTGACTCCTTCTCAATGCCTTGACACCCATTGATGAAAAATCTTGCATGAATCGACGTTGGTGAGAAGAGCAATTGCAAAAGCTGCACAATCAGCCTTACATGGAAAATGACATTTGAAATTATGCGATTAATAAGACCAAGAGGCTCCATCATGCAGCAAGTTAAACTTCTTTGCTTTGCCGGCTCCACCCGTTCGGGCAGCTTCAACCAGACCCTTGCAGGGGCCATGGCCAAGGAGCTCAGCCTGATGGAGATGGATGTGACCTATCTTTCCCTTGCCGATTATCCTCTGCCGCTTTTCGATGTTGAAGACGAGGCCGAGAAGGGCCTGCCGGAAAATGCGATCAAGCTGGCAAAAATGATCGCCTCGCATGATGGTGTGTTCATTGCCAGCCCGGAACATAATGGCTCCGTTACACCTTTGCTGAAAAACACGCTGGACTGGCTGTCACGCGTGCCCGCAAAAGAGCAAGATCCTTTTGCCAAGCCGGTTTATGCAATCGGCGCGGCTTCACCGGGGAAATTGGGCGGCATGCGTTCGCTGGCGCATCTGCGGGATATTCTGACCGCTCTGGGCAGTTTGACCATTCCCGAACAGCTCAGCATCGGCGCTGCCCATGAAGCCTTTGATGACAAAGGCAATCTGAAGAATGACAGGGACGCCATGTTCCTGAGCGCCTGTGCCCGCAACCTGGTTTATATTGCCCAGCGCAAGAAACCACTGGAATGGGGGTGACCGCCTGAGAGCGCAGAAAAGACCACATCATAAGCTGGACCCTTGCGAAGTGAAGTGATAAGCCTTTGCCAATTTGACGAAGCCCAAGCAACAAAAGGAACAGCTGCCGATGTCTCTTTCTCCTCGTGATCGCCTCATTGTCCCGCTTGATGTACCCTCTATACAGGAGGCCCGTGATATCATTGCGGATCTTGGGGATAGCGTGTCCTTTTACAAAATCGGCTACCAGCTTGGCTATGCGGGCGGGTTTGACCTTGCGCGTGCGCTGATCGGAGAGGGCAAGGATGTCTTCATGGATCTCAAGCTGCTTGATATCGACAACACCATCGAGAAGGGCGTCGTTTCCATTTCAACGCTTGGCGCCAAGTTCCTCACCATCCATGCCTACCCCAAAGCGATGCGTGCTGCAGTCGCCGGTCGGGGGCAAAGCGGCCTCAATCTGCTGGGCGTGACGGTGCTTACATCCATGGATGATGCGGATCTGGAGGAAGCCGGATATCGCTTCTCGGCCAGTGAGCTGGTTGCCAAGCGCGCAGCCGATGCAAGGGCAGCCGGCATGGACGGCATTGTCTGCTCCGCTCAGGAAGCCGATGCCATGCGCTCCATCGTTGGGCCGGATATGGCAATTGTCACACCGGGCATTCGCCCCGCTGGCACCGATGTCGGCGATCAGAAACGCGTCATGACACCAGAGAAAGCCATTGCAGCCGGTGCGGACTATCTGGTGGTTGGCCGCCCAATTCTGGCGGCAGAAAAGCGCAAGGACATGGCCCAGAGCATCGTTGCCGATATCGAAGCCGCGCTCGCACAAAAAGGGTGACAAGGCACAAAATGTGTAGGGATCTGCCAGCCATCCGGTATGCCACTATAAAAGACATACCGGACCTTCAGGCCATTGAAGTGGCTGCAGCAGCGCTCTTTCGTGATACGCCCTATCCCGAATTGGCGCTTGCGTCTCCTATTTCAACGCAAACCTATGAGATGCATTTCGCCAGCAAGCATCCCGTCTTTGTTGCTCACATAGAAGCAGAAAAAGGAAATGGCCACGATCAGCCACACCTACGCAATGCGGGGTTTGCCGTTGTTGCACCGTTGGGCAAAGGGCTGCATCTATACGAGCTGTCTGTCCATAGAAATGATCAAGGCAAGGGGATAGGGCGTGCTCTTCTAGAACATGTTGTGACTTATGCCCGCGAAAAAGGCTTTCCCTCTGTCACGCTAACGACCTATTCAGACATCAGTTGGAACGCGCCTTTTTATCGTTCGGCAGGTTTTAACATCGTCCCCCGCCGGGAGGCAGAGCCCGAACTCAAAGACATCTTGCAAAAGGAAATCGATGCGGGCGCCAATGCGCAGAACCGTTGCATCATGCGTATCGATTTGGCGTAGAAGCGCGCTTGATTTCATCCAGATTTTTCGCAAGGTTTTTAAGAAGAGTGCAGACTTATTCTTCGTCTCTAAGAACGGTTTTGGGCTCTTGTAGACTGTTTAAAACAGACTGCCATTGTGCGGCTTATATTTCCCCGTGACTGGGGCGGATTTGCCAAAACCTAGCCCAAATTCCGCCACCTGTCTGAAAATCAGTTCTTGCCTTGATGCTGCCATATGCGTAGAACAAACGTGTTTTTCTTGCAATCGCAAAGGACTGCGTTATGACCGACTTACGGCTTGTTGTAGTAGGTGCACAAGGGCGAATGGGCCGTACGCTCATTGCGACCATTTCCGAACAGCCTGGAGTATGCGTTGCAGGGGCCGTAGAACGGGAAGGGGCCGATTGCATCGGCATGGACGCAGGCATTCTGGCAGGCCTACAGCCGCTTGATGTTCCGGTCACCAGCGATCTGGATGCAGCACTTGAAACAGCGGACGGCGTGATTGATTTCACCGCCCCGCAAGCGAGCCTCGCTTTTGCCAGGATTGCCGCTGCCAAGAACAAGATCCACATTGTCGGCACCACCGGTTTTACCCCGCAAGAGGAAGCTGAACTGAAGAGCATCGCAGAAGGCGGTGCCACCATGGTCCGTTCCGGCAATATGAGCCTTGGGGTCAATCTGCTCTCGAAGCTGATCGAGCAGGCCGCCAAGGCGCTGGACGCCGATTTCGATATTGAAATTCTTGAAATGCATCACAAGCACAAGGTTGACGCTCCTTCCGGCACAGCCCTTCTGCTTGGCGAAGCTGCTGCGCAGGGGCGCGGCATCGATTTGCACGCCAATGCCGTCATGTCTCGCGAAGGCATGACTGGAGCCCGGGAACGGGGTAGCATCGGATTTGCCACCTTGCGGGGCGGTTCGGTGATTGGCGAGCATAGTGTGATCCTGGCAGGGGAAGGTGAGCGCATCGAGCTCACACATAAGGCCCAGGATCGCTCCATTTTTGCCCGCGGTGCCGTGAAAGCTGCATCCTGGGCAAAAGACAAACCCGTTGGCTATTACTCCATGATGGATGTTCTGGGACTGAATTGAACAGGCACGCCACATGGCGAAGATTTAAACCGCAAAGAGGGCAATTCTCACGCACCAAGCGTGTGAGAAATGCTGCAAACCCATGTAACACAGCGCTTTCCTGATCGCTCTGCGGCTCAGACAAACAGAAAAGCGCTTCAATTTGCAGTTAAGGAGTGGATCCGATGGAACGGACACTAGTGCTGGCGCGTCATGGCCAGAGCGATTGGAATCTGAAAAACCTTTTCACCGGCTGGAAAGACCCCGACCTTACCGAACAGGGCACGGCTGAAGCCATTGCTGCTGGCAAGAAGCTCAATGATCTGGGCATGAAATTCGACGTTGCCTTTACTTCCGACCTGCAGCGCGCCCAGAAAACCTGCCAGCATATTCTTGATGGCGTTGGTCAGTCTGACCTGAAGACCTACCGCGATCTGGCCCTCAACGAACGCGATTATGGCGATTTGTCCGGCCTGAACAAAGACGACGCTCGCAAGAAATGGGGCGACGAGCAGGTGCATATCTGGCGCCGTTCTTACGACGTTCCTCCTCCGGGTGGCGAAAGCCTGAAAGACACCGCAGCCCGCACGCTGCCTTACTTCATCACTGACATTCTGCCGCAGGTTATGGCTGGCAAGTCTGTTCTTTGTGCAGCTCATGGTAACTCCCTGCGCTCCATCGTGATGGTTCTGGACCGCCTGACCAAGGAAGAAATCCTTGAAGTCAATCTGGGTACCGGTGTTCCGATCGTCTACAAATTCAACGCAGACACCTCGATTGCTTCCAAGGAAATTCTTGGCTGATCACAGCGTGATGCTGAATTTTGAAAAGGGTGGCTTCGGCCACCCTTTTTTGTCCACCTAGCAGGTATTTTCTGGCGCAGAACGAGCAGATCGCTAGTGCCCTTTTCCTGCGGCATGGCCCTGTTCCCAGCCAAGTATGGCGCGTTTGCGTGTCAGGCCCCAATGATAGCCACATATGGAGCCGCCCTTGCCCACCACCCGGTGACAGGGCACGACAAAGGAAATCGGGTTCCGTCCGACAGCAGACCCCACCGCACGCGCGGCTTTGGGTTTACCCATATGGCGCGCAATGGTGGAATAGGTCGTCATGCTGCCCAAGGGAATCTTGAGCAGCATTTCCCACACCCTTACTTCAAAATCCGTTCCGATGAGCGTGATACGCAAGGGCTGCTCCTGCTGCCAGGCGTCGGGATTGAAGATATGGGTGGCAAAGGGGCGTGTTGCCTTTTCATCCTGTCGATACTCGGCCCTTGGCCAACGGCTATACATATCTTCAAGCGCTGTCTGCTCATTGCCCGGATCGGCGAAACCAAGACCGGCCAAGCCATGCTCGGTGACCATCACCAGGGCCTTGCCAAACGGGCTTGGGTGAAAACCGAACAAAATAGTGAGACCTTCACCCTTGGCCTTGTAGGCGCCCGGCGTGATCGCTTCGTGAGTGACAAACAGATCATGCAGGCGCGATGATCCAGATAGCCCTACCTCGAAAGAAGCTTCCATTACGGATGCGGACTGATCAAGTATTTTCTTGGCATTGTCCAGCGTTACAGCCTGAATGAAGCCTTTGGGCGAAAGCCCTCCTGTCCAGCGGGTAAACAGTCGCTGCAGATGATGGGGCGACAGGCCGATATGATCGGACAGGCGCTCAAGGCTCGGCTGTTCGCGCCAATGGTCCGTAAGATATTCAATCGAGTGGCGGATGGTGTCATAATCCCGCAAAGCGTCCTGCTTGTCTTCCTGACTCCTTTGGGCATCGGTCACTATAGGGCAATCGCCATCCAATGGCAGATGTATGAGCGGGTTTTGTTTTTGCGTCATGATATCATCCTGAAATCGCGTTCATGATGATGCTAACCGGAGCGAGGCATTTCAACCACCCGAAACTTGCTTTGCAATTGGCCCTTGTCACCCGGCATGAAGAATTGGATAAAGACAAGGGAAGACGCAAGGGCAGGGGACAGACTGCCCGAATTGAGCATAAAGGGGACCATTGTGAGCGAAAAAGACGACACAGCTTCCAAAGGCAAGCCGAAAAAGGCCCGCACAGCAACCACAAAAGCGAAGAAGCCTGTGCGTCGGCGCAAATGGAGCAAGATGCCCAAAGAGGATATCGAGGAGCTGTTTGCGCGTTTTTCCAAGCAACGGCCCAATCCACGCGGCGAGCTTGATTATTCCAGCGCCTATACGTTGCTGGTGGCTGTGGTTCTTTCCGCTCAGGCCACCGATGTGGGCGTCAACAAGGCCACCGGTCCGCTGTTTGCTGTTGCAGATACCCCCGAGAAAATGGTGGCGCTGGGACAGGAGGCCGTGGAAACTTACATCAAGACGATCGGCCTTTATCGCAACAAGGCAAAAAATGTCATCCTGCTCAGCCAGAAGCTGCTTGATGAATTTGGTGGCGCGGTGCCCGCTGATCGCGATGCCTTGGTCAGCTTGCCCGGTGTGGGCCGAAAAACAGCCAATGTGGTGCTCAATATCTTTTTTGGTCAGCCGACAATTGCTGTAGACACCCATATCTTCCGCCTTTCCAATCGGTTGGAACTGGCACCGGGCAAGACGGTGGAAGAAGTCGAAATGGCACTGGAGAAGGTTATCCCCGAGCCTTACGTACGCCATTCCCATCACTGGCTCATTCTGCACGGACGCTATGTTTGCAAAGCGCGCAAACCCGATTGTCACAAATGCATTGTCGCAGATCTCTGCCGCTACAAGGACAAGACCTATTCGGTGCCTGCGCCCATCGTGGAGCTTGATTCCTATGAAAACAAGCAAAGCACGCCAGATAAAACCGGCGAATTCAGCGAATAAGACCAATAGCAAGGCATGAAAAAGCCGCCTCTTGATCAAGGGCGGCTTTCATCTGTGCATCGCTTCAGAAGGCTCAGGCAGTCGGGCCTACTATGCGCGCCGGTTTTGATCCGGTCACCCATTTATGGACATGCACCATGAAGGCGGTTGCAAATAGAGGCGTTAACAGGTTGAGAAACGGGACAACCACAAACAGGGAAATCAGAAGACCAGACAAGAAGATCTTGGCTCCGTGGCGGGCGCGCAGTTCCTTGACTTCCTGGCGAGACCGGAAGCGCAGCGCTGCCTGCTCGAAATATTCCCTGCCCAGCAAATAGCCGTTGGCAACAAAGAAAAGCGGCACCCCAAGCCCGAGAAACGGGATGAGGATCAGCACCAACAGGTTGACGCCGACAACGACCCCGAGAAAACGGATCGTCTGAAAAATCGCATCAATCATCGGCAGATCCCGTCCATGGGCTTCATGCGGATAATGCGTGCTCTCGACAATATAGCTGACCTCATCAACATAGAGCCCGGCGACAATGGCCGATACGGGAATGATGAGAAAGCCAAGTCCGAAAAACAGCCCCAACCCCGCCAGAATGCTGGCACCTGTTTCAGCCCAGCCGGGCAGGAAAGATTCCATGCTCAGCAGATATTCCAGACCCGCCTGCATGCCGATGCCGGTCAGAAGCAGCAACAGCAAGGTGATGCCCAGCATCTTCCAGAGCACGGTGCGGAAGGGTTTGGAGAAAAGCTGATTGAGCGCCAGAATGGCCGGAGACAACATGATAGGATTCTCTTTAAAAGGGTTTGGTGCGGTTTCCTGCTTCACATAGGCGGGCATAAGCGCTTGTACAAGGGGAATTCAGCCGATTTGCCGGTTGCCTTGGCGCTTTGTCTTCCTATACTGCGTCCAGCTTTTTTACCAACCAAGGATACGCCAGCTTTTTCAGGCAGCACCATAAGGCCCAAACCCGATGGTACAGCCACAAAAGACCATGGCCGGAGTAAGAGATGACTGCACCACGTTTTGATGTTCTGGGGATCGGCAATGCCATTGTTGATGTGCTTGCCCGCGTTGAAGATGACTTTCTGGTCGCTGAAAAACTTCACAAGGGCTCCATGAACCTGATCGAGACCGAGCGGGCGGAATATCTCTATGCCAAAATGGGAGCCGGTATCGAATCTTCCGGCGGCAGCGCAGGCAATACGATTTTCGGGCTTACGAGCTTGGGCAGCAAGGCTGCCTATTTCGGCAAGGTTGCCGATGACCAGCTTGGCGAGATCTTTGCTCACGATATGCGGTCGTTGGGTGCGCATTTTGGTACCAAGCCTCTGATCGGCGGTAATCCTACCGCACGCTGTATGGTGCTCATTTCGCCCGATGGTGAGCGCACCATGAACACCTATCTGGGCGCTTGCAGCGAGCTGACCGAACAGGATATTGATGAGAGTGTCGTCCGTGACTCCGGCATTCTCTATATGGAAGGCTATTTGTGGGACAAGGAAAACGCCAAGAATGCCTTCAGGAAAGCGGCCAAGGTTGCTCATGAAGCCGGGCGCAAGGTTTCCATCACCCTATCAGACAGTTTCTGTGTTGATCGCTTCCGTGACGAGTTCCTCGAGCTGATCAAGTCCGGTCAGGTCGATATTGTTTTCGCCAATGAATCCGAGGCCAAGGCCCTTTATCAGACCTCCGATCGGGCGACAGCGCTCAATGCGCTGCGCCACGATACGGCACTGTCCGCCGTAACGCTGGGACCAGAAGGCTCGGTTGCCATTTCCGGCAATCAGACCCGCCATGCGCCCGCCTGCTCCATTCGCGAGTTGGTGGACACCACAGGCGCTGGCGATCTTTATGCCTCAGGCTTTCTTTATGGTCTGTCTCAGGAAATGAGCCTTGAGAAATGCGCTATGCTGGGGAATTTCTGCGCTTCGGAAGTCATTCAGCATGTCGGTCCGAGGCCTGAACATGATCTCAGACAAGCGGCCGATCAAGCGCAGTTGCTGTAAGGCATACCGCTTGGCCCCAGGGGCTTGCACAATCCAAACGCTCATGAAAAAGGCAGCTCACATGGCTGCCTTTATTCTGTCTCTATCTCAAGTCTTCCCACTCAGAGCTTTCTCAACATGACGGTGGTGATCGCGTGTCCGTCTTCCTTGCGCAACACCAGATCGGCGCGTGGGCGCGTGGGGAAGATATTTTCTCGCAGGTTCACCAAGTTGATCGCGTTCCAAAGGTCTTTGGCAATCTTGAGCGCGTCCTCTTCCTCGATCAATGAGAAACGGTGGAAATAGGAGCCCGGATCCCTGAAGGCCGTTTCGCGCAAACGCATGAAGCGATCCAGATACCACTGGTGCAACATGTCCTCATCCGCATCGATATAGACCGAAAAGTCAAAAAAGTCGGAGACAAATGGCACATCCTTGGCATCGGTCGGCAGAATGCTCGTCTGCAACACATTCAGCCCTTCAAGGATCAGAATGTCAGGCTGATCGACAATCTGGGCCTCGGTCGACATCACATCATAATAGAAATGGGAATAGACCGGCGCACGCACATTGCGTTTGCCTGCCTTGATGTCGGTCAGAAATTCGATCAGTGCCGTACGATCATAGCTTTCCGGAAACCCTTTGCGACGCATCAGGCCTTCCGCTTCAAGCACCGCATTGGGCAGCAGAAAACCGTCTGTCGTTACCAGATCCACTTTCGGGCTTGCTGGCCAACGGCTGAGCAGCGTCTGAAGCAGGCGGGCGGTGGTCGACTTGCCCACCGAAACTGAGCCGGCTATGCCGATGATAAAAGGGGTTTTGGGTTCATTGGTCCCAAGAAAATGCTGCGTCGCATTATTCAGGCCCTTGGCAAATTCAACATAATAGCTGAGCAGCCTGGACAGTGGCAGATAGATTTCTTCCACTTCCTGAAGGGAAATCGGATCGTTCAGACTCTTGATCTTCTCAAGGTCCGAGCGCGTCAGGGTAAGGGGTGTATCGGCGCGCAAGGTTGCCCATTCGTCGCTGGAAAACACCCTGTATGGGGACAGTTGCCGGTCTACCGTTTGCTTCATCGTAAATCCTCGGAGCTTTTTGATCGACTGGCTGTCGATTTCGAGTTGCACGCTCCTTTAGCCCTATCCTGCACAAGCTGACTGGTTTTTAGCTCCGAATACCGGAAAACTGCGCGGGGCAAGCGCGCGCACCCTAGCGAGTGAAATTTGTCAACGGCTTGATCAAGCTCAATCTCTACAGGCTTTTTTGCATCTGCGAACCCGAAAAAAGGCCCATTCCAGTAGACTTTAGTCCGCCGGACGCGATGCTTTCTCCTCAAGACCGGTCTGGCCGGTGCGGCTGGCCAATTCATCCATAACATCAGAAAGTGGCACATTGGAGATCTTCAGCACGACCAGAAGATGGTAAAGCAGATCGGCAGTTTCGGAAGTCAGCTCCTGTTTGTCGCCCTGCACGGCGGCGATCACGGTTTCCACAGCTTCCTCACCCATCTTCTGGGCGCATTTGCCAACACCCTTGCCGATCAGCTTTCGGGTGTAGGATTTCTTGTCTTCCGATCCGGCGCGCTTGTCGATGATAGCCTCAAGATCAGTGAGCGAAAATTGTGTCACGGGGTCTTTCCCTTTCCTGCGAAAGAAGGCTCGCCTCACCGCGCAAAGCAAGCCTTTTGATTTCTTATCCGGGCATCGGACCCGGAGCGATAGCCAAGCCTGTTTATTTGTCGAGATCCATCCGCATGGGGATCCCTGCCTTGACCATATAATCCTTGGCTTCCTGAATGGAATATTCGCCAAAATGGAAAATGGAGGCGGCCAAAACAGCCGTGGCATGGCCATCGCGCACGCCTTCGACCAGATGATCCAGGGTGCCGACACCGCCAGAGGCAATCACCGGAACGGTCAGCATATCGGCAATTTTGCGGGTCAGATCGATATCGAAACCAATCTTGGTGCCATCGCGATCCATAGAGGTCAGCAGAATCTCACCAGCCCCCAGCTCAACCACTTCCTGCGCATATTCAATGGCATCAATGCCGGTTGGTGTGCGACCGCCATGGGTGAAGATCTCCCACTTAAGTGGCTCGCCTTCCTTGGAAACACGCTTGGCATCCACAGATGCCACGATGCACTGGGCACCAAATTTTTCCGATGCTTCCTTGATGAATTCCCTTCGCAACACCGCAGCGGTGTTAATCGACACTTTGTCGGCCCCGGCCTTCAGAAGATCGCGGATATTGTCCGTCGTGCGGATCCCGCCACCGACGGTAACCGGCATGAAGCATTCTTCGGCTGTGCGACGGACAACATCAAGAATGGTGCCACGGTTTTCGTGGCTGGCTGTGATATCGAGGAAGCAAAGCTCGTCAGCGCCTGCAGCATCATAAGCTTTGGCGCTTTCCACCGGATCGCCTGCATCCTTCAGATCAACAAAATTGACGCCCTTGACGACGCGGCCGTCCTTGACATCAAGGCAGGGAATGACACGGGCTTTCAGCATTCTTTCTCTCCTGCAGCTTTGGCCGCGGCGATCAGGCCAAGGGCTTCATCGGGATCAAGGCGCCCGTCATACAAGGCACGCCCCGTGATGGCCCCTTCCAGAATGGCGCAATCGGGTTCCAACAGACGCTTGACATCCTCAATGGATGCCAGACCACCGGACGCGATGACGGGGATGGAGGTCGCATTGGCCAATTCCAGCGTAGAAGAAATATTGAGCCCTTTCAGGATGCCATCGCGATCAATATCGGTATAGATGATGGCAGCAACACCGGCATCTTCAAACTGCTTGGCCAGATCGACGGTAGTCAGTTCCGAGGTTTCAGCCCAACCTTCAACAGCAACCTTTCCGCCTTTGGCATCAATGCCCACGGCGACGCGGCCCGGAAATGCCTTGCAGGCTTCCTTGACCAACTGGGGGTCACGCACCGCAACCGTGCCCAGAATCACCCGTGTGATGCCTTTTTCAAGCCAATGTTCGATACCCTTGAGGTCGCGAATGCCACCGCCCAGCTGTACCGGATTGGTGGTGTTTTTAAGAATACTGTCAACGGCTGCGGTATTTTCCGACTTGCCGGCAAAAGCACCGTTCAGATCCACCACATGAAGCCATTCAAAGCCCTGCGCCTGAAACTGGCGTGCCTGATCGCCCGGATCATTGTTGAAGACCGTGGCCTGATCCATATCGCCCAGCTTGAGGCGCACGCACTGACCATCCTTCAGATCGATAGCGGGAAAAATGATCATTTATGGCCTCCATTTGAGGAAATTGGAAATCAGGGAAAGGCCCAGCTTCTGGCTCTTTTCCGGGTGGAACTGGGTTCCGATGATATTGTCGCGTCCCACGCAGGCGGTAACCGTCTCGGCATAGTCTGCTGTGGCCAATATATGGCCGGGGTCGGCAGCCTTGAGGTGATAGGAATGCACGAAATAGGCATGCAAACCATCGGGACCAGTAGGAATGCCCGCCCAGACCGGGTGATCCCTGACCAGTTCCACGGTGTTCCAGCCCATATGTGGAATCTTGAGGCTCGGATCAGAAGGCTCCAGCGAGACCACATCGCCCGGAATCCAGCCCAACCCTTGAGTGATTTTATATTCTAGCCCCCGACTGGCCAAGAGCTGCAGCCCCACGCAAATGCCAAGAAAGGGTTTGCCATCCTTGATCACGGCCTCATTGAGTGCTTCAACCATGCCATCAACCGCATCAAGCCCGGCTCGACAGTCGGCATAGGCACCAACGCCAGGCAGCACGATATGACCCGCAGAGCACACATCTTCGGGCTGTGATGTCACCAGCACCTCAGCTTGAAAACCGCTCTCTCTGGCGGCTCGCTCAAATGCCTTGGCTGCCGAGCATAGATTGCCCGAGCCGTAGTCAATGATTGCAATGCGCATTAGTTCGTCTCCTGAGAGGAATTGGGCGTCGGGAACAGACCAATAACCGGACCATTTGTTTTCTTGCCTGTTGGTTCGCTGGTTGCGAAACGCTTCAATCCTTTGTCATTCACCGACAAAGATGTCGATGTCGTCTTCTCTGTGCTGCTGGCCATCTCTGCGGCGTGAACCCGAAATGCAACATAGCGCTGCTCGCAATGCTCCCTGTCTTCAGCATAAAGGGTCACAACTTCCTGATAACCCTTTCTTTCAAGCTGCCAGCCGATAAGATTGGGCGCCTCAACGCTGATCCAGACACTGATGATCAGGCTGATCAGCATCTCGGACCAAAGCGGCAGGGTGTCATAGAGTGACCAGAGGGGAAGCATAAACAGGCAGTAGCCAAGCAAAACCCACCATAAACGCTTGATCAGCATCCAGAGCGCTGGCAGGAAAAAGGCCAATGTTGAGTAATGGTTCTGCAGAATAACCGCGCTTTCCACTGTCTTTTCGAGCGAAAGTCCCGGTTTTTCATAGATCGTGTAGGAAGCCATAGCTATGCCTATATGAGAGGGCCTATCTTGCAGGACAAGTCTGGAAAGATCACCTCAGACCCGTGGAATTCATCCGTTTAAGGTTCCCTTGGTTGAAGGGACACGGTCTGCCTGACGTGGATCCACTTCCACGGCCATGCGCAACACCCGCGCAACCGCCTTGAAGCAGCTCTCCGCAATATGATGATTGTTGGTGCCGTAAAGATTGGCGATATGCAGCGTGATGCCAGCATTCTGGGCAAAAGCATGGAAGAATTCTTCAAACAGCTCAGTATCGAAATCACCGACCTTGTCGCGGCTAAAGGTCACGTCCCAAACAAAGAAGGGCCGGCCGGACACATCAACAGCGGCCCGGGTCATCACTTCATCCATCGGCAGATGCACATCGGCATAGCGCGCAATGCCCTTCTTGTCTCCGAGCGCCTGCTTGAAGGCCTGCCCAAGAGCGATACCGATATCCTCTGCGGTGTGGTGGGCATCGATATGCAAATCGCCTTTGGCCTTGATTTCCATATCAATCAGGGAATGGCGCGACAATTGATCGATCATATGGTCCAGAAAGCCGACGCCTGTATCTATGGAATAGGATCCTGTTCCATCCAGATTGATGGAAAGGGAGATGTCGGTTTCATTGGTTTTACGAGTGATCGATGCTGTGCGCATGAAGGTATTCCTTCGCTTGGTTCATTCCACCGTTATGAAAAACGCCATCGATATGTATCAGGGCGCAGTTGACAAATCCATAGCGCCTACCATCCAAAATGCAACTGTGAAGCGGCTATATTTGTGGTTTTAATCCCTTTGTTGACGGAATACCAATCAAAGCTGCCCTAAATGGGCCAAATGAAAGCAAAGGTCTTGCAATCGACTTTCAATCAAAGCGAGATTGAAAATCACGGTGTGATGCTTACATCTGGTTAAACACATGCGGCTCAAGAAAGCTTGATCCGCCTACCCACATGGCCCGACACAAACGGGCAAGATGATGGATTCATTCATTCATGACAGAACAGTCTTCTAACAATTCGGCTTTTCCTGGCTGGCGCGGAACCACCATCCTGACCGTTCGCAAGGGCGGCAAGGTCGTTGTCGCAGGCGACGGACAGGTGAGCCTTGGACAGACAGTGATCAAGGGCAATGCACGCAAGGTACGTCCTTTGGGCAAAGGAAACGTGATTTCAGGCTTTGCCGGAGCCACGGCAGATGCCTTCACGCTGTTTGAGCGCCTTGAAGGAAAGCTTGAACAATATCCCGACCAATTGACACGTGCCTGTGTGGATATGGCCAAGGATTGGCGTACAGATCGGTATCTGCGCCGTCTGGAAGCCATGATGATTGTGGCCGACAAGGATGTTTCCCTTGTCCTCACCGGCACAGGCGATGTTCTTGAGCCGGAAAATGGCGTTACAGCCATCGGATCGGGTGGCAACTATGCCCTCGCAGCAGCCCGCGCCCTTATGGATACTGATATGGATGCGGAGGCAATCGCCCGCAAGGCAATGGCCATCGCGGCTGAAATCTGCATCTACACCAATGACAATCTGACCGTCGAAATACTGGATGCCAATCAATAAGGCATATTTCTTGCCTACAGATCGGTGTGATTATCAGGGCTTTTGCCCTCAGAACATTTTCCGGTTCTGGCAAGACCATCAGGGTCTGACATCAGTCAGAAGCCTTCAGGAGATACAAGTATGACCAATTTTTCCCCTCGCGAAATTGTTTCCGAGCTGGATCGCTTCATCGTAGGGCAGAAAGACGCCAAGCGTGCCGTGGCGATTGCGCTTCGAAACCGCTGGCGGCGGCAACAATTGGATGACGACCTCAGAGAAGAGGTCTTGCCAAAAAATATCCTCATGATCGGGCCGACGGGTGTCGGCAAGACCGAGATTTCCCGTCGTCTGGCCAAGCTGGCCAATGCGCCTTTCATCAAGATCGAAGCCACCAAATTCACTGAGGTCGGCTATGTCGGCCGCGACGTGGACCAGATCGTGCGCGACCTTATTGAAAGCGGCATTGCGCTCACACGTGAAAAGAGGCGCCAGGATGTGAAGGCGAAGGCCCACGCCGCCGCTGAAGAGCGCGTGCTGGATGCTCTGGTTGGTCCAGGAGCCGGTCCTTCCACTCGCGACAGTTTCCGCAAGAAGCTGCGTGATGGGTTGCTCGATGAGAAAGAAATCGAGGTTGAGGTGAAGGACACCAGTTCACCTATGTCTTCATTCGAAATTCCCGGCATGCCGGGCGGGTCCATGGGTGTGATGAATCTGTCTGACATGTTTGGCAAGGCTTTTGGCGGCCGCACAAAGCAGCGCAAGATCAATGTGAAAGACTCCTACGAGCTGTTGATCACCGAAGAATCCGATAAGCTTCTTGATGAGGATAAAATTATTTCGGAAGCGGTTTCATTGGTAGAAAATAGCGGAATCGTGTTCCTTGACGAGATTGACAAGATCTGTGCACGGGAAGGCAAGGGCGGAGCCGATGTTTCCCGTGAAGGCGTTCAGCGGGACTTGCTTCCTCTGATCGAAGGTACGACCGTGACGACCAAATATGGCCCGGTGAAAACCGACCATATCCTCTTCATTGCATCGGGTGCTTTCCATGTCTCCAAGCCGTCGGATTTGTTGCCTGAGCTTCAGGGCCGCTTGCCAATCCGGGTGGAGCTGAGAGCGCTAACAAGAGAAGACTTCAAAGCGATCCTCGTTGACACAGAAGCCAATTTGCCCAAGCAATATTCTGCTTTGATGGCCACCGAAGAGGTAACTCTCAGCTTTAGCGACGATGCGATCGACACCATCGCTGATATTGCCGTGGAGCTGAACAGCACCGTGGAAAATATCGGCGCTCGTCGTCTGCAGACTGTCATGGAAAAGATTCTGGAAGATATCTCATTCGAGGCACCCGATCGGGGCGGCGATACGATTGAGATCACTGGCAGCTTTGTGCGCGACAATGTTGGCGAATTGGCCAAGAACACGGATCTCAGCCGCTATATCCTGTAGATGGCTCAAGAGCGCCAAAGAGACACCATTTAGAAAAGGGCATTCCACCGGTTGGGATGCCCTTTTTTATGTCTTCCAAGCCATAAGATTTTCTTCGGGTCAGGTTTGGTCCCTGAAATCAGGGGTACCCATGCCACGCCCGCGTGAAGATGCCGAGCGGACTTGCAGGATCAGGGCTTCAAGGCTTTCCTTTGAAATCTGATCAATGCGATCCGCCAGAAGATTGGCAAGCTCGGTAGCGCGCGGATCAAGACCGGCGGTGCGGATAGTTGGATTCGGATCCGAAATTTCAGCCAGACGCTGCAATTCTTCTGCTTCATCCCAAATTACATTGAAATAGGCAATGATGCGTTGGATGAGAAACCAGGTAGGCTTGCCCCTCTTGCCATGCTCAAGGGCCGATAGATAGGCGCTCGAAACATCCAACCGATCCGCCATTTGCTTGAGCGTAAGTTTGCGCTCTTTGCGCATGCGCCGCAATTTTGCACCGAAAGGAGTCATGGCTCAGATCCTTATATCTGACAGAATAAGAAAAACTTGGGCACGCTATCTAGCGAATTTTGTTGCGCCGTCTCAATCTTATATGCAAAGCACCCGCCCCGCCAAGAGAGGGATGGGCCTCTTCAAAGCCAACAATGATGCTGCGAATATCCGGCTCGGACAACCATTTGGGCACGACGCGCCGCAACACGCCTTTTTCCGGACCAATGGCATAGGTTTCTCTCTCGCCCCGGCTGCCCTTGCCGGTGATGACAAGCACATGCTTTTGATTTTGCTGGTGGGCGCTCCGCAAAAAGCCGAACAGGGCAGTATGGGCTTCGCGCTGAGTCATGCCATGCAGGTCAAGCCTTGCATCGATAGCGAGATGGCCGCGTATGATGCGTTTCTTTTCTTTCCGGTCAATGCCGGCCAAGGGCATAATAGTCTTGGATTGGGGAGTAGCCTTACCGCGCATACCGGCATCTTTGAACGCATTCAGTTCAGCATCGCTCGCCCGGCGCTGCACCGGATGGGTGGCATCGGGCTGATCACCAGTGTCCATCTGGGTTTGTGTATCGATTGTTTCGATAAGCGCCTTCAACTCTGCGGATCGGCCTTCAAGCGGTTCTACCGTTTTGGCCACCTTCTGCCAGAGTTTGATGTCTTTGCGGCTGAGAGGAGGTTTACGAGCCAATCTTTCCTCCTCTCATTCATCAACTGCCAACTGTAGCCGGTTTGGCATCAGGCAGATAAAGGTTGTTACTTGTTGAAGCTTTCCAGCGGTGGCGCCCGCTTCAGTCCCGGTTCCCACAAACAGATCACCGCGGGCAGCACCCTTGATCGCAGACCCTGTATCATGGGCAAATACCATTTGCTTGAAGGGTTTATCCTCTCCGCTCGCATCAGGCAAGGTGGTTTCCAGCCAAAATGGCAAACCGAATGTGTGCAAATGTCGATCAACCGCAATGCTGCGCATGGGTATAAGGGGCACTCTGGCTGCGGCACGAGGGCCGAAATCACCTGCTTCAGGGGCTTCATCTTCGACAGCTTTGAAATAGATATAGGAAGGATTTTCTCCAAGAAAGCGACAGCCATCCGCCCCGAGCGATTTGAGATGAGCGATCAATCCATCCATCGTGATGGTTTCAGCGCTTAAGACGCCTTGTTCGATCAATAGCTTGCCCAGAGATCGATAGGGATGGCCGGATTTGCCATCAAAGACAATAGGCAAGCGGCGCCCTTGCCCAAGATCGATGGTCGCAGAGCCTTGAATATGGATGATATAGGCTTCAAAAGGATCTTTCAGCCATACCAGCTCCAGATGCTGGTCATCCAGCGCTCCAGCCATCACCTCAGCCCGGCTATAGTGGAATTGATAGCTATGGGCGCTTTTGCGTGCAAAGCTTGTCTCAGCAGTGAAACCGGCTTTGAGAGCCTCGGCCTCAGAGAGGGGCACCAGATCATCAGGTCTCTTATGCAGGGGAAAGCGGAAGCAACTATCCCGCTCAAGCCGTCCTTCGAATATCGGTTCGAAATAGCCAGTCAACAGCCCCTCATCAGCGACGGCTTCTGGATGAAAATATGTTTCAAAGAAGCAGCGGGCTTGTGTCTGGTCAAGTGCTTCACCAAGCAAGAGCGCCTGTTTGCCGATAGCCAGAAGATCTTCGGCCCGTGCGCTGCCGGGCCTTGTGGTTGGCGGGTTTTTCAACAAATAGCGGGCAGCATGACAAAAGGCGGCAAAAGCCGCCTTGTGATCATGGTCTCGCCATCCGGCAAGGTCTGAAAAGGACATATTTTCGGGCCCTGCCATTTCGCGTTTCTCCTTTGATCTTGCCATGTCCCTTTGCCTGATAGGCGCAAGATTACTGGGCCGATTCGGTACCGATCAGTTTCCAGTTCGGGTTGCGGCTGGTGACATCGCGGCTGAACGTCCAGATATCCGTGACATCTTCCACTGCGTTGGGATCCCCTTCAATCACATGGCCGATCTCATCCTTGGTGCAGGAAGTGATGGAAGAAACAAACCGCACAGTGATCTGGGCTTCGCTGCCAGCCACTTCGGCTTCCACAATGGAAGACTTGTTGATCCCGATAAAGGTGAAATCTACACGCAGCTTGTTGGCTTCGCGTTCATCCAATGCTTCAGAGAAACCGGAAAACACATCGGCTGCCAAAAGCTGCTTGAGGGTCTTGCGATCGCCCTGTGCATAAGCGGTGACAATCATCTCATAGGCAGCGCGGGCCCCTGCAAGGAAGGAATCCGGATCAAAATTGTGATCCATAGCTATCAGCTGGGAAAGTGCCGCATTAAGAGAAGACCCTTCGGGCGCAATCTTCTCGATTCGTTTGCTCTTCTCTTCAGACGACTCCTGCTCATTATCCATGCGCTCTGGCAAGGTTATGACATTGTCGCCGACATCATCAGCCTGCGGTGCCTTCTTTTCTTCGCCACTTTCATGATCTGAAAATGGATCAAAAGGATCGGCTTCGTTGCCTGTTCTCGTGCCTAAAACATCCTTTAATCGCCAAAACAAGACGACAGCGATAATGAGGAAAACGACTGATGTTAAATCGAAACCGAGGAATTGGGACATATAGCTCGCCTTGACCAAGTTGATTTTTGCAAAAAAGCACTGAAACTTTCACTTTTCTTTCTATATTTAGGGGAGGGCTCCTCGCAAATCCATAATGGATAACGAAAGGAGCATAAAAAACACAGACTTTTGAGGAGAACGCTTAAGTGAAGCACAAATCGCTCTTTCCATTCATTCCCTTTCTGCTGCTGGCAGTGCCGATCTTGGAAATTGGCGTGTTCATCATTGTTGGTGGACAAATTGGCGTTCTCAACACTCTGCTTGGCGTTTTGCTGACTGCGGTGATTGGCACCATTCTATTGCGGCATCAGGGCTTTGCTCTGGTCGGACAGGCCCAGCAACAGATGAATCAGGGCAAAATTCCCGGCAAGGAAATGGCCCACGGCGTCATGTTGCTGGCAGCTGGCCTGTTGTTGCTCACACCGGGCTTTGTAACTGACACTGTCGGTTTTCTGCTTCTGGTTCCCGGCATCCGTGACAGCATATTCCACTTTTTCAAATCACGCATCACAGTCGCTGGCATGCAGGGGCAATCATTCGGTGGCGACTCCACTTATTATCAGAGCTACAGCTACCAGAGTTATGAAGCGCCGAACAGGGAAAACAGCACGCACCCGGAAAATGACGACATCATTGATCTGGATGAAGACGAATTCGGGGAAGTAAAAGACCGCGACGCAATTGAAAATCAAAGGGACGACAATTCTCCCTGGAATAAAAACCAGTGAAACAGGCTTCTGTGCCCCCGATTAGATGACGATCTCATGAAATTGCTTCACAAATTCGGGGCAAAGCTGGCAAATGGATTGGCTAATCTGGCCTTTACCTTGTTTCAACCGGTTCATCATGCTACAGCGGTTCTCAGACAAGAGGATTATCAATTCGGACCCTGCTGAAGCGCCTGAGTAAGCTATGAGAGGCGATCAGGTGATCAAAACCTGATCTCGACAACAGAGTTATGGCGCCGGGTTGTCAGCGATCCATTTGGGATCCAAATTTGTTCAACCAATAAATTAGGAAACAGTTTTATGAGCGACGCACAAGAAAATGGCGCAGCTGAAGGCGGTGAACTCAAACTGCCAGGCCTGAGAATTCTAGCCCAATATATCAAGGATCTGTCCTTCGAAAATCCAAACGCTCCAGATTCTCTGCGTCCTCGCGAGAAAGCTCCGGAGATCAACGTACAGATCAACGTCAATGCAACGCCACTGTCGGAAACTGAATTCGAAGCCGAGCTGACATTGAACGCGACCGCTACCAGCGACGAAACGACCATGTTCAACGTCGAGCTGCTTTATGCCGGTATCTTCTCCATTTCCAACGTTCCGCAGGATCAGCTGCATCCGTTCGTCATGATCGAATGCCCACGCATGCTGTTCCCGTTTGCGCGTCAAATCATCTCCGATGCGACCATGCGCGGCGGTTTCCCTCCTCTGAACGTGGATCCGATCGATTTTGCTCAGCTTTACCGTCAGCGTATGATGGAAATGGCTGCCCAGCAGCAGCAGGATCAGCCTACCCAGTAAGCTGCCTTAAGCTGTTGAAATACAAAAGCCGACCGGTTTGCCCGGTCGGCTTTTTTGTTGTGGCATTTGCGGCTATTTCAAATTCGTTTCACGTGAATCCATGTTCCAGCAGGCCTTATGCCTCTGTTTGATCCTGATCCGGTTCCTGAGCGGGTTCTGGCGGCAGATAGTGCGACCAGATGCTTTCACCCTTGATTTCACCAAGAAAAGCTCGATGTGCCTCGATTTCGGCTTCACTAAGGCGTAAAGGAAGCGCAGAAGGGCGGGCCTTGGCGGGCTTGCGCACGCGTGTGGCCTCCCAATCCTCGCCATCGGATTCATTCTGTTGATCATTGGACAGCATGAAGCTGGTTTGGCGGCCGCCGATCAGTTCCAAATAGACGTCTGCCAGAATCTCACTATCGAGCAAGGCTCCATGCAGGGTTCGTTTGGAATTATCAATTCCGAAACGGCTGCACAGCACATCAAGATTATTAGGACCTGCAGGGAATTTCTGACGCGCCATGGCCAAGGTATCGATGACGAGGTCATCCTTGATCTTGGGGAAACCCGCCTTGTCCAGTTCCCAATTGAGAAACTTCACGTCGAAGCTTGCGTTATGGGCGATCAGCACGCTGTCTTTGATAAAGTCATGAAAATCCTTGGCGATTTCCGCAAATTTTGGTTTATCCGAGAGGAACTCTTCTGACAGGCCATGCACACGGAAGGCCTCTTCGGGCATATCGCGCTCTGGATTGATATAGACGTGAAAGTTATTTTCGGTCGTCAAATGGTTGATAAGTTCAACGCAGCCGATTTCCACGATCCTGTCGCCAGTCATGACGTCGAGGCCAGTCGTTTCCGTATCGAATACTATTTCCCTTAGCGCCATCTCACACTCTCTTCCAAATCAAATCACTTTGCAGACTATGATCTATTCGCCCGATTGTGCAAAGCGGCTTCTGACATCATCCAGAATTGCATCCACCTGTCGGGCCGCTGCCTCCAGTCCCTTGCCGGTATCGACAACATAGTCAGCCCGATTGCGCTTTTCGGCATCAGGCATCTGCTTGGCCTTGATGGCCTCGAATTTTTCTTCCGTCATGCCCGGACGCTCAAGCACCCTCGCGCGCTGAATTCTTTCATCGGCAGAGACCACCACAACGACATCCACACGGTTCTGCGCGTTGGTTTCATAAAGAAGAGGGATATCCAGAACAACAATATCGGCCTCTTCGGATTGGGCTTTCTGGAAGAATTTTCGTTCCTCGGCTCGCACAAGCGGATGAATGATTTCTTCCAGGCGACGCATAGCTTGTGGTTTGCCAATCACCTTTTGGGAAAGCGCAGCGCGATCAACCCCGAAAGGGCCTGTGGTTCCGGGAAATTCGGCTTCAATCAGTGGCACGGCCTCACCATGATAAAGCTTGTGCACAATGGCATCGGCATCATGCAGCGGGCAACCACGCTCCACAAACATCTGTCCCGTTGTGCTCTTGCCCATGCCAATGGAGCCAGTGAGGCCAATCTTGATCATCTCTTTCTCCTAAAGATGCTTGAGCACCTCTTCTCGCAAAGCCTCGGTCACTGCAGGACGCTTGCCAAACCAATGTTCAAAGCCCGGCACAGCCTGATGCAACAACATGCCCAATCCATTCACAACGCAATTGCCTTTCAGCCTCGCTGCGCGCAATAAATCAGTCTCCAGCGGATTATAGACAATATCGGTCACCAATGCGGAAGAGGGCAGGGTATTGAGAGATAGTTCCAGAGTCGGCTGGCCGATCATGCCCAAACTGGAACTGTTCACAAGCAAGTCGATATCCGAGAGTTTCTCTGACCGCTCATCCCAGTCGATGCACTGCAAATGATCGCCATATCCAAGATCAGAAAAAAGAGACACAAGCGCTTCGGCTTTCTCTTTTGTTCGATTCGCAATCGTGACGGATGAAAAACCACGATCTATCAAGCCATTGATGATGGGCCTTGCCGCTCCACCGGCTCCCAGAATCATCGCATGACTGCCCTTTTTGCTATCCCAACCGGGCTGCATCTGGTCGAGATTGGCAAGAAAACCATAGCCATCGGTATTGTCAGCATGGAGCGTTCCACCTTCAAACCACAGGGTATTGGCGGCCTGAAGTTTTTCAGCTGACGGATGGATCACATCGGCAAAAGCCAGAACCGCCTGCTTGTGCGGGATGGTCACATTGCATCCGGCAAAGCCCTTGTTCTTCATTTCCTTGATGAAGTGGCCCAATGCCTCTGGTTCAACGGCAATCTTCTCATAAGAGCCCGCAAGGCCGAATTTTGCCAGCCAATGCCCGTGGATGATCGGTGACTTGGATTGTTCAATAGGCCAGCCAATGACAAAAGCCTTGGGCGCACTGGATTGAGAGCCAGAGGATAAAGTAGTCATTGGCATGATTAGAACTCCAATCCCTGATGATCACGCAAATAGCCAAGCAATGGCAGCAGTGGCAGGCCGAGAATGGTGAAATAGTCCCCTTGGATCTTTTCAAACAATTGCACGCCAAGCCCCTCAAGCTGATAGCAGCCAACGCTGGACCGCACCTGAGCACCAACCCGCGCCATATAATGTCCTACCTCTTGTGGGCTCAGCGGCCGCATCGTGAGGATGGCTGTCGAAACATGGCTCCAGAGGATTTCCCCATCTTTTACACAGGCCACAGCCGAGTTCAATTGATGGCTATGACCAGCCAATTCCAATAATTGCCGCCGTGCAGCGGCATCATCTTCGGGTTTGTTAAAGCGTTTATCCCCAAAGCCCAATGTCTGGTCGGCACCAATAACCAACGCACCGGGGTTGCGGCAGGACACTTCGGTGGCCTTCACCTGAGCAAGCAGGCTTGCAATATCGGCGGGCGATGCCCCCGCTTCCAAAAGGGGCTGTTCAGCTGCGCGTTCATCGATTTGCGCAACGGATGTATCAAATGAAAGGCCGGCATTGGACAATAGCGATGCCCGGGCCTGACTTTTGGAAGCAAGAATCAATGGAATCATGAATATGGTCCAACGTTGAAAGATGATCGAAGTTTTAGAGCAACGAGAGGGCAAACTAAACGGCTGTTGTGGATCTTTCCTATTCGTCTGCATTTACACAGGGTCAAAAGCCCTGAAATCCGCAATTTTCGTCACAAGACTGTCTTAATAGAGAGTTAAGACCAGCAGCATCAGCCGATTCTTCCCCAGGGGGTGTGGGCAACAGGGGATAAACAAGCCACTTTTCCCGAGTTCGGGTTTTCATGCCCGTTAACCATTTATTAATCCCCAAGCTCAGTTGAGCGTTAACTATTTTATTAACACTCTGTTTACTGAGGTTAACAAACAGTTAATGCACACATTGTTAAACTTTACTCAATTTCTGTCTCCATCTCGTACCCAGATTTGACCACAGACAATTGCGCTGATTTCTGCCCATAATATGACTTGTCCCCACCGATCCATAAAAGTTACTAGAAGGTAACGACTGTTGAATCACAGTTGTTCAAGAGTCATTGTGGGCAATATGTGGGCCAAAAATAACTCCCACAATCCACGGTCTAAAAGAAGAAACAGATTCTAAAACTTAAATATTTTATTAGGAAGTTTGTTGGGAATCGTGCTCAATTCGGACTGCAAACGGGGAGACAAAATTCGTGAACAATCGACGCTTGATGAACGTGCTCAATGGCCAGACTGAGAAAACCCCTCCAATCTGGTTGATGAGGCAAGCGGGAAGGTATCTTCCTGAATATCGTGCCACCAGGGCAGAGGCAGGAAGCTTTCTCTCCCTTTGCTACAATCCTGATTTGGCTTGCGAGGTAACCCTTCAACCTATTCGTCGATTTGGCTTTGATGCAGCCATCTTGTTTTCCGATATTCTCGTTATTCCAGATGCACTTGGGCGTTCGGTAAGATTTGTTCAAGGGGAAGGGCCGCAGCTCGATCCGATATCTCCCGAAGAAATCAAGGATCTTGATCCTTCCAAGGTTCTGGAAAATCTCTCTCCGGTTTTCGAGGCAATCGTAAAGATCAGATCAGAGCTACCGGGGGAAACCACTTTTCTTGGATTTTGTGGTGCTCCCTGGACCGTTGCCACCTATATGATCGCTGGTCATGGCACACCGGATCAGGCACCGGCCCGTTTGTTTGCTCGTAAGCATCCTGAAGCTTTTCATGCCTTGATTGATGTCCTGGTTGAAGCGTCGATCCTTTATCTGGTCAAACAGTTGAAATCAGGCGCCGACGCGGTGCAGATTTTTGATAGCTGGGCAGGCGTGCTGGATGATGCGCTGTATCTTTCTGCATCGCGTGATCCGATCGCGAAGATTGTTGCGGGCGTACGTGCGCACATTCCTGATGCCAAGATTATCGGTTTCCCGAAAGGGGCGGGCGTACGGCTCGTTGATTTTGTGGAGGCAACCGGAGTGAATGCTATCGGGCTGGATTGGACCGTGCCTTTGGACTGGGCGCGGGATGTCTTGCAGCCGAAGGTGGCTTTGCAGGGCAATCTGGACCCGACCTTGTTGATGTCAGATGAACGACATCTGGATGAAGCCATCGACAGGATCATGGTTTCCTGGAGCAATGGACCATTTATTTTCAATCTGGGCCATGGAATTTCTCCGCAGGGGAATATCGATCTGGTTCACCGCTTGATCAAACGCGTTCGTTCCTATAACGGCTAGGTGTGGAAATAGCCGAGCAAAGGATCGGGCTTTGTTCAAGATTTTTGAGGACTGAAATGGATTTTCTGGAATTTCTTCCCTACGAGTGGACCAAGGCCCTGCACATCATCTCTGTCATCACCTGGATGGCAGGGATTTTCTATTTGCCGCGCTTGTTTGTTTATCACGCAATGTCAGAAGTCGGATCCGAGAAATCTGAAACATTCAAAGTCATGGAACGCAAGCTGCTGAAGGGAATCATGAACCCTTCCCTGATTGCGTCGTGGGTTTTCGGTTTATGGCTGGCTTTTGGCCATGGCATCTGGACAGCTGACGCCATCTGGCTCCATATCAAGTTTCTTCTTGTAAGTCTGATGACTGCGTACCATATGGTCTGTGCACGCTATGTGCGTGTCTTTGCTGCTGACGAAAACCGCAAGAACCATGTGTATTATCGTTATTTCAACGAAGTCCCCACGTTGTTGATGGTGGCAATCGTCATTTTGGCTGTTGTTAAACCGTTTTACTGACAGCTTATTCAAGGATCAGACTAGTAATTCGTCTGAATTACCCCCTTTGAACTGGCCTTGTGTCATATTTTTGTATCACAGGGCTTGCCCAGTCTATGCGAAGCAGCTATGTTCCGCGAAATCGTTTCTAACGATGAATACCTTGGAGACGCTTTCTTTCCTTTGTTTTCCGAGGTTCTAGCGAGGCGCAATAACAAACAACAGTGCCTTGTTTTCTTCCTACCTTTTTCCCTTGGTTGCTTATCCCTTATATGAGAGTTTCGCTATGCGCGAAATGAAACTAAAAGAACTCAAAAAAAAATCTCCAACAGAGCTTTTGAATTTTGCTGAAGAGCTCGAGGTCGAAAATGCCAGTACGCTGCGAAAGCAGGAACTGCTTTTTGCGATCCTCAAACAGCTTGCAGAACGAGAAACTGATATCATCGGCGAAGGTGTCGTCGAGGTATTACAGGATGGTTTCGGTTTTCTGCGGTCGCCAGATGCAAACTATTTGCCTGGCCCGGACGACATCTACATTTCACCTTCCCAGATCCGGCGCTTTTCCTTGCGTACGGGGGATACGGTGGAAGGACATATTCGTAGCCCGAAGGAAGGCGAACGCTATTTTGCCCTTCTGAAGGTGAATACTGTCAACTTTGAAGATCCGGACAAGGCGCGTCACAAGGTTCATTTCGATAACCTGACGCCGTTGCATCCTGATGAACGCTTCAAACTTGAAGCCACTGACCCAACCGGTAAGGACATGTCCAGTCGTGTGATCGATCTGGTTGCGCCACTTGGTAAAGGTCAGCGTGCTTTGATCGTTGCGCCGCCGCGTACCGGTAAAACGGTTTTGCTGCAGAATATCGCTAAATCGATCACTGCCAACCATCCGGACAGTAGCCTTATTGTGTTGCTCATTGACGAGCGGCCTGAAGAGGTGACTGACATGAAGCGGACGGTGAACGGTGAAGTGGTTTCATCCACCTTTGATGAGCCGGCTTCCCGCCACGTTCAGGTTGCCGAAATGGTGATCGAGAAAGCCAAGCGTCTGGTCGAACATGGCCGTGACGTGGTTATTCTGCTTGATTCCATCACGCGTCTTGGACGTGCCTACAACACGGTTATTCCTTCTTCTGGTAAAGTTTTGACCGGTGGTGTGGATGCCAATGCGTTGCAGCGGCCGAAACGCTTCTTCGGTGCGGCTCGTAATATCGAGGAGGGCGGGTCTCTGACGATCATTGCTACTGCCTTGATTGATACGGGTAGCCGCATGGACGAGGTCATCTTCGAAGAATTCAAGGGCACGGGTAACGCCGAAATCGTTCTTGATCGCAAGGTTTCCGATAAACGTATCTTCCCTGCCATGGATATCCTTAAATCGGGTACCCGTAAGGAAGAGCTTATGGTTGATAAGAAAGATTTGCAGAAGGTCTTTGTTCTGCGTCGTATTCTTGGTGCCATGAGCAATGTTGACGCCATCGAGTTCCTTCTCGATAAATTGCGCGCAACAAAGGATAATGCGGAATTCTTCGACAATATGAATACCTGATGTCCTGCATCAGCTTGTAAATTGGGCTTGCCCAATCGCACACAAAAGATTAGAAAGCCGTCTGACAGTCGTTGGGTGGCTTTCTTTTTGTGATCCTCTCTTTTGGGTCGCCAGAAGCCTGCTCATGATTTTACCGGATCTTCTCTGAAATTGATGGGATAGCCAGATTGTCAGCTTGATGATCAGGTCCGCTTGGAAGCGTAGATCTGAGCCTTCGGCAGACCGATTGATGCAGATGGATTCGGTTCTGAAACAATCAATATCGCAAATATACAGCATGCAGCCTTGTTTTTCAGGCCTGCAGGGATTGACCTCATGACGCAAGATACCATTTTTGCCCTTTCCAGCGGAGCGGTTCCGGCTGGTGTTGCCGTGATTCGCTTGTCCGGTCCCAAGGCGCGTGCCGTCATGAATAAGCTGATCGACAAGGAACCCAAGCCGCGCTTTGCCGCTTTGCGGTATCTGTCCGATCCCGATAGCGGTGATATCATTGACCAGGCGCTGGTTATTCTTTTTCCAGACACCAAGTCTTTTACCGGCGAAGAGGCTGTCGAATTTCATCTCCATGGTGGGCGGGCAGTGGTCAAGGCTATGCTCGAAATCCTTGGGCGCTTTGAAGGCTGCCGGCTGGCCGAGGCGGGAGAGTTCACCCGGCGGGCGTTTGAAAATGGAAAATATGATCTGACCGCGGTCGAGGGGCTGGCCGATCTTATTCAGGCAGAAACTGAAAATCAGCGCAGGCAGGCGATTCGTCAGGCTAGTGGTGCGCATAAGAGTGTCATTGATGGCTGGCGTGAGATATTGCTTCAGGCGCGCAGCATGATCGAAGCGGAGCTGGATTTCTCCGATGAGGAAGATATTCCGGGCGCGATTTCCGACGTGATCTGGCCAAAATTAGAAGAGCTGAAAGCCGATATTGAACGGCATCTTGCCAAGGCTGATCATGGGGAGCGCTTGCGTAACGGATTGACTGTGGTGCTAGCCGGTCATCCCAACGCTGGCAAATCCTCTTTGCTCAATTGGTTTGCTAAACGGGATGTGGCGATCGTGACCGAAGAGGCGGGGACGACGCGGGATCTTCTCGAACTGCATCTGGATATCGAAGGCTATCCGGTGACGATGATCGATACAGCGGGATTGCGAAAGTCGGACAATATCGTTGAGCGGGAAGGGATTCGCCGCGCTTTGGAGAAAAGCGAGAATGCGGACCTGTTGATTGAAGTTGTGGACGGCACCCATCCAGAGGAACGGGTGGAGTTGAGCAGTCATGCCCGTCGGATGGTTCTGTTTAATAAGCAGGATCGAATCGATTCGGAACCGTTTCATGCCAATGGTAAAGGGGATGATAAGGAAATGGTCTTTTCAGCCTCCGTTAAAACAGGCAATGGGATGGATTTCTTTTACGATTCGTTTGTGAAACAAATTGAATCCTTGTTTGATGGGGCAGAAGATGTGCTTATTACACGTGAACGTCATAGAAAATATCTGATGTCGTGTGTGGATAATGTTAATAATTCTCTTATCTATACAGAGTCGCCTATAGAAATCCGCTCTGAATTTTTGCGTCAAGCTGGGGATGAGTTGGGGAAAATCACTGGAAGAATAGATGTCGAGGAAATGCTCGGTGTGATTTTTTCACAATTCTGTGTGGGTAAATAGTGGATCGTTTCACGTGAAACATAGTTTTTTGATTTCAGTATTGACTCTGTTTCACGTGAATCACAAAACAGCGAATTTGCCACAATAGTTTCACGTGAATCCGTGATGTTTGGCAAAAATCTGCGGGTTTGATGTGTTTCACGTGAATCCTGAATTTTGACCCGATTCAGGCTATCATGCGAGATGTAAACAAGTTCTGAAGAATTGGGTCTGCTGATTAACGCTCCGGGTGAGGTATTCTCGGTGTTGAAACGTCGAATATGACGTTGCTCTGTCTGGTGTTGGCTAAAGACATAAGAGGATGTGAATGAACCGAGTTGATGTAGTGGTTGTTGGTGGTGGTCATGCAGGTGCTGAAGCTGCAGCAGCTGCTGCGCGTGTTGGTGCGTCTGTTGCTCTGGTGACGCATAGTCGACATACAATCGGTGTGATGTCCTGCAATCCGGCTATTGGTGGTTTGGGTAAAGGGCATCTTGTTCGCGAGATTGATGCACTGGGTGGCGTTATGGGTCTTGCTGCGGATAGAGGCGGAATACAGTTTCGTCTGCTTAATCGGCGCAAGGGTCCGGCTGTGCAGGGGCCACGTGCTCAGGAAGACCGTAAACTCTATCGTGATGCTGTACAGGCTCTTTTGGCTGACACTCCCAATCTTGTGATTGTTGATGGCGAAGTCGCTGACATGTCTATCGAAGAAGGATGTGTGACGAGCGTGACCTTGTCTGATGGCAAGGAGATTGCGTGCGGCGCCGTTGTTTTGACGACGGGTACCTTCTTGCGAGGGCTTATTCATATCGGGCAAAAGAGTTTCTCCGCTGGTCGTATGGGGGACCCTGCTGCCAATGATTTGTCCTTGCGATTGATGTCTGAGAATTTTCGTCTTGGTCGTTTGAAGACAGGTACCCCGGCGCGCTTGAATGGAAATACGATTGACTATTCCTCGCTCGGCACGCAGCCGGGGGATGATGAGCCTGTGGCTTTTTCCTATCTGACAAACGCAATTACGACGCCGCAGATCGATTGCCATGTGACACGCACGGTGCCTAAAACCCATCAGATCATTCGCGAGAATATTCATAAATCTGCGATGTATTCAGGCAAGATTGAAGGGGTGGGTCCACGCTATTGCCCTTCCATTGAAGACAAAATCAATCGCTTTGGTGATCGGGATGGTCATCAGGTTTTTCTTGAACCTGAAGGGCTCGATGTCGATACGATCTATCCAAATGGTATTTCGACCTCGCTGCCGGAGGATGTGCAGGATGCCTATATTCGCTCGATTCCGGGCCTTGAGTCTGTCGAGATCAAGCAATATGGCTATGCGATTGAATATGATTATATCGACCCGACGGAGCTGAAAGCGACGCTCGAAACCAAGCGGGTGTCAGGACTGTATCTGGCCGGTCAGATTAATGGAACGACAGGCTATGAAGAGGCTGGGGCGCAGGGGCTGATCGCAGGCATGAATGCTGCGCGTCAGTGTGGTGATCAGGACGGTGTGGTCCTTGGTCGGTCCGATGCCTATATCGGTGTGATGATTGATGATCTGATTACGCGCGGCGTGATGGAGCCCTATCGGATGTTTACTTCCAGGGCGGAATATCGTCTTTCCCTGCGAGCGGATAATGCCGATCAGCGGTTGACCGATCTGGCTGATGGTTGGGGATTGATCGGTGAAGATCGCCGCAAGAGCTTTGGACAGAAGAAGGAAGAGCTTCAAGCAATTACGGCGCTGGCTCAGGAGAAGAGCTTGACACCGAATGAAGCGGAGCGGGTTGGGCTCAAAATCAATAAGGATGGGCAGCGGCGTACGGCTTATGAGCTTCTGGCCTATCCGGATCTGGATCTGAAACGCTTGACTGAGGTGTGGCCCGAGTTTGGTCATTTTTCGGAGAATGTGCGCAAGCAGCTTGAGATTGAGGCGCTCTATCAGGTCTATATGAAGAAGCAGACTGATGATATCGAGACCTTCAAGAAAGACGAGGCCTTGGTGATTCCATCGAACCTTGCCTTTGAGAATATCAATGGCTTGTCCAATGAGTTGAAACAGAAGCTGAAACATGTCCGCCCGCAGACGCTTGGTCAGGCCTCGCGTATAGACGGGATGACGCCGGCTGCTTTGACGCTTGTGTTGGCGCATAGCAAGCGTATGTAATATTTGCAAAATCCGACTTTGTAGGCGGCAGGATAATGCGCTTCATTGTTGACTTGTAAGGAATGGAAAGATCATATGGACGCTAAGGAACGCGGCATTGAGCTGATCAATTCAATGCTTTCGGTTTCACGTGAATCGCAGGAAAAACTAGGCCACTATGAGGCCTTGGTGCGTAAATGGCAGCCAGCGCAAAATCTGGTTGCGCCAAAAACGCTTGATGAAATCTGGGTTCGTCACATTGCAGATAGCGTACAGATCTATGCTGCTTATCCGGAAGCGCGCCATTGGATCGACCTTGGGTCCGGCGCCGGGTTTCCGGGCTTGGTTACAGCCATTCTGCTGGATGATACGGGGGACGATTATTCTGTCCATATGATCGAAAGCAATGGCCGAAAAGGCGCGTTTCTAAAGACGGTGGCTCGCGAATTGGGGCTGAATGTGGTCGTCCACGGGGGCAGAATCGAAACGGTCTTGAAGGATTGGTCTGATCCAGTGGATGCTTTCAGTGCCAGAGCGCTCGCTTCTCTCGATAAACTCTGCTCTTTTGTTTATCCTTATATTGGTGAAACTTGTGCGGGTGTTTTCCACAAAGGTCGGGACTTTGATCGAGAATTGCGAGAGGCCAGTGTTAGCTGGAATATAGATCTGGTACAACAAGTGAGCAGAACTGATCCCGATGCGCGGATCGTTATTCTGCGCCGCTTATCACCCAAAAACGCATAGTGAAACAAATGCGAAGTGAGGCCACTTTATGAGTTCACTGCCTGAATCTCCCCGCGTTCTGACTCTTGCTAATCAGAAGGGCGGCGTAGGGAAAACAACAACTGCAATCAATTTGGGTACCGCTTTGGCGGCGATTGGAGAAACGGTTCTCATCGTGGATGTGGATCCGCAGGGCAACGCCAGTACCGGATTGGGGATAGACCGCCAGGCGCGTCAGATTTCGACCGCCGAATTGTTGCTCAATGAAGCGACCTTGATGGAAGCTGCCATTCCAACCGCTGTGCCGCGTCTGTCTGTTGCCGCTTCGACGATGGATCTTCTCGGGCTTGAGCAAGAGATTTCGGGTGATAAGGATCGCGCTTTCCGTTTGCGCAAAGCTATTGAAGCACATGGAAAAATGGGTGATGAAATTCCGGAGGAAAAGCGCTTTACCTATGTGCTGATCGATTGTCCTCCTTCTTTGAACCTATTGACGATCAATGCGATGGCTGCAGCGCACTCCATTCTTGTTCCGCTACAATGCGAATTCTTCGCACTTGAAGGTTTGACGCAGCTCATTCAAACTGTGAATCAGGTAAAGGGTGCTCTGAACCCCGAGCTTTCGATTCATGGTATTGTGATGACCATGTATGATAGCCGGAATAATTTGTCCAATCAGGTGGTTGAGGATGTACGCGAGCATATGGGGGATAAAGTTTATGAAACGATCATCCCTCGCAATGTGCGTGTTTCTGAAGCGCCATCCTATGGTAAACCGGCTCTGCTTTATGATCTGAAATGTTCGGGCAGTCAGGCTTATTTGAAACTCGCATCTGAGATTATCCAGCGCGAGAAAAAATTGCGTAACAAGGCTGCCTGATTGTCGGGTCAGCATAACTGTGACAAAGGGAAGTCTGGCCCGTTTGCTCAAGGGCTTATACGGGTTTGATGGGAATGCGGAAAAATGTCGAAAAAACCAGCTGAAGGCAAACGTTTGGGGCGCGGATTGGCAGCTCTGATCGGAGATATGGATAATGAAGCGCAAGCGATTGAGCGGGCTCGATCTCAACGGCGCATTCCTATTGAGTTTTTACGGCCGAACCCGCGCAACCCACGTCAGGATTTCGTTGAAAAGGATCTCGATGATCTGACCAGATCGGTTAAAGAAAAGGGCATAATGAACCCTATTCTTTGTCGTGCGGTAAAAGGTGAGGAGGATTCTTTCGAGATTATTGCTGGTGAACGTCGTTGGCGCGCCGCTCAGGCTGCTGGTTTGCACGAAGTTCCCGTTCTCATTCATGACGTGAGCGACAAGGAAGCTCTCGAGCTTGCCATCATCGAGAATGTTCAGCGCGCAGACCTCAATGCATTGGAAGAAGCACTTGGCTATGATCAGTTGATTGCTGAATTTGATTATACGCAGGCCGAGCTGGCCGACGTTATTGGCAAAAGCCGCTCTCATGTCGCCAATACCTTGCGCCTGCTGAAACTTCCAGAAAGCATTAAGGATTATCTCAAAAGAGGCGAGCTGACCGCTGGCCATGCTCGTGCTCTGATTACGGCTGAAAATCCTGAAGAATTAGCGCGCCGTATTGTCGAAGACGGAATGACTGTACGAGACGCTGAGAAGGCCGGCCAGGAGAAGGAAAAAGTCAAGGAACCGAAGCCGAAAAAGGAAAAAGACGCAGACACCGTGGCTTTGGAGAAGCGTTTGACCGATCGCCTTGGCTGGAATGTTTTCATTGCCCCTAAGAAAAAGGGTGGGGAACTCAAGATCCAGTATAAGTCTCTTGAGCAGCTTGATGCGATTATTGCCATTCTTGAGAAGCAATAAGCCAAGATTTTGCAGAATTTTCGATAGAAAGGGAGCCATTTGGCTCCCTTTTTTTGTTGCCTGTTATCGGGCTTGTCGCGATGGCTTAAGCCAACGAAGAAGAAAAACGGGAGTCAATGCCGATGATTCTTGAAAAAATAGCCGATGGGCAGGACGGCAAGCAGGCAGATGAAGGTTGAGAGGCCAAATACGCCTGCAGGGTGATAATAGGCAGCGTGATCCTGGGTGAAGAAATGAAAAGTGCGGGTCATGATCAGCGGGCTAAGGATGGTCGTCAGGCTGGTCAGGCTGCCTATACCGCCTTGTAATTGTCCTTGGTGGGTTTCCGGCACTTTCTGGGTCATGAGAGATTGTAGGCCCGGTGTGGCCAAGCCGCCAAGCGCGGTGAATGGCAGGAATAAATAGATGACCCAGCCTTGAGTGATGAAAAGTAGCATGAACATGATCACTGCGCTGCTGAAAATACCGATGAGGGCGATGGTTAGCTCATCATGCTTTTTCAGCAGTGCTCCGACCAGGAAAGCTTGCGTCAAGGCGTGGAAAAAGCCGAAGATTGCCAAGGTCAGACCGACCTGACGGCTGCTCCATTCGAAAGCCTCACGTGTGTAATAGGGCCAGACAGAGACATAGACATGATCGGCTACGAGGAAGAGAAATAGCGCAAGGAAGAGAGGCAGAATGCTTGGAAAGCGTACGCATTCTGCAAGGCCCTTAAAGGGATTGATGCCGGTCAGTGTGAATTTTCGCCTTTTCTCTATCGGCAGGCTCTCGGGAAATATGAAAAGTCCATAGATAAAATTGAGTAAAATCAGGAAGAAAGCCGCAAAGAAGGGTACACGCACGCCATAATCTGTGAGTATTCCTCCGATTAATGGCCCAGCTACGAATCCGGCTCCGAAACTCGCCCCCAAGAGGCCAAAATTGCGTGTGCGTTGTTTGCCGCAGGAAATATCCGAGATGAAGGCCGAAGCTGTGGCATGTGTGGCGCCGAATATACCTGCAATAAAACGGCCCAGAAAGAGGAGCCAGAGGGAATTGGCAAAGCCCATAATCAGGTAGTCAATGCCCAGTGCGCCTAGCGATACGACAAGGACAGGCCTTCGGCCGAAACTGTCAGACAGATTCCCCAAAATTGGGGAGACGATGAATTGCATGAAGGCATAAATGAAGGTCAGATAGCCGCCATAAATGGCCGCATTGCCCAGATTGGTTCCCGTTATTTCTTCAAGAAGATCCGGCAGAACCGGTGAAATAAAGGCAATTCCGAAAGCATCCAAAAAGACGGTGATCATTGCAAAATAGGCGGCGTGGGACCCATTTTTCTGGAGTCTGTTGAATGTCATTCTGTTGTCCGGATGTTGGGATCATCATGTCAATTTGGGGTGATCCACCGTGTAGGGCGTTGCTTCCATCATGTTCAAATGATTAAAAATTAAAGTCAATCTCCAGCAGATAAAATGCGGTGGAGACTGCGCGCTTGGCAATGGTCTTTGCATGGTCGGGCTGTTGATTCACGTGAAACGACTTTGACCAAAAAGATAAGCTTTTTTAAGGGATTTTCTTGGCTATGCGCCATTAGATTTCAAACCGAAACAAGGCATATTGTTTTCACACAGTGAGAGATCAGAGAAAGCAAGGTCCTGATTTGAAAAACGATTCACGTGAAACAATATTTAGCAAAGAAAAGCGGAGCTTAGCGGTTGCTGCGTTGCGCTGTTGCGGAGATCATCAGGAGTGTCTCGGAAATCACCGTGGGGGCCAAATGATAATGTTTGCGGCTGTTGGCTAGGCTTTGGGAGAGCAATTCGCAGGCACGGGATGCCTTTTTGCTGTCCCAGATGCGCAATTGGCCCTGTATAAGCGGTTTGCGCTTGAAATGCAGCATGGGCGCCGCTTTCTCAAGGGCTGAAGGCGGCGGAGTGCCCTTGTCCATCAGGTTGAGTGCGCGTTCAAGCATTTGAAAATGACGCAAAGCAGCCGAGCCGATGACAGCTGGGTGATTGCCCGACCTGAGGCTCTGTTCAAGACGCCGATCCAGCTCTCCCGTTCTTCCAAGAGCTGCGGAATCAATAATCATATCAATTTGTTGGTTGGATGCGTCGCCAACAATATCTTCAATATGTTGCTCGGAAATTTCGCCGTCATCCATGGCAAAGAGACAGAGCTTTTGAACCTCGGCACGAGAAGCCATTCTATCGGCGCCCAGATTGTCCAGAAGCATCGTTCTAGCATTCTTAGTAATGGAGAGGCGGGAGAGAGCCAATTCTTCGTCTATGATGCCATTGAGGGTTTCTCTTGCATCCATATAGCAGGGAAGGGTGACTGCGCTCTGAGCCTTCTCTATGGCCTTGCGCAAAGGTGCCGACTTTTTAAGGTCCGCGGCCTTGATGATGATGAAGGCATCCTGAGGCGGGGTCGACAAAACAGGTTCCAGCGCCGGCATGATCGATTTGTTGCCACTCATCTGTATGGTGATGACGCGACTGCCACCAAACATCGAGATGGTGTTGGCTTCATCGGCCAGGCGCAGAGGATCAGACGCTATATCCGCCGAATCGAGACGGATCACGGCAAAGGGATCTGTATTGTCCTTGAGGTAGGTTTTTGCGAGACGTTCGGCGCGTTCGGTAACAAGGCCCGGGTCCTGACCATAGATCAGAATGACCTTATGGGCATAATTGGGTTTGACCAGATAGCTATCGACCATATTGGTCTTGATTTGCGCCATTGTCTGCCTTTGAAAAACGGGGTTTGCCAGTTTTGAAGTCGGGAAACAGGCCGTCCTATCGCAAAAAGGGGCGGCCTGCTTCTAAAATTACGTGCCTGCAGCGAAGAAAGCAGACAGGCGCAGCTGAATATCATTGGCAATTTGTTCGGCTGCGCGATTTTCGGCATCAAGCTTGGCGCGATCGTTGGCAAAGCGCTGGGTGCTTCTGGCAAATTCGGCCGTAAAATAGCTAGAACCCTTGGTTGCCATGGATTTGTCAGAGAGCTTGATGAGCGTGTAGGTGGCGGTCATGCTGACGCGTGTGGTTTTGGCAAGACCGGTTCCGCTTTCGATCGTTAGGTCATCACTTCTGGTTTTGGTATCCAGAACCAGCTTGTAAGCCGGTGCCTCTGGCAATCCACCACCTGTGAAGGCAAAGATCAGTTTGTTGCGGATTTCCTGCTCGATGCGGTTATCTGCAGGAGCAATTTCCACTGAAGAAAGCTCAGTTGCAAGCATTTGGCCAGATGCCGTGGTCGAGGAATAGAGCGGACGAACCTGACAGGCGGAAAGGCCAAGACCCAGGCCCACAAAGAGGGCCAGGGTCAGAATTTTCGTCTTGTTATGATTGTCAGATAACAACATTGACGATCCTTTTGGGCACGACAATGACCTTGCGCGGAGCTTTGCCATCCAGTGCTTTGATAACGGGTTCAGATGCGAGTACAGCCTTTTCGATTGTATCTTTATCTGCGTCCGCGGCAACGGTTAATTCACCGCGCTTTTTACCATTGATCTGAATGGGCAGCGTTATTTCGTCTTCCGACAACATGGCGCTATCAGCTTGTGGCCAGCTTTGCGTTGAAACAAGCCCTTTCTTGCCCAGCTGTGACCAGCATTCCTCGGCCAGATGCGGCATCATTGGAGAGCACATCAGCAACAGGAGCTGCATGGATTCATCAACAACCCAACAAAGGGATGCATCCTTGTCCAGCTTTTCCTTTTTGGCAGCTGACGCAATGGCATTGACCAACTGGTAGATCTGGGCAACAGCACGGTTGAAGCCGAGTTGCTCGATGGTGCTTTCAACTGTTGCCAGTGTCTTATGGCTCAGTTTGCGCAGGGCAAGAGCTTCATCAGACAGGCTATCTGGCTTGGAAAGTGTCGAAGAATCAAGGAATTCGGACACATCAAGTGTCAGTCTCCAGATGCGCTGGATGAAGCGGTGCGCACCTTCTGCGCCAGCTTCCGTCCAGATGACGTCACGTTCCGGAGGGCTATCGGAAAGCATGAACCAACGGGCGGTATCGGCGCCATATGTTTCGATAATATCTGTCGGATCCACGGTATTTTTCTTGGATTTCGACATTTTCTCGATAGAGCCGATGGTGATGGTTTCGCCGGTTTCCTTATGGACAGCAGTGCGTTTGCCGTCTTTTTCTGAGACGGTAATCTCTGCCGGGGCCACCCAGCGACCATCTTCACCTTTATAGGTTTCATGCACGACCATGCCCTGAGTGAAGAGGCCCTGGAAGGGCTCTTTTACAGTCATATGGCCAGTTTCGCACATGGCGCGGGCGAAGAAGCGGGAATAGAGCAGATGCAGAATGGCATGCTCGATACCGCCGATATACTGATCAACAGGCAGCCATTCATCGACAGCTTTCTTGTCGGTTGGAGTGGTTTCCCAAGGCGCTGTAAAGCGTGCAAAATACCAGGAGCTGTCCACGAAGGTGTCCATGGTGTCGGTTTCGCGCTTGGCCGCCTTGCCGCATTTGGGGCAAGTGCAATCACGCCATGTCGGATGACGATCAAGCGGGTTACCCGGTTTGTCGAAATTGATGTCGTCCGGCAGCTTGATCGGAAGATTTTCTTTTTTCTCCGGAACCACACCGCAATCCGGGCAATGCACCATCGGAATTGGGCAGCCCCAGTAACGCTGACGGGAGATCCCCCAGTCGCGCAGGCGATACTGGGTTTTGCGCAGAGCCTGAGGTTTGTCGCCAATCATCACGGCTTCCAGTTTGGAGGCGACCGCGTCTTTGGCGTCTTCAATGCTCATGCCATCAAGGAACTCTGAATTGAAGATGGTGCCTTCGCCAGTGTAGGCCTCATCGGCAACCGTGAAGCTAGCCGGATCGGCATCCTTTGGCAGCACCACAGGGGTAACCGTCAGGTCGTATTTGCGGGCGAAATCAAGGTCGCGCTGGTCGTGCGCCGGACAGCCGAAGATCGCGCCAGTGCCGTAATCCATGAGGATGAAGTTGGCAACATAAACTGGTAATTCAATAGAAGAATCAAGAGGATGCACAACTTTTAGGCCGGTGTCGAAGCCGAATTTTTCGGCTGTTTCTAGCTCGGCTGCGGAGGTGCCCATCTTGTGGCATTCTTCTACAAATGCTGTCAGCTCGGGATTATCCTTGGCCAGTTCTTTTGTCAGCGGATGGTCAGCCGACAAACCCAGGAAGGATGCGCCAAAAAGCGTATCAGGGCGCGTGGTGAAGATTTCCACATCGCCATGGCCATGCACTTCTTGGCTTAACTGGAAGCGAACCTGCAGGCCCTCGGATTTGCCGATCCAGTTGCGCTGCATCAGCCGAACCTTGTCAGGCCAGCGTGTGAGATTGTCGATCTCGGAGAGCAAATCATCAGCAAAATCAGTGATTTTGAAGAACCACTGGGTCAGCTCACGCTGCTCAACCTCGGCACCGGAGCGCCAGCCTTTGCCATCGATGACCTGCTCGTTGGCCAGAACTGTCTGATCTACCGGGTCCCAGTTGACCTTTGCGTTTTTGCGATAGGCAAGACCCTTTTCGACAAAGTCGAGGAAGAGCATCTGCTGACGGTGATAGTAATCCACGTCGCAGGTTGCAAATTCGCGTTCCCAATCCAGCGACAGGCCCATCAGCTTCAGCTGGGCGCGCATGGTTGCGATATTTTCGTAGGTCCAGTCCTTGGGATGGATGTTGTTCTGCATGGCGGCATTTTCCGCCGGCATACCGAATGCATCCCATCCCATCGGGTGCAGAACATTAAAGCCCTTGGCGCGCTTGTAACGGGCGACAACGTCTCCCATGGTATAGTTGCGCACATGGCCGATATGAATGCGACCGGATGGATAGGGGAACATCTCCAGCACGTAATATTTAGGTCGTGGGTCATCATTCGTGGTTTGGAAGATTTTCTGGGTATCCCAGGTCTTTTGCCAGCGAATTTCCGCTTCGCGTGCGTTGTAGCGTTCATTAGCCATGGATCGTCGCCAATGCCTCGTCTCTAGAGCATTTTCGGTAATTCAAAAATCAGCGAAAATGCTCTATTCCTTTGTATTTACGCGAATCCCAATCAAAAAGTCGAGCGACTTTCCGGGGATGCGCTCCAAGTCACTTTCAGGCCCGACCATCAACAGAATTCATACCTTCCGTCAAGCCCTTTAGAGTGAGATATGGCCCTGAGGCGGTCCAATCTTGCGATGAGAGCGCATTGGGGCTAATTTATCGTGCATAATGCAGGCATATCGGCACATAAAGTGTCTGGACCAGTGAACAACTCCTCCATATGATGTGGACGCTGGATGTATCCCATTCGGCATCAGTTAGGCGCATTTTCGAGCTAGAGGTATCAATCAAATCGCCGAAAGTGCTTTCAAGAGGTATAGAAAATCAAGATGAGCATATCGTCCCATTTGGCAGAAGTTCAACAAGCCATAGCGGAGTGCGAAAAGGAAGCCGGACGGGAGGATGGGAGCGTAACACTCATCGCTGTTTCAAAAACCTTCGATGCTGACGTGATCGAGAAGGCCTTGAAGGCCGGCCAAAGGGTCTTTGGCGAAAACAAGGTTCAGGAAGCCAAGGCCAAATGGCCACAATTGCGCGAGAGCTATGAGACTGTTGAATTGCATCTCATCGGACCGCTGCAGTCGAACAAGGCCAAGGATGCCGTTGCACTGTTTGACGTCATCCATACGATCGATCGCAAGAAAATTGCTCGTTCCATTCGCGTGGAGATGGAAAAACAGGGCCGTGAACTGGGTCTGTTCATCCAGATCAACACTGGTGCCGAGCCGCAAAAGGCCGGTATCCTGCCGGACGAAGCCGATGATTTTATTGGCTTTTGTCAAGTGGAGCTGGGTCTGAGTATCCGCGGCTTGATGTGTATTCCGCCATTTGATGAAGATCCCAAGCCGCATTTCAAGATGCTGCGCAAGATTGCCAAGCGCAACGATATCAAGGAATTGTCCATGGGGATGAGTTCCGACTATACCGAAGCGATCAAGCAGGGCGCCACATTTGTGCGCGTAGGCAGTGCCATCTTTGGGCATCGCAAAAATAAACTGGACTGAGGAGGCTTTAAGCCTCCTTTTCTCTTTCCGCCAGACCCATGATCCTAGCGAGCAATGTGAATTCTGGTTGCTGGAGACATCCAGCCAAGTAAGCGCCGGAGATCGCTTTTTTGTAGCGCAATGCAGCCTTCGGTGGGCATAAAGCCCTCTCTTGCCACATGCATAAAGATGGCACTGCCGCGTCGTTTTGCGCGTGGGGCGATATTGATATCAAGCACGATGACCAGATCATAGAGCGGATCGTCGCGCCACATCGTCTCGTGTGACGCGTCAAAGGGCAATGAAACCAACTGGTTATAGCATCGGTGCTCTGCTTCATCACACCAGCCCATATCTTCATGCATTGGATGAAAGGGAACCGCGGAAAGCGGGCGTTTCTCTCTGTCCGGGCGATAGAAGCCGTAAAGCATGCGGGTTGTCATGATCGGTGTGACGCCGTTTCCCTCCTGCTTGATCGGTCCCATGCCGCTGCGACCAAGGGCACAGGGAACGGTTTGATCGCCAAATGTCAGTAGACCTTTGCTGCTATGGCTCGGTTTCTTGCGAATGGTTATTTGGCTTAAAAATCCTGATACAGTCATCCCGATTATCCGTTTCATCCCTCATATTTTTCAGGCTTTAGCATTGTCGCAAAGAGAACGAAAGGCGCGTTTTGTCTGCTCGTTGTCGGGGCTGGAAAATCATGCGACACTCGCAACTATGTGTTTTACCATAAATACTTGAATGCCTAAGGATAACGCGGTCATGACGTTGACGTGATTGGCTGTGAATTGAAAATCCTTTAGGCTGTCCTTAAGTGGAGCTTGGTCTTGTCTGGTCGGTGAGTGTTTCTATCTATAGAATACGTAGTGTGACCTTGAATCAGGCCATTGTGATTTGCTGACTGTGACAACGCCAGGAGCATGAGATGACAGCGAGAAAGATTTTGTTGGTCGATGACGACACCGAACTGCGTGAAGCATTGATCGAACAGTTGTCTCTCTATGAGGAATTCGATATCACCCAGGCCGATTGTGCCGCAGCGGCCGTTAAGGTTGCTAGAGGGGATCATTTTGATTTGCTGATCATGGATGTCGGTTTGCCTGATATGGATGGGCGCGAAGCAGTGAAATTGCTGCGTAAGGGCGATTTCAGAGCACCCATCATCATGCTCACCGGTCATGACACCGATTCCGATACGATCCTTGGCCTTGAAGCGGGGGCAAATGACTATGTCACCAAGCCTTTTCGTTTTGCCGTGCTTCTGGCGCGCATCAGGGCGCAGCTTCGCCAGCATGAAAATAGCGAGGATGCGACTTTTACCGTGGGGCAATATACCTTCAAGCCTGCAGCGAAAATTCTGGCAGACGAATCCGGCGGCAAGGTGCGGCTTACCGAAAAAGAAACCTCGATTTTGAAATATCTTTATCGGTCAGGCGATAAGCCGGTCAGTCGCGATGTTCTGCTGCATGAGGTGTGGGGGTATAATTCAGGCGTTACGACCCACACACTGGAAACGCATATTTATCGTTTACGGCAAAAAATCGAGAAAAATCCTTCTAATGCGGAATTGTTGATCACGGAGTCTGGTGGCTACAAGCTTGTTCCCTGAAGATCAGCGCTCTTTCTGCCTTAGAGCCGAGCGATGCTGCTTGACAGGCAACGATGAGACGCGCCTATAGTGGGTTGTTTTTCGGATATCATCGAGTTGAAAAGAATCAATGAGCCTGACAAGTGATATTGACCTGCTCAAGCAGGTCCCTTTCTTTGACAATTTCGACAATGACCAACTGCGTCTGTTGGCCTTTGGAGCCGAAATGCGCGCCTATCGGGCCAAGCAGGTGATCTTTCGCCAGGGTGATTTGGCCGATTCCGGTTTTGTCATCACCGAGGGTCAGATTCGCATGACGATTTCTGAAAATGGCTTTGACCTGCAAAGCCAGATACTCGGGCCAGGTAGCCTGATTGGCGAAATGGCCTTGATGGCAGAAACGCGCCGCTCGGCAATGGCCACAGCGATTGAGGATGTCAAAGTTATCCAGATCCGGCGCGTGACTTTCCGGCGGGTGATGGATGAATATCCCGAGCTTGCAGCGATCATTCATGATCGCGTTGCCGGACGGCTGGCCGGTCTGGTGGATGATCTTGAAAAAGTGCGTTCCAAACTCGGGCACGATGCTGAGGAAGAGATGTCGCTTGAAGATGCTGAAGCCTTTGTCAAACGCGGATAGGGGACGCAAAAACGGTGTCTGAGATGTCCTATTGTCTGCGATCTGCCACACTTTCCGATCTGAAAGCCCTTGTCCATTTGAGTGAGCTGTCTTTTTCGAAAGGGCTTGTTGGTGCCTATGATCCTGATCTGATTGAACAATCTGTTCCCCTTATCTCTCAGGTTTCTCAACCGCTTATTCAGTCCGGTCAGCTATATGTGGCTGAGGGAGATCAAGGATTGCTGGTTGGGGCAGGGGGCTGGAGTCGTGACTATCACGGCGCGCCGTCCGTTGCTGGCGTTGGTCATATCCGGCAGTTTGTGGTGCATCCGGATTGGACGCGTCAAGGCATTGGGCGAGCACTTTTTGATTTCTGCCTGAAGGCGGCAAAGGATGTTGTCCAGTTTGATTGTCAGGCGTCCCTGAGCGCCATTTCCTTTTACCGCTCACTCGGGTTTGAGGTTGTAGCTCAAGATGAAGTGATGCTGCCAAACGGGATCATCTTTCCCAGCTGCTTGATGCGCTATCGAAGATCCGGAACTGTTTGAAACAAAAATTAACCCCGCCGGACTGACCGACGGGGTTTTTCTTTGTGCAAGTGGCAAGTGCTTACCGATTCTGGCGGTTGTCGATCAGGTCTTCCACCACGGTAGGATCTGCCAGCGTTGAGGTATCACCCAGTGAGCCGAAATCGTCTTCGGCGATCTTGCGCAGAATGCGGCGCATGATCTTGCCCGAGCGGGTTTTCGGCAAGCCCGGTGCGAACTGGATGAGGTCTGGCGAAGCAATCGGGCCGATTTCATGGCGCACCCAATTGCGCAGTTCCTTGCGCAGCTCCTCGCTTTCCTCTTCGCCTTCCATAAGGGTGACATAGACATAGATGCCCTGACCCTTGATATTGTGCGGATAGCCCACCACGGCGGCTTCTGATACCTTTTCATGAGCCACAAGGGCGCTTTCCACTTCTGCCGTGCCCATACGATGGCCAGATACGTTGATCACGTCATCGACGCGGCCGGTGATCCAGTAATAGCCATCCGCATCACGGCGGGCTCCGTCGCCAGTGAAATAGTAGCCCTTGAAGGTCTCGAAATAGGTCGAGACAAAGCGATCATGGTCGCCATAGACCGTGCGCATCTGCCCCGGCCAGCTGTCGGCGATGCAGAGCACGCCTTCGCATTCGGTCTCACCAATTTCATTGCCCATCGTGTCGAGCATGACCGGTTGTACACCAAAGAAGGGGCGCGTGGCCGAGCCAGGTTTGAGATCGGTGGCTCCGGGCAGTGGCGTGATCAGAATGCCGCCGGTTTCGGTCTGCCACCAGGTGTCAACAATCGGGCATTTCTCTTTGCCGACCACCTCATAATACCATTTCCAGGCTTCAGGGTTGATGGGTTCACCAACGGAGCCGAGAATGCGCAGGGAAGAAAGATCTGCTTTTTCAACATGTTCAGACCCTGCTCCCATCAGCGAGCGAATGGCGGTTGGGGCGGTGTAGAAGATATTGACCTTGTGCTTGTCGCACACGTCCCAGAAGCGGGATGGTGTTGGATAATTGGGCACACCTTCAAACATCAGCGTGGTTGCGCCATTGGCAAGCGGGCCATAGACGATGTAGGAATGGCCGGTTACCCAGCCCACATCGGCCGTGCACCAGTAGATATCACCATCATGATAGTCAAAGACATATTCATGGGTCATGGAGGCATAGACCAGATAGCCGCCGGTGGTGTGAACCACGCCCTTCGGCTTGCCGGTGGAGCCGGAGGTATAGAGGATGAAGAGTGGATCTTCAGCATTCATTGGCTCTGGCGGACAGTCCGCAGACGCCTTGGCCACCATATATTCATACCAGAAGTCACGACCGCTGGTCATGGGGACATCACCGCCGGTGCGTTTGACGACAAGAGTCTTGACGTCGTGGCTGACCTTCTCAAGCGCCGTGTCCACATTGGTTTTCAGCGGGACAGTTCGTCCACCGCGCAGGCCTTGATCGGCTGTGACCACCAGTTTGGCTTCGCAACCATTGACGCGGTCAGCCAGAGCATCGGGCGAAAATCCGCCAAAGACGATGGAATGAATGGCGCCGATGCGGGCTGATGCCAGCATGGCATAGGCGGCTTCCGGGATCATCGGTAGGTAAAGAATGATGCGATCACCCTTGCCAACGCCCAATTCCTTGTAGGCATTGGCCAGTTTACTGACCCGCTCATGGAGCTGGTTAAAGGTGATATGCTCGTCATCAGCCGGATCATCTCCCTCCCAGATGATCGCGGTCTGATCACCCCGTTTTTCCAAGTGACGGTCGATACAGTTGGCGGCCACGTTGAGCGTGCCGTCTTCGAACCATTTGATGGAAACATTGTGATAATCGAAGGATGTGTTCTTCACCTTGGTAAAGGGTTTGATCCAATCGAGGCGTTTGCCGTGTTCTCCCCAGAAGGCTTCCGGATCTTCCACTGACTGCTTGTACATGGACAAATAGGCATCGTTATCGATCAGGGCATGTGATGCCACATCCGTCGGTACAGGATAGACGTTCTCCGACATGCGTTCCTCCCAGAACTCGTCTATTGAAATTGTGCACCATCCCCTTTTGAGCGTGTTTGGTGCGGTGATGCTCGGTTTGTTTTCAGACTATTATGCTTAGGCGATAGCAGAGCGTCTACGTGAGCGGTATTGCTCTTTGGTATGTAATATGGAGGTATAATCTCGTGACATCGGAGGCAGAAACAGAAAATATTCCACCAATTGCCTAGAGAAGCATGGTGCCAAAAGGATTCCACCAAACAATGAAGTGAAATGCAGTGGTTTATTCTTGTGTTTTTTTGAGTGGCCTTGACCACCAAAGCCATAGAAACTTGGACTATAGCTCCATTTTGGGTGATCATTCTTTCGTATAAGGGGAAAAACGGATGGTATCTATGGAACAAGAAAAGGCCCCACGCATCACGCAGAGCCTTATGTCACTTGGTTTTTGTTGGATCTGAACCTTGATGCCCTGCCTATTCAGCGGCGTTTAGGGACTTTTCTGCTCGGCGAACCATGCCATAGAGATCGCGGGGTTCGTCTGGGTCGGCCAGCATGTCGAGATTGTCGTAGAAGGGCGTTCCCTTGATGACGTCATGGATATAGCGCAGGGCCGAGAAATCCTCGATGGCAAAGCCGACGGAGTCAAACAAGGTGATCTGGCCTTCCGATGTGCGACCTTCTTCCTGCCCCGTCATGACTTTCCAGAGTTCCTTGACCGGATGATCCGGATCCAACTGCTGGATTTCGCCTTCGACGCGGGTTTGCGGCGGATATTCAACGAAAATCTCCGAACGGCGCAGAATGTCGCCATGCAGCTCTGTCTTTCCCGGGCAATCACCGCCGATGGCGTTGATATGCTGGCCGGAGCCGACCATGTTGTCGGTCAGGATAGTGGCGCATTGTTTGTCGGCGGTGCAGGTGGTGATGATATCTGCACCGGAAACACATTCCTGATGGCTGGAGGTTCGGATGATCTTGAGGCCGGAATCCTTGAGGTTGAACTCAGCCTTTTCGGTGGCAATCGGATCAATATCAAACAGGCGCACGGTATCAATGCCGCAGATACGCTTGAAGGCAAGGGCCTGAAACTCGCATTGCGCACCGTTCCCGATCATTGCCATGACTTTTGCGTCTTTCGGGGCGAGATATTTGGCGGCAACGGCTGATGTGGCTGCTGTTCTGAGCGCGGTGAGGATGGTCATTTCCGTCAGTAACACCGGATATCCGGTATAGACATCGGCCAGAAGCCCGAAGGCGGTGACTGTTTGCAGGCCTTCCTTGGTGTTTTTCGGGTGGCCGTTGACATATTTGAAGCCATAGACTTCGCCGTCGCTGGTTGGCATCAGTTCGATGACGCCTTCCTTGGAGTGGGACGCGATGCGGGGTGTCTTGTCGAAGCTTTCCCACCGTTTGAAATCGCTTTCAATCTGCGCGGCTATCCCCTCAATGGCTTCTTCCACGCCGATGGACAGGATCAGCTTCATCATATTGTCGACGCTGACAAAGGGGACAAGATTGAGAGTATCTTTCTGCGGTGCTGTCATGGTGTGTGTTCCTGAAAATCCGTAAGAAGGTGGCTCTGATGGCCTTTGGGTCCATTTAAGAGGCAACTGACAGGGTGATGTCCGGTCAGCGCAGAAGATGGACCATAGTTGTTTCATCAGAATAGCGAGACAAATTTCCAGACAAAATGGCAAAATCCTTCAAGAAATGATAAGTGATTGTCAAAATTTAAAGCGATCATTATACAAATCGGCAGAATGAACTGAATAGGCCAGCAAGAGAGGAACAAATCGAATGGTGACCCAACAGGCCAAGCATATTTTCGATCAGCTGGACCGGGATCTCATCTCGCTTTTGCGCCATGATGGACGGGCACCCCTGTCCAAGCTGGCTGATATTTTGCAAGTCTCTCGCGGGACAGTGCAGAACAGGCTCGATCGCCTGATGGAGTCAGGCGCGATTCTTGGCTATACCGTGCGCGTGCGAGAAGATTATGAACTGGATGGAATTCGCGCAATCATGCTGATCGAGGTGGTGGGCAAATCGACATCTCAGGTGATCAGGAAATTGCGCGGTATGCCTGAGCTCCACACGTTGCACACGACCAATGGGGCGTGGGATCTTGTGGCTGAGATCCAGACGGCATCCCTTTCGGATTTCGATCGGGTTCTGCGTGAGGTCCGTCTGATCGAGGGGGTGATGAACAGCGAGACAAGCATTCTGCTCAGCACCATTTGAAGGGGCCTTCAATCAGTCCGTTTCTGATTTTTTGACCCATTTCCAACCGGTGATCATGGGTTTGATCAGGTCTTCACGCTTCCAGAGCTTGTAGAAGGCAACGGCGGCGACATGAATAATCACCAGTATGAGCAGTATGGATGCCAGAGTTTCGTGAATGTCTATGGCCAAAGAGGCATTGTCATAGCCAACGTAGCTGGCCAGTGGGCCGACATTGATATAATCGTCAGGGTCGCCCATCAGACCCGTTGCGACCTGCGCGATAAGCACGCCCAAAAGGGCAAAAACTGCCATAGCCCCAACGGGATTATGACCGCGCCAATAGCTTGGTTTGCGCTCCATGATTTTGGAGGCATAGGAGAGCGTTGTTTTGGGGCTATAGATAAAATGGGTAAAGCGTACGGCCTTTGGGCCAACAAGCCCCCAGATCAGCCGGAAGCCGAGTAGGGCGGCGACCGCGTAGCCGAAATAAAAATGCAGCGTCATGATATCCGGGCCAAATTTGCCCAACCCCCAGGCGGCCACAACGCATATGAGCAACGCCCAATGGAATATGCGGATGGCTGGATCCCAGAGGCGGACGCGCTCCAGGTTCGGGTTCTGATCTGGCTGTTCAGTCATTTTGATAGCCTGCCATTTTGTGCTGCAAATGAAAGTCGCATAGAGCAAAGCCGGGTTGAAACAATCACCCGGCTTTTTGTTGACTAGTCGCGGAAGCTGGTGTGGCAGCTTTTGCAGGCTGCGCCAGTCTGACCAAAAGCTGCGGCCAGTTGAGCTTTTCCTTTGCCAGCTTCTGCCTTCAGGTTGGCGGCTGCCTCTCCAAGCGCCTTATATTTGGCTGCAAAGCCATCCATATCTTCCCAGATAACGGGAAGGGCTTCTGTTTTGCCGGGCATATCTGCGGTGGAGGTGCCTTCAACGAACAATCCGCTGATGTCCTTGGTTGTGAGATTTGCAATCGCATCAGCATGTTGCTGAGCGGTTGCTGCGTCATAGTCACCTTTGAGCAATTTGGCCAAGGGGCCCATATTGCCACCAAGCTGTTTGAAAAAGGCTTGACGTTCGGCAACAGCATCTTCTTTCGGTCCAGCAAGGGCTGGCGCTGCAATCAATGACAAGGCGATGGTAACAAGAGCGATTTTATGCATGGTTGGTCCCCATTATTGCATTATGAAATTCGGTCAAATTTGCCAAAATATATGGCCATTGGAGTATATAGTCAGGCTTTCTACGGATTGAATGATTTTATTTCATTCATCTGATGAACTTTCCGTGAAGGTTTCTCTGTTTGACGGACGTAAGTAGAGAAGACCTTAGTTTCAGTTTTGTGAAAATTCATCAATTTTCGATTGGCAATAAGTTGGCCTGTCGCGATTTTTCAAAGAAATAGGGTGCGATAATTGCTCGCACCCTTGCTCCATGTTCAGGATTTTGCCGTCTTGCTGTATTGAGACATCTATCAGAGATCGGCTTTTGAGCGGATTTCCTCGAATTTGGCCTTTGCATTTTTCCATTCGATTCCGTCATCAAAGCGCAAGAGCGACGTGACGAACTGATCCGAGAATTCCTCCGCGGCCTGCGCTGGCAAAAGGGAAGGCAAGTTATCGATGGATGTGACTTCGACAGCGTCACCCGAGCCGTTCTTTGCCACTTCAATTACCGGATCTTCCCAACTGGTCGGAGCATCATAAATCGGCAATGGATTGAAATCGGAGAAGGGATCGCAGGATACATCGGAGATGACCTTCATATTGGTGCCCTCTGCCGCCAGATGGGTCTTGTTGGTGAGCAACAGGCCCGGGCCAAACATGAGCACGCAGTTGACCATCATGTCGTGGGAGAGAAGCGTTCGCCTGTCAAGAATGCGCGTTTCCTCGATATCCCATTTGGTCACCTTCATGCCGATGGCTTCGAGGCATTCGCTGGCTCCGGTGCCGGATCGTCCTTTGGCCCCAACCACGATTGCGGTCGGTAACGCGCCTTCGCCTTCATCGGCCAATGCCTTGAGCTTGTCGATGATGGCCTCTTGGCTTTCGAATGGTGAGACACCCTTGGTGATTTCATTTCGGCCAGCACGGCGCTCCAGAAGGCGGAAAGCACCCAGCGCGGCTCCCATCCATCCAGCCCAATAGCCAAAAGCTGCAACACGTCGCCCGTTTTCGTTGGTCAGGAATTCGATGTCGTAAAGCAGACCTTCACCCTTGACGAAGCGGGCCATTTCCTTTTGCCAGCCCGTCTGATCCTTGTAGATATGCGCAAAATGGATCATGCGATGGGGTAACGCGTCCGGCGTTTCTGCCAGCTCCTTAAGGCCAAGAATAACCGTGTCCTTTGGTGCATCCACCCATGAGCGCGGCTCGGCAAGGCTACAGCCTACCGCTTCATACTCTTCATTCGCACAGACCCGTTTGCTGCTTTTCTCGACCGTGACGGTAAAGCCATTTTCGAGCAACAGCTTGGCATTCTTGGGAGTCAGGGCTGTGCGGCGTTCGGTGCTGCGATCTTCGTCGCGTAGCCAGATATGTGCTTTTTGCTCTGAAGGTGTGGGTGACATGGGTGGTCTCCGTAGGCTTTATTATCTCTCGAAGCGCATTTTACTGGGCTTTGAGACACTGTGTTTGTTGTTGGTGATAATTTACCGTTTTTGGCGCAGAATGATAGGGGCGGGACTGTGAGCAAATGTTATTTGTTTGTGCCCTCTTGGCATCCTGTATCGTTATTTGAAGGCGCGGACAGGGGTAGGCGCAAGGCAAAGGCTGCCTTTAATCCAAGCGGCGTGCGCTTTGCTTTCTGGCCAAATGCAATCGATTTCATCCTATTGATTATGACTATTTTTAGAGTTTTGGATTAGCCTTCCAGAAACTGGGGGCTATTTATCTATGCTAAATGCGCTTGATATTGCGTCTATTTATAGTTGTCTATTTTTATCGTTGCTCGTAGCCGCGTCTACAATGGCTGTGGTTTGGTACAGCAATACCAGGGAAATTGCTGCCCGATATTGGACACTGGCTTATGTGCTTGCTGTAGGGGCGGCTGCACTTCTCGCCCTGCAGGAAATATTGGGTCCGTTTGTTCCGGCGCTGTGCACAGCGGTGGTGCTTGCCGCAAACCTTGGAATGATCGCGGGATTTCGCGCCTTCAATGGTCTCAAAACGCCTACTTGGCCTTTCTTTGCTGCTCCAACTCTTTATTTGGTTTTGGCAGGCGCCGCTCCTTGGCTTTATTCCACTCCGAATATGAATGCGATGGTGCAGTCTCTTTTTATTATGGTCAGTGCCTTCAGCAATGCGTATCTGGTGATCAGTGGAACCGGCAACAGGGCCTTGCCAATGGCCATTCCGACAACGGTCGTGCTGGTTGTGCACGGGTTCATTCGAGCCCTCGCCATTTACTTCACGCTGACCCAGCCAGCCCCGGTGATCAATGGTCGTATGGAAGCGGGATGGTGGAAGCTGTTCTTGCTGGAGATTTTCTTCAATACGACGATGATGGCAGTCTCCACCATAATTCTCATCAAGGACCGTACGGAACAAAAACATCGTATCGCTTCCGAAACTGATGACCTGACCGGCATTTCCAATCGCCGTGCATTCGTTCGTGACATCAACAAGCTGCTGCCGGAAAGCGCGTCCAATTCGATTATGGCGATTCTGGATATCGATCACTTCAAGCATATCAATGACACCTATGGGCATGATGCGGGTGACAAGGCTCTTATCGATTTCGTCAAGACAACCAAACTGCAGTTGCCAACATCCGCCCTGATGGGACGTATGGGCGGCGAGGAATTTGCCATTTATCTGAGCGGTGATGGCTATGATCACGCAGCCATTATTGAGCGAGTGCGTCGGACAGTTGAGCAGACATCGTTCGATTATAAGGGGTTGCCGATAAGATTTACCCTGAGCATCGGCTTTGCCTCCGTGAAAACGGTTGGAAAGAGCTTTGATCATCTGTTTGCCGCAGCGGATTGTGCTATGTATCTTGCCAAGAAAAACGGGCGCAATCGCGTTCTGACCTACAGACCTTCCATGCGTATTCGTGAAGTGCTGGGAGATGGCCTCAAAACAAGTGGCGATTTTTCCGAGCCGACGATGATATTTAAGGCTATCTAGCCCCATGATAGCCAAACCAGACAAAACAGTGGTTTTCATGACATCTCTTTTTTTCGACCTTGATGGAACCCTGACCGATCCAAAGGCGGGGATCATCGGTTCCACGCACTATGCCCTCGAAAAGCTCGGTATTTCAGACATCCCGGACGATTTGGACTGGGTTATCGGCCCGCCTTTGCGAGAGAGTTTCGAGGTGATGGTTGGTCCTGAGCTTGCAGACAAAGGGGTCGAGGCCTATCGGGAGCATTATTCGGTAACGGGCCTGTTTGACAATGAGGTCTATGCGGGTATCCCGGAATTGTTGACCGAGTTGAAGGCTGCCGGGCATCCTCTCTATGTGGCCACGTCCAAGCCGCATGTTTTTGCCAATCCGATTCTGGAGCGGTTTGAACTGGCCACCTATTTCGATGCTGTATTCGGCGCAGAGTTGGACGGAACGCGGGGGAACAAGGCCGATCTTCTGACCTATGCCTTGGAAAAGACAGGGGCCGAGGCAGCCAGTTCTGTGATGATCGGGGACCGCAAACATGACATTCTGGGCGGTAAGGCCAACGGTATGAAGACGGTTTCCTTGCTCTGGGGGTATGGGTCCAGAGAAGAGTTCGAAACGGCTGGAACAGACAAGATCGTCGCCACCCTTGCTGAACTGCGCGCTGAACTTTTGTAAAAAGGCCTGAAATCGGGCCTTTTCATAGCATTCAGCGCTGAATCCGGTTGACGCAGAGAGCAATATTGCGTAGAACCCGCTCATTCTCATCACGAGACAAGACAATTTGAGCCACTGACCCGGTCCCGAAAAGGTGTAAAGAGAACCGGGAAGTCCACATCCGACAGCGCGTTGCGCCCTCGGATGTATTTTTGCTATGCGGTTTTCTTTATGGCGCTGCTTGGCAGAGGTGCTGGAAAGACCCAAATTGGAATGCAGTCTTACTGATGGGAAGCAACGAAGGAGCAATGCATGTTTGAATCGCTATCAGATCGCCTAAGCGGCATTTTTGACAAGCTCTCCAAGCGCGGTGCGCTTAGCGAGTCTGATGTCAATGCTGCCCTGCGCGAAGTTCGTCGCGCCCTGATCGAAGCGGACGTTGCTCTAGATGTCGTGCGCCAGTTTACCGAACAGGTAAAACAGAAGGCTGTCGGCGTTGAGGTGATCAAGTCGGTTAGCCCGGGGCAGATGGTGATCAAGCTGGTGCATGACCAGATGGTCGAGATGCTCGGTGCTGATGCCAAGGTCATTGATCTGAATGCACCATCGCCTGTGCCCATCATGATGGTTGGTCTGCAGGGGTCTGGTAAAACGACCTCAACGGCCAAGATCGCGCTGCGCTTGCAGGGTCGTGATCGCAAGAAGGTTTTGATGGCCTCGCTCGATACGCGTCGTCCTGCCGCGCAGGAACAGCTTCGGGTGCTGGGTGAACAGAATGACATCGCGACGCTGCCGATCGTGGCTGGCCAGACGCCAACACAGATCGCAGAACGCGCCATCAATGCCGCCAAGCTCGGTGGCTATGATGTGGTTATGCTCGATACCGCGGGCCGGACCCACGTGGATGAACCTCTCATGGTCGAGATGGAAGAAATCCGCAAAGTCACCAATCCGCACGAAATTTTGCTCGTTGCCGATAGTCTGACCGGTCAGGACGCTGTCAATGTGGCCAAAAGCTTCGACGAGCGCTGTGATGTTACCGGCATCGTGCTGACCCGTGTTGATGGTGATGGGCGCGGCGGCGCAGCTCTTTCCATGCGAGCGGTTACCGGTAAGCCGATCAAGTTGATGGGTACCGGCGAAAAAGCCGATGCGTTGGAAGAATTCCATCCCGAACGTATTGCCGGCCGTATTCTGGGCATGGGCGATATTGTTTCGCTGGTTGAAAAAGCGGCCGAAAATATCGACGCCGAGAAGGCTGCCGCTGCTGCAGAAAAACTGCGCAAGGGCAAATTCGATCTTGAGGATCTCAAGGATCAGTTGGGCCAGATGGCAAAGCTGGGTGGCATGAGCGGTATCATGGGCTTGATGCCGGGTATCGGCAAACTGAAAAAGCAGATGTCGGCTGCCAACCTTGATGATTCTGTCGTCAACCGTCAGGTGGCGATCATCAATTCCATGACCCGGGCCGAGCGGCGCAATCCCAAGCTGCTCAATGCAAGCCGCAAGAAGCGCGTTGCCTCTGGTGCAGGTGTGCAGGTGTCCGAAATCAACAAGCTTCTCAAAATGCATCGCCAGATGGCGGACATGATGAAGATGCTGGGTAAGAAGAAGGGCGGCCTTGGCGGCCTGTTCGGTGGCGGCATGCCCCAGATTGATCCTGCCCAGCTTGAAGAAATGCAGAAATCCGGCCAGATGCCCGATATGGGCGATATGGCCAAAGGAATGGGCGGTGGCCTGCCTGGTGGTGGTCTCCCCGGAGGTCTTCCAGGAGGGTTGCCTGGTGGCATGCCAGGTCTTCCCGGTTTGGGTGGCCCGAAATTTCCCGGTCTGGGCGGTATGCCCGGCAAAGGTAAGAAGAAACGTTAAGCCGGATCTGTTTCAAGATCCCGCTTGCATCCAATACAAGGCCAAGGACTGCTGGCAGTCGTTAAAAAGTTGGCCATTGAAACAAGAATATGCCGAATTTGGAAAGGAAACTCCATGGCACTGAAAATTCGTCTGGCCCGCGGCGGCTCCAAAAAACGTCCTTACTACCGCATCGTTGTTGCTGATGTGCGCGCTCCTCGTGATGGCCGTTTCATCGACAAGGTTGGTTCTTACAACCCGCTGCTTCCGAAAGATTCCGAACAGCGCGTTCAGCTCGACGTAGAACGCATTCAGCATTGGATGGAAAAAGGCGCAAAACCGACCGATCGTGTTCTGCGCTTCCTGGATGCTGCTGGTCTGGCAACGCGTCCTGCTCGCAATAACCCGAAAAAAGCCGAGCCGGGCACAAAAGCCAAGGAACGTCTTGAAGAACAGCGCATGAAAGAAGAAGAAGCAGCTGCTGCCGCTGCTGAAGCAGAAGCTCCTGCTGAAGAAGCAAGCGCTGAGTAATCTTCGCTTTTTTAAGGGAGTGCGGCCCGCTATGGCCGGACTCCCTTTTTGATTCCGGCTTCATAAAATCCGTTAGTCGGCAAGGAGTAATGTTATGGCCAAGGGTCCTATAGATCCTCAGGGCAAGGTTTGTATTGCCCAGTTTGGCGCTGCGCACGGGATACGCGGCGAGGTGCGGGTCAAGCTTTTTGCTGAAGATCCCGACGCTTTGTTTGCCTATGGACCTCTGGAAACAGCGGACGGTGCACGCCGGTTCGAATTTCTGTCGGCGCGCGAATCCAAAACCATTTTTGTTTGTCGCGTCAAAGGTCTCAACAATCGCAATGATGTCGAGGCTCTTACCGGTACCCGGCTTTATGTCGATCGGGACCAGTTGCCCGAGCTTGAGGAAGAGGAATTTTATCATTCCGATCTCATCGGGCTGGATGTGCGGCTTGAAGATGGCTCTTCGATTGGTTCCATCGTGGCGATCCACGATTTTGGCTCAGGCGACATGCTGGACGTGATGCCCAAGCGCGGAAAAGGCTACTATATTCCTTTCACTCGCGCCGTTGTGCCTGAGGTAAAAGTCTCGCAAGGCTATGTTCTGGTCACCCCTCCTGAAGGGCTGCTGGACGAGCCGGACGAGGACGAGAGGGCTCAGGAAGGGGAGGGTGTCGATTTTTCCGAGGCGCCTGAACTGCTGGATGGGCTCAAGAAAGAATAGGAATTGAACGGATCATGTCGGAAGCGAATCCAACTGAAACGGATGAGCCGGAAGGCTTGGCAGCGCCTTGGCGCGCCAGCGTTCTGACCCTTTATCCCGATATGTTCCCCGGGCCTCTGGGCACGTCTCTTGCGGGACGGGCGCTGGAGAATGAAATCTGGTCTCTGGAGGCTGTTCATATCCGCGACTTTGCTGAAGGCAAGCATCGCAATGTGGATGATACGCCTGCCGGCGGTGGAGCCGGCATGGTGTTGCGGCCCGATGTGGTTTCCCGCGCGATTGACCATGTAACCACCGAAGGGGATACCCGTCCCCGGATTCTGCTGTCACCCCGTGGCAAACCGCTGACGCAGGAAAAGGTGCACCAGCTTAAAGAGGCTGGCGGTGTCATACTGCTTTGCGGTCGGTTTGAAGGGGTGGATCAGCGGGTGATCGACGGGCGTGATCTGGAAGAGATCTCCATTGGCGATTATATCCTTTCTGGCGGCGAGTTGGGCGCAATGGTTTTGATGGATGCTGTTGTGCGTCTTCTGCCCGGCGTCATGGGCAAGATTGCCTCCGGGGAAGAGGAAAGCTTTGAGAGCGGCTTGCTGGAATATCCTCATTATACGCGCCCGACTGAATGGGAAGGACGGGAAATCCCCCAAATTCTTACCTCTGGGCATCATGGCAAGATCTCCCAATGGCGGCAGGAACAAGCCATCGAGCTGACGCAAGAACGGCGCCCTGACCTTTATGAAGCCTGGCTTGAAAAGAAGGAGCGCTGAGCGCTTCCTTGGCGTTCATAGCGCAACAACTTCAGAGCCTCATTGAGGACTGCCTCGCCGTCTGGAGCGGCGAATGTTGTTTCCCAATAGCTGACGTTGGTTGCTGCCTGCGGGCTTTGCCTTGCTTGCATTTTCGAAAAACATGCATACGTCATTGAAACAAGATTTCTGGCGTCAGGCTGCTGGTTTCTCTTACGAGTTGCCGCAAGTTTGGGCATGTTGGGCATAAGCGAGGCGGTGATTTTATGGCAGAAAATACGACAAAAGCATCCAATCGTGAGAATGGCAAATTTCAAAATCCGCCAGGAAGCCCCAAAGGCGGTGCGACATTTGGCGATTTTGTCCGCTTTCTGTATCGGCAGACCTTCAAGACCAAGGCGCCGGAGGTTCCTGCCTGGCATGTCATGGACAGCCAAGAGAAGCACGCGCAGCTTTCTGCTGCCGGAAATCCAAGCGTAACATGGTTGGGTCATGCGTCTTTTCTCATCAGAACTGGTGGCAAGATTCTCCTCACGGATCCTTTTTTACAGGAAACTGCAGGGATAATGGGCATGGGCCCGAAGCGCTTCGTGCCAGCAGCGCTTGGCGTGGAGCAATTGCCCAAAGTTGATATCCTGCTGATGAGCCACAATCATTATGACCATCTGGATGAAAAGACCATTGAAGCCTATCCTTACAAGGAGGAAACACAGGTGATCGTCCCGCTGGGGCTGGGCTCTTTCTTCACCCGCCGTGGTTATAAGAAAGTGGTCGAGCAGGACTGGTGGGATGAATGGATGATGCCGGGCTTGTCGATCAAGACGCTCCCTGCGGTGCATTTTTCCGGCCGTGGCCTGTTTGATCGCAAGTCAACCTTGTGGGCCAGCTTTGCGATTGAAACAGCTGATGGCAAGATCTGGTTTTCCGGAGATACAGCCAACGGTGAGATCTTCAAGGAGGTGGGTGAAAAGGCCGGGCCGTTTGATTGTGCCATTGTCGGCATCGGCGCCTATGAGCCCGCGTCCATCATGGTAGAGGTGCATGCAACGCCCGAGGAGGCGATTTCCATCGCCCGGGCCGTCGGCGCCCGCAAGGCCATCGGTATGCATTGGGGTACGATCATGCTGACCCCGGAAGATCCGTTTGAAGCGCCGGTTCGCTTCCGTCAGGCTGCCATAGATCAAGGATTTGGTGAGGAAAATGCTCTGATTTTGAAGATCGGTGAAACCCGTGCCCTTTGAGCGCTATTTGTGCCGATGGGGTACATGATCCGGCTTAAACGGAGACAAAAGCGAGGCCATTTTGGCCCTCATTGCAATTAGTACCGAAAACCACCGATTTGAGTCACTTTTGGGGGTGACAAACGGTGCTGCATTGGGTATAGACCCCCAAATCTGATTTCCAACAAGTACGGCGAAACGGGCCTTTGTGGCGAGGCGGGCATCAATGAGCCCAACGGGACTGCTTAGGACGCTCTGGTCGTAGTGATACAACAAGAGTGAACATCATGAACATCATTGAAGAGCTCGAAAAAGAGCAAATGGCCGAAATCGCAGCAAAACGCGTGATCCCGGAATTCTCCGCTGGCGACACTGTTCGCGTTAACGTGCGCGTGACTGAAGGTACCCGTACCCGTGTGCAGGCCTATGAAGGCGTTTGCATCGCTCGTACCGGCGGCGGCCTGAACGAAGCCTTCACCGTTCGCAAGATTTCTTATGGCGAAGGTGTTGAGCGTGTATTCCCGGTTTTCAGCCCGATGCTTGAAAGCGTTGAAGTTATTCGCCGCGGTAAAGTCCGTCGTGCGAAGCTCTACTATCTGCGTGGTCGTCGCGGCAAGTCTGCGCGTATCGCTGAAGCTACCAACTCTCGTGCACGCAAGCTGAATGACATCACCAAGGCAAAGGTTGCCGAAGCACGCGCTGCCAAGAAAGCAGAAGCTGCTGCAGTCAAGGCTGAGGCTGAATAAGCCCAGTAGTCTGGTTTGACTGTTAATTTATGAAGAAGCCCGATACCATGCTGGTGTCGGGCTTTTTTGTATCGAAATTGCGCCTGATCGGAATTTTTCATTAGAATATTGCTTGACCTTGACCACCGATCTATCGCAATACAAACACAATCCACATTTGGGCGTGTCTGGCAACACCGGTCTATCTCGCTGAAGAGCGTTATTTGCCGCCAGTCTTTTGACCGAAAAGTCAGGTGACAGGCGCGGCCCATTTTCGAAATCGTTTGTTAAGAGGACTGATGACGAGCATGTCTGCACCTAAGACCCTTTATGACAAAATCTGGGACTCCCATGTGGCCGATCAACAGGAAGACGGCACATGTCTTCTCTATATCGATCGCCATCTCGTTCATGAAGTAACCTCGCCGCAGGCCTTCGAAGGGCTGCGCATGGCAAACCGCAAGGTACGCGCGCCGCAGCGCACGCTGGCTGTTGTTGACCACAATGTGCCAACGACCGACCGCACCAAGGGCATCGATGATCCGCAGTCCAAACTGCAGGTGGAAACGCTGGCAGCGAATGCGGCTGAATTTGGCGTGGAATATTATGACGAGCTGGATAACCGTCAAGGCGTTGTTCATATCGTTGGCCCTGAGCAAGGCTTCACGCTGCCGGGCATGACCATCGTTTGCGGTGACTCGCACACATCCACGCATGGCGCCTTTGGGTCTCTGGCCCATGGTATCGGCACCTCGGAGGTCGAGCATGTTCTGGCGACCCAGACTTTGGTGCAGACAAAAGCCAAGAATATGAAGGTCGAAGTCAATGGCAAGCTGGGCGAAGGCGTGACCGCCAAAGACATCGTTCTGGCCATTATCGGCAAGATCGGCACGGCGGGTGGTACCGGCCATGTGATTGAATTCTGTGGCGAGGCCATTCGTGACTTGTCCATGGAAGGCCGCATGACGGTGTGCAACATGGCGATTGAGGGCGGCGCTCGCGCAGGTCTGATCGCGCCGGATGAGACCACATTCAACTATATCAAGGGTCGTCCGAAAGCACCGAAAGGCGCTGATTGGGACAAGGCCATGGCCTTCTGGAAAACCCTTTATACCGATGAGGACGCGGTATTTGATACGGTTGTCACGTTGGATGCGGCATCGCTGCCGCCAATCGTCTCCTGGGGCACCAGCCCGGAAAACGTGACCACCATTGATGGTTCTACGCCGGATCCGGACAAGATTGAAGATGAAAGCCGCCGGAATGCTGTCCTTCGTGCGCTTGACTATATGGGACTTGAGCCGAACACCAAGATGACCGACATTGCCGTTGATCGCATCTTCATTGGTTCCTGCACCAATGGCCGCATTGAAGATTTGCGCGCTGCTGCCGATGTGTTCAAGGGCCGCAAGGTCAAGGAAGGCATCAATGCGATGATCGTGCCGGGCTCCGGTCTGGTCAAGGTGCAGGCAGAAGAGGAAGGTCTCGATAAGATTTTCATCGAAGCCGGTTGCGAATGGCGTGAGCCGGGTTGTTCCATGTGCCTTGCCATGAATGCCGACAAGCTGGCTCCGGGTGAGCGCTGTGCATCCACATCCAACCGCAACTTTGAAGGCCGTCAGGGCTTCAAGGGCCGCACGCATCTGGTTTCACCGGCGATGGCTGCTGCTGCCGCTGTTGCGGGTCACTTTGTTGATGTGCGAGATCTGGACTGATTGGCTATCGGCAGGTTTGGGACCGCAGTCTGGTTTGCTGGATTTCCAGCCTGTTTTTATGGACGAAAGGCCGGGTCGCACGATCCGGCTTTTTTTGTTCCTATGCTTTGGTTTGGAACGGCTTGGATAAATGGGGAAGGTGCGGCACAATGGATTGTGTAATTTGCTGCACTATTTACCATAGAGATAGTCTTATGAATTGATCGCTGCTTGATACAAGGCAAACAGGCATGTTTTTGTCAGCCAAGACGTTTAGTAGCCTTAAATCGATACGGGAGTGAGAATGACCGAATTTTTGACCAAGATCCTGGAACTGGATTCAGCTCTTGAGCTGGCTCCGTTGATTTCGTCTTATGCACAGGAGCGTAAACGCGGGGCGCCTCGTCAGCCAGATATGTTTTACGCAGAAACCTTGCTGACCGATCGGACTGCCGAGGTTATGGGCGCTTACGTGAACGGCAAGTTGAGTGCTTTCTGCACTTTCTTTGATTTGCCGGAAACCATTTCCGGCAAACGGGTCGGGCATGTTGATATTCTTTATGTCGATTATGATGCGCGTGGCATCGGCGTTACCAAGTCGGTCATCGAAGCATTGGTGAAAATCGGCTATGAGCGCAATTGGCTCGAGCTACAGTGGAATGATCCAAATGCGGTGCAGCAGGAGAAGATTGCGGAAATTTCCCATCTTTCCACGACGGCATCGATTCGCCTCAGCATTGGCATTCACGAAGAGCATACCAAGGTGCAATGATCGGCATGACCCCCTTTCGTTTGGGGCTTATGTCTCACTATTGGCGAGCATTCTGATATGCTCGTCAATTGTCTCATCGAGCCGATTGTTGAGCAATCTTTGCCACATTAGGCCGATGAGCAGTTCGGCTCTTGTGGCGGGATCTTCTTTTTGAGAGATCTCTCCGCGCAATTGAGCGCGCTCGACTACAGTTGCCAAGGCTTCCAGTCGTTCGGCATGATAGTCTTTGAGCTTCTCTGCGACATCCGGGTCTGATTGTGATTCTGCAATTATGGCTTTGAAAAAGAGCCCGGTTTCTCCCTGCCAAATCTCTGTGAGATCCTTTGCAAAATGCAGAAAATCCTCATGGAGCGATCCAGTGTTGCTATAACACATCGATGGTTTGTTGCGTTGGTAGACAGCCAACAAGAGGGCTCCTCGGCTGGGCCACCATCTGTAGAGCGTTGCCTTGCCGGCCTTGGCCTTGCGGGCGACCGCTTCCATGCGCAAGCCACCAATGCCTTTTTCAGCGATGATTTCTGCCGCTGCATCCAGAATAGCCATCTCGGTATCTGGATTTTTTCTGGCCCCAATTGATTGGCGTGTTTTGCTTTTTTCTTTTGGGTCTTGTTCTTCTGCTTCAGCGCTCATAATTTTCCTCTTGACGAAACGGAACGTATCGTTCATATAAGGATCTATTAAATGGAACGGACCGTCTCGAAAGGAAGGTCGCATGAATAACAGCTCTCGTAAACCGTCCCGCGCTCGTTTTGCGCTGATGATTCTGCTTTTTGTCTATCCTCTGGTCACACTATTGCTTTACGGCATCGCAGCGATAACGCCGCAATGGCATCTTTGGCAACGGGCTTTGATCATGGTGCCGCTTGTGGTGATCGCGATGGTGTATCTGATCATTCCGTTCATACAGCAGCGTATGCAGGCCTTGATCACAGTCAGGGCATGAATGAGGGGTCGCTGGTGTGTGGTGGCCAGCCGTCTTTGCCAATAATGATTTGATTGAGCATTGAAACAAAAGGGGGAAGCTGGATGAACCAGCTTCCCCCTTTTCATTTGATATGCTGCTCCGCTCAGGGGGCAACGCCAGCCATCTCGCAGACGATTTTCCATTCTTCGTCTGATACGGGCTGAACGGAGAGGCGCGAGTTATTGACCAGAATCATATTGCCAAGCTCGGGATGATTCTTGCAATCTTCAAGAGTAACGGGGGTCTTGACCGGTTTGATGGCCTTGATGTCAACGCATTCCCATTTGCCGGTGTCATCGGTCGTGTCCGGATGGACCTCAGCGCATATTTCAACGATGCCGACAATCTGTTTTTCATTTACCGAGTGATAGAAAAAGCCTTTTTCGCCAAGCTTCATTTTGCGCATGTTGTTGCGTGCCTGATAGTTGCGCACGCCATCCCATTGTTCACCTTGCTCGCCTTTTGCCATTTGCTGATCCCAACCCCAGGTGTTGGGCTCGGATTTGAAAAGCCAGTAAGCCATTTGCCTCTCCGGTTGATGTGATTGCTTTTGCGGTTATTCCGGTTTGCCCAAAACCCATTTCCAAGGCTGGGAGTTAACAGATTCAAACAGACCTGCCTTTGCATAGGGATCTTTCGCCAGGAATGCATCAAGGGCTGCCTTGTCTTCCACTTCGCAAATGAGGCAGGAACCGATCATTTCACCTTCATCAGACAGGACAGGACCACCAACTTTGATGGTGTCGGCATTGGCATGAGCGAATTCAAGGTGCGCGTCGCGGTTTGCCTTGCGGATTTCCAATGCGCCCTTTTTGTCTGTGCAGTTTACGATGAAATACATGGGAGTTCTCCTGTTCTTGGAATTTACGAAATTGGCTTGGAAAGGACTTCGCTTTCAGCGCGTAGCGGCCTGCTCATCAGCTTGGTCACCGCTTCGTCGATGCTGTCCTTTTGCTCCAGAACGTCGGCAACAGCCTGTGCGACTGGCAGTTCAACACCGTGGTTGCTGGCCAGTTCACAGGCCACACGGGCGCTATAGGCCCCTTCGGAAAGCTTGGCGCCCGGTGCCATAAGATCGGACAGCGCTTTGCCATCGCCAAGGGCATAGCCGAAAGCAAAGTTGCGGCTCTGATGATTGGAGCAGGAAAGCGCTACATCGCCAAAGCCTGAAAGACCCATCAGGGTATCGGCGCGCGCGCCCAGCTTGAGGGCGAGGCGCTGCATTTCGGCAAAGCCACGGGTCATGAGCGCTGCGTGGGCGCTGGCACCAAGTTGTTTGCCAAGCACGATACCGCAGGCGATGGCGAGAATATTCTTGAGTGCTCCGCCCAGCTGGACGCCAATCATATCTGTGCTGGCATAGGGGCGGAAGGACTGGCTTGAGAGGGTCGCGCAGAGTTTGTCAGCAAGAAGAGCGTGCGGCGCGGCGATGGTTACGGCGGTGGGAAGTCCGCGTGCGACATCAGCGGCAAAGGATGGGCCGGACAGAATGGCCGGCGCTGCTTGTGGCAGATAGTCGGCCAGAACTTCGCTCATCATGCGCTGGGTGCCTTTTTCAAGACCCTTTGCAGCCAGCACTACCGGTGTGCCTTTACGGACATAAAGCCCGATGGTTTCTGCGATGCTTGCCGTCATCTGGGCCGGGGCGACCAGCAGAATGCAATCAGCGTCAGCGGCCTGGGTGATATCCGTTGTGGTTTCCAGCGGCTGGTCGAAGGTGATGCCTGGCAGATAGGCGGGCAACTGGCGTCTTGCGCTGATGGATTCAAGGCTTTCGCTGCTTCGGCCCCAAAGCACCACATCGCGGCCGGCGCGGGCTGCATTGAGCGCCAGCGCTGTGCCCCATGCGCCTGCTCCCAGAACGGAGACGCGCTGGAAGATCTTTGATGTGTCGATGCTTTCTTCCGGCTTGCTCATGCTTTGGCTCCCTTTCTTCCTGCGCCGATCTTGGCTTGGGCATCCTTGTCCAGCGGCCAGCGCGGGCGTGCCGGAGCATTCAGCGGATCGCTCATGCCCAGCGCAAAGCGTTCGGCTCCGGCCCATGCAATCATGACGCCATTGTCCGTGCATAGCTTGATCGGTGGCGCGACCAGTTCGGCATTGCGCTTGGACAGAACCGAATCCAGTGTTGCCCGAATGGCTTTGTTGGAAGCAACACCTCCAGCGACAACCAATTGAGGCTTTTCCCTTTCAGGGAAGCGCGCGCGGAAGGCAACAAGGGCCTTGTCGATCCGATCGGCCAGAATATCGCAAATGGCAGCCTGAAAAGAGGCGCACAGATCGGCGATGTCCTGATCACTGAGGGGAGCAATTTTTTCCGCTTCCCGTCGCACCGCGCTCTTCAGGCCAGAGAAGGAAAAATCATAGCCATCGCGGCCCTTCATGGATCGAGGCAAGGCAAAGCGTTTGCTGTCGCCGTTAAGGGCGGCCTTTTCCACTTCCGGCCCGCCGGGATAAGGCAAGCCAAGCAGCTTAGCCGTTTTGTCGAAGGCTTCGCCCAGCGCGTCATCGATGGTGGTGCCCCAGCGTTCATAATCGCCCACGCCCTTGACCAGCAGGATCTGGCTGTGCCCACCCGAGACCAGCAAGATGAGGTGGGGGAAGGGGGCATTGTTGGTCAGACGGGCTGTGAGCGCGTGACCTTCCAGATGATTGACTGCGATGAGAGGCAGATTATGCGCGGCGGCAATGGCCTTGGCGCTCATCAGGCCGATCAGCACGCCGCCAATGAGCCCGGGGCCTGAGGTCGCTGCCACGGCATCGAGCTGATCAAAGCGAAGACCTGCCTCTGCCATGGCTCTCTTGATGATGCCATCAAGCGCTTCCACATGGGCACGGGCCGCGATTTCGGGAACGACACCGCCATAGGCTGCGTGATCTTCAATCTGGCTAAGGACAATATTGGAAAGAATTTCGCCCTGTCCGCTGCCTTCTTCACCCGATATATCATCATATCGTCTAACCACCGCGGCTGCGGTTTCGTCACAACTTGTTTCTATGCCTAAAACGATCATTGCGCGGACTACTTTATTGCCTTTATTGTGCCTCTCGAAGGCGATGCTTGCAGCGACATGCCGCATGGCCTGACTTTTAGAGCAAAGAGAGATCATTGGCATCCCCTTTTTTTGCCCTGTTTGCGGGGCTTCGCTTGAAGGCGAAACGGGGATGGACACCGCAACAAGAGCATGAAGGCCCGTTCGATGCAATCCAAACTCATCAAAATCGGCACTCGAGGCAGTAAACTTGCATTGGCACAGGCCTATGAGACGCGCAACCGGCTGATGGCTACCCACGGGATGGGAGAGGATGACTTCGAGATTGTGATGATAAAGACCACGGGAGATCGAATTTTGGATCGGCCCCTCTCGGAAGCGGGAGGCAAAGGCCTTTTTACCAAGGAAATCGAGGAAGCGCTGCTGGATGGGCGAATCGATATAGCGGTGCATTCCTCCAAGGACATGCCGACATGGCTGCCGGACGGGCTTGAGCTCAGTTGCTTTTTGCCGCGCGAAGATGTGCGCGATGCCTTCATTTCACGCAAATATGCCTGTCTCACCGATATGCCTGAGGGAGCCGTGGTCGGAACCTCTTCTCTACGCCGGCAAGCCCTGGTGAAGAAGCTGCGCCCGGATCTCAAGGTGATAACCTATCGGGGTAACGTTCAACGCCGTTTGCAAAAGCTTGATGAAGGAGTAGCCGATGCGACCCTTCTGGCTTGTGCGGGCTTGAAGCGGCTGGGTGATGAAGATGTGATCACGGCACCGATTGAGGTGGAGCATTTCCTCCCGGCCGTGGGGCAGGGAGCCATTACCATCGAATCTCGTGTCGGAGACGAAATGATTTCCGATCTGCTTGCTGCTATTCATCATGAAGCAACAGCCAGGGCTCTGGCCTGTGAGCGCGCTTTTCTCCGCGTGCTGGATGGTTCTTGCCGAACACCGATCGCAGGCCTTGCGGAAGTGGATGGTGACCGGCTGACTTTTTCGGGCCTTGTGCTGATGCCAGATGGCAGCGAACATTATGACATCACCGCTGCGGGCTCTGCCGATGAAGCCGAAGCGATTGGTGTGAATGCTGCCAACAAGCTGAAGGAAAAGGCCGGGGATGCCTTTTTTGCTGCCATATTGGCGGCTTGCCAGTAGGGTGGAGGCCTTTAAGGACTAAGCGCATGGAAGGAGAGGCTGTTGAAAATTCTGGTCACACGACCTGAAATCGATCAGCAACAAACCATCAAGGCTCTTGAAACGCTCGGACTGGAGGGGATCGCGTCTCCGGTCATGGAGATCGTGCCGCTGCCCTTTTCTCTTCCCGATGATATATGGCAAGCACTCGTTGTGACATCTCGCAATGGTCTGCGCATGGTGGCTGGTGATCAGCTTGAGCGATTGAAAGGCCTTCCTCTATATTGCGTCGGTAACCGCACGGCGGATCTGGCTGATGCGCTCGGATTCGCAAAAATTGTCGTTGTTGCGCCCAATGTTGCCGTGTTGAAAAGGCGGCTGATAGCCGAGATGGATCCGCAAAAGGGAGGGATTCTCTATCTGGCGGGAAAGGTGCGCTCGGGAGCTCTTGATGCGGCGCTGTTGGCTCATGGCTTTTCCATCAGCTTGTGCGAAGTCTATGAAAGCAGACCGCTTACGGGCTTCAGCGCAGCTGTTTGCGAGATAATCCAAAGCGAGCAATTGGATGGAATTTTGCTCTATTCGCAGCGCAGCTGTCGGCTTTTTCTTTCACTCGTTGAAAAAACGGGTCTGTCTGAACACTTACACAGCGCTATTTTCTATTGCCTTTCCCCTGCCGTTGCGCTTCCATTGGAGCGCTTGGGCTATCCTTTGGTTGTGGCCGAGGCACCAAATGAACGATCTTTGCTTGCATGCGTGCAAAATGGCCATAACTAATTAATCTAATAGTGCTTATTTTTTTGTGGCAGCTATGTTGCCGTAAGGCACAAGATTGTACCCTGAGTAGGCTTTGTGGCTTCCGTGGCCGCAAAAAAGACATCAGATCGCCGTAAGGTTGGAGGCTTGAGGTTGGGTTTTGCTTATATTTACACCTGACCGGACCCTAGTGGCCGATCGATGCCGCATAGGAAGATTTATTGAATCTGACCCTTGATCAAGACCCAGAGGGCAGAGCTGAGAAGTGATTGTCCCGTCTCGCGGGAATTGAGGAATGGTATGACAACTCGCAAATCCAATAATAGGGCCGAGGCTAAAGGCAAGCCGGTCAAAACCATTGATCTGACCGCAGAAGAGGTGACCAAATCTGAAGCGCCTGAGACTGATATGTCGTCTACAGAAGCGCCGGAGACGCAATCCGATTCTGACGATTCTGCAAAGGTCGAGCAGGGCGTTTCAGAAGACAAGTCAGAAGAGCCCACTATAGCTTCGGATGGACCCGATGAGAAAACCTCCGGCAAGGACCCGGTGGATGAAGAGGCTCGCAGCGCTGTTGAGGAGAGCGCCGCTTCTGATGATGGGCACTCAGCTAGTGATATAGGAGTTGGCGAGAAAAACAACGGCGGAGACAGTGGTGCGCCTCCTGCTTCAGCGCCCCGATCCGCTGATGCGCCCAAGAGCGGCGGTTTCGCCGGTGGTTTTGTGGGTGGTTTGCTCGGTGGCGTCGCGATTATCGCCTTGGGCTATGTGGGTTTGCAGCAAGGCTGGGTTTCCCTGCCCAATGTTGATGCGCAGCTAGAGGCCAACGCCGGCAAGATCGATTCGATGCAATCTGAATTGGCCAGCGTCAAGGAAAGCCTGTCGAACATTCCAACTGCAGATCTTGCGGACGTCAGTGCTCGCATTGAAGCGCTTGAAACCAAGCTTGCTTCTCTGGGGACTGCTCCTGATGGAGCAATGGCACCTGAAGACGGAGCCAGCGACGCAGAGGCCGCTCCGGTGGATAGTAACAGTCCGGTTGGCTTGCAGCTGGAAGCGCTTGCCGGTCGCATCAATGAATTGAAGGAAAGCGTAGCTGCCATTGATTCCTTGCAGACAGAATTGCTCGACGCCAAGGCTCAACTGGCGACATTGCAGTCTCAGTCCGCAGAGCAGGGCGCGTTGATCGAAAGCAAGGCTGCCGAAGAGGCCGCAAAGCTTGAAGCGGACCTGAAGGCGGCAAGGGATGATATTATGTCGTCTACTGATCGCCGCATCAATGATGTGGTTGTCGATCTTGCCAATTTCTCGAAAAAGATGACGAGCGAAACGTCATCCCTGAGCGATCGGGTAACTGCGCTTGAAGAGAATAACCTTTCTGCAAAAATGCAAAGCTCAGCCCGCATGATTGCTCTGGCTGGGCTGGAAAATGCCGTTGCATCCGGGGCGAATTATGAATTGGCCCTCAAGACGTTTGCCAATGTGGTTGGAAATCATGAAGCGGTGACCTCGCTTAAGGAATATGCAGCAACAGGCGCTCCGACGGCAAAGCAGCTGGCATCACGCTTCCGCGCCAAATATGACGATATTCTGCGGGAAGCCGAGGGGGCTGGCGCTACGACATTGCTTGATAAATTCCTGATCAGCGCACAGAGCATGGTCAAAGTTCGCTCCCTGAATGGCGAACAGAAAGGCGATAGCCTGACCAGTCGGCTCGGCGTTATCGAATTTCATGTCAAACACGGCAATCTGGTGAAGGCCGCAGAAGAATGGGATGCCTTGCCTGAAGCGGCCCGTACTTCAAAGGCGGGTGCTGACTGGATTGAAGGATTGAAGGCTCGCATTGCGGTGGATGCGGCAATGGACACCATTCGCGCTGAGTTTGGCACAGGCGCCAGCAATACTGCGAGTTAAGGTGGGGAACGGAACGTTATGATTAAAGCACTCATCTTTTTTGCTGTCTTGCTGGCCATCGCGTTTGGCGGTGCCTGGCTGGCTGATCGCCCAGGGGAAATCATTATCAACTGGCCTTGGCTCGATATGGGGTTCGAGGTTTCCTTGCTCATGGGTTTTCTGCTCATCGTGGCAGCGATGGGCGTTGCCGTGGTTTTGTGGATTGTCATCAAGGGTATCTGGAATTCACCCCGTTCGGTGACCGGCTTCTTTTCCTCGCGTCGACGGGACAAGGGTTATAAAGCGCTTTCCACCGGCATGATTGCCGTGGGCGTTGGGGATCTGGCTCTGGCCCGAAAGCAGGCGGCCAAGGCACGCAAGCTCATCGGGCAGGAACCGATGACGCTGATGCTGGAAGCGCAGACAGCGCAGCTGGCAGGTGAGCCGACCAAAGCACGCCAGAGCTTTGAAGCCATGCTGGATACCGATGAAACCCGTGCGCTTGGTCGTCGTGGGCTTTATATCGAAGCGCAACGGCGCGGCGATATGGAAGAAGCTTTGCAAATGGCCAAGGCGGCAACGGACGAAAGCAAAAAGGCACCAGGTTGGGCTGGCGCTGCTCTGTTTGATATGCAGACGGCCGGTGAAGATTGGCAGGGCGCTCTGGTGACTCTCTCGCAGAATTATGCCAACAAGCATATCGAAAAGGCTGACTTCCGCCGCCAGCGTGCTGTGATCCTGACCGCTCAGGCCATGGAACTGGAAGGGGAAGATGACGCGGATCTATCCATGCGGCCATTGCTGAGCGAAGCCTGCAAACTGGCGCCGGGGCTTGTTCCTGCCGTTACGCGGCAGGCTCGTATTCTCAATGATGCTCGGGATTTCCGCAAAGCTTCCAAACTGGTTGAAGCGGCGTGGCGCATTGAGCCCCATCCGGATCTGGCCGAAGCCTATGCTTATATCAAGGACGGGGATACGGCTCTGGATCGGCTCAAGCGTATTCGGGTTCTGTTTGGCCTCATGCCGGACCATGTCGAATCCAAACTCGCCATGGCGCGTGCTTTCATTGATGCGCGCGAATGGGCCGAAGCGCGCAGTTTGCTGCAGCCTATGGCTGAGAGCCATCTGACGCCGCGTATCTGCATGTTGATGGCGGAACTGGAAGAAGGCGAGAAGAATGATTTCGGTCTTGTGCGCCAGTGGCTGGCCCGGTCGGTGGGTGCCCATCGTGATCCGGCATGGACGGCTGACGGGCAGGTCAGTGATATCTGGCAGCCGATTTCCCCTGTAACAGGCAAGATCGATGCCTATGAGTGGAAAGTGCCTGTACGCGAAGCCGCGCAAGCTGAACAGCCCGTTCTCGATAGCAGCGAACTGGAAAGCAGCTCGGAAGAGAAAATGGTTCTGATTCCATCCGAAGGGTCGGAAGACAAAGCCAAGGCTTTTGTGGTTTCTGAAGATGCAGTCGAGGAAATCACCCCTGAAGAGCCTGATCAGGAAGAGACTGCTGAAGAAACCGAGCCTGAAGGGCAGAGCGAAGCTGCGACTGGTTCTGTTGTGGAAGAGGTGGCAGTAAAAGATGCTGAACCGACGGCTCCTGCAGCACTTCATGAGCATGATAATGTCAAATCTGAAGAGCCTGTAGAAGAGGAAAAGCCGGAGGTTGTCGTCAAGCAGGCAGAACCGGCAGATCTAAAGGCCGATAGCGCTGATAAAACCGCCGAAAAGGTGGAAATCGAGAAACCGAAAGAGGTCGAATTCCCAATGCCGTTTCCTCCTGATGATCCAGGACCCAAGAAGGATGGCGTTGCGCGCAAACCGGAAAAGCGGTTCAAGCTTTTCTGATTCTGATCATCTGAAGAATGCGAAGGGCGCGGTGTCAGACCGGGCCCTTTTTTCGTCTGGAAGGATTTTCTAGCCAGATCTGTTCATGCCTTTTGGAATTTCCACCACAAAGCGATTTTGCCTCTTGCTCTCGTTCATGGAATTGGCTAAGAGAGGCCACCCCGTTTTTGATCGATTGATCAGTGGCTTTGCGTTGAATTTAACTTTTGATGCAGGCATGCTTCGGGGACCAGAGGTTGATCGGTCTTGTGATCGGACACTGGTAAGCCGCTGTAGCTCAGTTGGTAGAGCAACGCATTCGTAATGCGTGGGTCGTAGGTTCAAGTCCTATCAGCGGCACCATTCCTTCTTTTGAAAATATCGTTAGATCAATAATTTCAACATTTTGCTTATGATCTGAGTACACCATAGAGTACACGGAGTAGTACACTTATGGAGTTGATGTTGAAGTATACGCAGCAGTTCCGCAATGGCTGGAGGTATCGACGCAGGGTGCCTCTCTCGCTCCAGCCCATCATCGAAAAGAACGAAATCACTAGGGCACTGGGTGCTACCCAAGAGGAAGCTGCAGTCAATTGGCACAGAGTTCACAGGGAAGTTGAAACTCTGTTCTTGAAGGCCAAGCAAGCCAAGGCTGCCTCTGATTTGCTCCCTGTTGATGCTGATCATCCGAAGACACCGCTAGAGATCTACGAGGAGCTGCGAAAGATGCTTCTTGACTATGGCTTTAGCGAAAAGCTCAAGGATGACTTTGAGGATAAGATGACTTTGAGGATAAGCAGTGGCTTAGGGATGTAGCTGCAGACATTGAGTTGGAAAAAGCGGGGGAAGATCTGAGTTCGGGTGAGCCTCTGCCAGCTTCCGATTTTCAACGACAGAAGATTAACGCTTTGAGGAACGGTTTGGGCAAACGTCCAGAGCCTACCCTTTCAGATGCCAAGAGCCTCTATATTGAAGAGCGAATTAATGATGACGCCAGACGAGAGGACAATATTGCTCGCTTTGAGAGGGCGTTGGAATTCTTGACCGAAATACGAGGAGACAATCCAAAAATTCGGGAAATTCGCAGGGCTGATGCTCGGGCTGTCGTAAAGGCGATGCTTGAGACAGGAACAAAGTCTCCAGCTACCATTGAACGTCAGCTTCGGCCTGTCGCCGCAATGTTTGCTTTGGCAATACGTGAGTTTGAGATTGAGGGCTACACAAACCCCTTTAGCAGCCTAAGCATCAAAGATGATGGTCGGCCTAAAGACAAACGAAAATCTTTACCCGATGATTTGCTCTTGAAGATGAATACAAATCTCGGTGCGTTAAGAAAGAAGGATCTTGGCTTAATCTGGATCATTGTTGCTTGTACCGGATGTCGCCTTGGGGAGGTGTCTGGTGCGAGAAAAGATGATGTTGTTTTGGATCATGAGATCCCGCATCTGGTGATTCGACCAAATGAGATGCGCGGAATTAAGACCGGATCTTCTTTGCGGAAGGTGCCGCTACGTGGTGACGCGCTTGATGCGGTAAAAAAGGTTCTTGCTTTTGGGGGCAAGTCAGATGGCTTATTCGAGAGGTATTATAAGCCGAGGGGAAATGATTTTGCGTCAGCGGCCATCCTTAAGCACTTAAGAAAACTCACAGACGATCCTAAGATTACGACACACTCATTGCGCCACAGAATGACTGACTTGCTCCGGCTTGCCCACGTCCCAAAAGACACCGAGGATGCAATTCTTGGTCATGCGAGCAGAGATATTTCCTCACAGTACTATGGAGGCGAAGCGGCCGCTCTGAAGTTAGCCGCTGAAGCGATTGATAAGGCATTGGGAATGAGGTTGGACAGCTGAGGGTTAAATGAAAGGTATGTTATTTACTGGATGTTGTCGGTAATGCGTTCGGGTGATCGTTCATCGGCTTTTTTGAGCTTTAATCGTTTTTTGTTTCATCGATAATTCTTCGAATTGGATCAAGGGATGCTGAAACATGAGCAAGCAGAAACTCAACCTGAGAACTGCCCAACAAAGAATTAAGAAAAGGAGTAGTGCAACTCTATCCTCTGTTGGAAAAGAGACTGTCGGTTGGAAGGGAAAAGCAAAGCGAGCATTAAAATTCGGTGGTGTTATCTACTTTTCACTTGGCCTAGTTGTCGGTTTGGCTGTTGATGTGTTGAGCTTCCCCAAATTGATATCAGACTTTAAAAGTCATGCCGCAGAGGCCAGAGAATACCTAGTTGCACTAGCATTTCGTCCCCAAATTTGGACAGGTATATTTGACACATTCCCAGACGGCTTTGTCGACATGATTGATATGAAGATATCGAGTGATGTTGAGGCTGCACTGCAAATCGCAGTCGTTGATGACAATCTTATCGACGGGCGAGTTTGGTGGGCTAACTCATGCCAATACGGCAGCATCTATCGGGGCCTCTTAATAGAAGGACGTATAAATTTGGGAGGCTCATCGGCGGACGTTCAAATTTATGACTTCATAAATGGCCATCGAACCGAGTTTATGCATGGGCATCTAGAAAATGACGGGATACTGATCAAGTTTTCAGATTTTCCATCTTCCTCGCAGCTGAATGGAAGTAGCATCGCAAAAAATCCTGAGCCTGCGAGAATTGAGCAGTGGAGTAAACTATATTGTGATTGGTTCTCCAGCTATACCGGGGAAAAGCTAGGTCTCCGGTGATCTCTGGTGAGAGCCAAGCCTCCATAATTGGGGGCATTAGGGTTATTTCCGCTGATCATTACGCCTCTCATCCACACCCCTCTGAAAAAAGTTTTGTGGCATATTTGGCCTGAAATGTCACAAGCCACGACGTAAACCATTGAAATCCATAAATGGGAACAGGACTTTTGGTCTAGTGTAAAAAATTGTTGTTTTTCAATAGGTTGACGTTTTTGCAGTTCGGTCCCATATTGATGGCATGGAATGTAAAACCATGATGTTTCCGCATCAGAGCTTTTCATTCGGTGGCGAGGTTTGCCATCTGTGACTGGCTCAGTTGTGGAGCTGACCCCACCCGCTCATAAGGCGGATGAACTGAGAATTAGAACTGCTGGTGATCTGATTGATCTACAGCTTGAACCAAGAGAAGACCTGATTGCACCTTGGCTGCGTCAAGGGGAGAGCCTACTGCTCTGGTCTGCATCGGGTCTTGGAAAGACATGGTTGACCCTGTCGATGGCAATCGCGATGGCAGGTGGTGGAAAGGTAGGAAACTGGAAGTGTCCGAAGCCGCGTAGAGTGCTGCTCATCGATGGTGAAATGCACCTGCAGGATTTGAAGGAGCGTATCGAAACTCTCACTCTGGGTGATGTCGTCCAAGAGGGAGATGCCGATGCAGCAGCTTCAAATCTGTCGATCATTGCTCGGCAGGACCAAGATCCAAACGTTGAATTTTTCGACATTACAAAGTCTGCGTCACAAAAGCAGTTGCGGCAGAAGTGCGAAGATCTCGATGTTGACGTCTTGATCATCGACAACCTGTCAACGGTGGCTGATGGACTGCAGGACGAGAATTCTGCAACGGCTTTTAAACCAGTACAGAAATTCCTGCTGTCTATGAAGCAGATGGGCATTGCGACCATTCTAGTTCATCATGCGCGGAAAGACGGAAAGGAAGCGCGAGGGTCTTCTGCTATGCAGACGACTTTTGAGGTGATGATCGGACTAGAAGAGCCAGCTAACCCTCCAATAGGGAAGGCGAGTTTTAGGCTGAGCTTCGGTAAATTTCGTGCCAAAGGCGATGAAACGCTGGCTCCGATGACTTGGACGTTGGAAGAGCACGGTTGGAAGATTGAAGAAGACAGTGACACTACGAATAGGCGCGTCAAAAGCGGTCTTCAGTCGCTGAATTATATCAATCAGAAGGAGCTGGCAAAAGGCCTTGGGATGGTGCAGTCGACCGTCAGCAAGGCACTTAAGAGATTGATTGCGGAAGAGCTGATTACGCAGGAGGAAATCAAGCAGCTTTTCAAGAAAGCAAAGGCGATCCGTGAGGATGATGGGCAAGATGTCCAAGTCGAGACCCCTGATGAACCTGAGGAGGATCTCGAACCGGACTTCTGATGACAAAGGCAGCTAGAGGGGATTATCGCCCTTTGGCTGCTCTCTCCACCCATCAAATTTCCATATTCCAACCACTAAGGCAGGAATACGGAATATTTCTCGAACGAATGATTTTTTGCAAACGCAGTCGCGGTCGAGCTAGGAGGCACAGAAGGATAAGCCTCAGGTCGCTCACCGCGCCAATTTCTTATGAAAGAGAATTCCAATGAACGATATCTCGGCAACTCCAATTATCACCGTTGAGATCAGGGCCATGTTCGAAGTGCTGAAAAAAGCATGCCTTAACGCAGGAAGCGAAGCCATGGAAGCTCTAAGCAAGCTTGAACATGTTCTGCCCCTGCTCTCTGTCGCGAGCTTTGTTGTCAGTGCGGAGAGAAGTGTGTTTGCTCTGTCCAAGAAAATGCCTGGGGTGAACCAGAACCTAGTGCTTAAAACATTGGCTGATAGGGGATACCTCTATAAGCAAGAGGGAAGCTGGAGCGCAAAAGCTCCCCATCGCCATCTATTTGAAGAGCGCTTTATCAATGATGAGCGGGGAAGCTCCAAGATAGTGGCCACAAAGGCTGGTTTCCTGTTGTTGGCGGAAATGTATCTCAAAGGTGAGCTGCCTATGCGTAAGGGCTGCAAGCCGATAGAACTTGATGTGTTCTCGATTAGCAAGGCGTATGAGCCGGAATAAAATTTCGCATTTGATAGCAGCAAAGCGAGGATGAGGAACACGTGGCCTTCAGGAGTACCTGAAGGCCTCTTTGGTTCGCCTCCGAAATGATGTCTATCGTTGATAATGCAGCCAAGTCTTTTCTGCTGGATGGAGGCTGCAAAAGCCTTTCGAGGGGCGCTCTGGACGCAATCGGGTCGGCGCTTGGGTGGTTGTCTATTTCAGCGAGGGATGCCTCTCCAGCGGCTGCTGTGAGGCGTTCATGCGTGCTCTATTGAAGGGCGGACGCAGCGGCATTATGGCGCGGGGTTGAGATCTCTGTGATCCTCTGCTGCCCATTTATATTTCAATCCAGAATTTGACGATATTTCAGTGGCTTGTGAGTGGCTCGATAAAAGGTTGCGTCCCCGACAACCCCGGTGGGCGAAGCCTCTCTCTGTTCTCTTAAGGTTTAACTATAGCCATCTCTTGTCTACCTAATGATGCACCTATAGGTGCCACTTTAAGCTACCCCCATGGTTTGCGCTGTTTGACCAAGGCTGTTACCACCAACACCACTTCCCTTGATCAAGACCTTATTGCATTCCCGTTGTGCCGAACAGCGATGGAACGCCAAGCAGGTCTGTCTTTATGATCAACTCCCCGTCTTCCCAATGGTCATCTTCTATGGCGCTTTTGATGCTCCTTCATCGAAGCCGTGAGAGATGACCACGCACCATCACCACCTTCAAGAACAACCTGATTGAGATCCCTTTGAGGCTGATCCTTTCCAGCCAGTCCTGCATGGGTTGATCTCTCAGGTTTCCCCTATCTCGTCTTCCCGCAGCGCTCTTGCTGCATTCCTTCCTGCTCCTCTTGGAAAACTGTCTCGGCAGTGAGGGGCGCTCAACTCACCACTTTCATCGAAAGGAAATACCAATGAAACATATGATCGATATTCACTCTGCGACTTCCATGTATGGTCCTCTGCACTTCTTTTTGCACTTCGAGGCCGATGGTACAGCTCAACTTCTACACTCCACGGAAGAGCTGCGCCTGATTGTGTGCGGTGGGGAAAACAGCCCCTTCTTCAATCGTCTCGAAGAGAGAGAACGGGTTCTTGGCGTATATGAGCAAATCATGTCTAACGGGAAGCGAGAATATCGTGTTGCCGAGACCAAGAATATTCTGGACGTTATGCTGGAGGCAAAACGGCTGGGCTGGCTGCCTGAAGCTGTCGAGGACTGGGTCGGTGAGACTTGGGCTGATGCCTCGGACAAAGCTTACGAACATCAGGAAATGTTGATGGAACTCACCCAGATCAAAGCGGAAAGCGGCGCATTCTAATCAATTTCTGGGGCCTCGGAGTAGTCCGGGGTCCTACCTCTGAAGGAGATCAAGGCTGCTCTCTGGTGATGGCCAAGGATGACTCCAGGAATTTCAGACATAATTTTCTGAGCGACCAATCGGATTAACAACTCGCGCGACTACCCCCGTACCGGTCCCCGAACTGACACAGACCGGCAGGAAGCATCACCAAGGCAGCCCCTTCAATTCCCCAAGCTTGCCACCTCTGTCCTTTTGAGAGGTGACGTGAAGGGAAGGTCAAAGGCTGTTTCGCTCTCGTGTGGGGAGGGGGCTGCCTTGCTACACGCCCCACAAAGCCAGCGATCTCTCGCAGGTCTCCGGGGTATCCTTGATGCGATAGATGGTCTGCCTCGTCAGGCCGGTCTCCTTGGAGATGTTGGAGATAGTGGCGGAGCTGGCCAGCATGTCTTGCACCCGCGTGAACTGTTCCCTGCTGTATGTTGGTTTCCTTCCCCTGTACTTGTCTTCCTTCTGCTTGGCAGCCTCGATACCAGCTCTTTGGGCAGCCTTGCGGGTCTCTGTCTCGGCTTGTGCCATCGCAGCCATGAAGCCAATCAGGGCGTCCCTCACAGCTACCGTCATGGGATCATCCTTGGAGCCGTCAAAGGTCATCCCGTTGATAACCGTCTTGATGGTTACGCCACGTCTGAGCAGTTCTCGCATGGTGTCGGTCACGTCGTCGTAATTGCGGCCAAGACGGTCAACCCAACGGACAACAAGGGTGTCACCAGATCGGAGGAGGTCGAACAGCCTCTTGCCTTCTCGTCGCTCACAGAGCCGGGTTGAGACACCAGACACGCCATGGTCAGACACCACCTCATCAATCTTGAACCCGGCGTCTTTGGCTTGGGTAATCTGGTGGTCTAGGGTCTGGTCTGCGGTGGAGACACGAGCATAGAAGATGGTGGTCATGGCGTCCTCTTGTTTTGTCCATAGGGATCATGACCATATAAATACATGTCCAGAACAGAAAATCAACCCTAGAGGACGCACTTTAGTGGCCACATCGGTATGTACGCACAGGTATGGGCTAAAGGACAATTAGGTTTGGTATGAGTGCATCAGATGTGAAAGAACGATAGACGAATATACAACAGCTGTCTTGTCGACTGAGTTAATTGAATGCCTGAGTTGCAAGATGGAGAATTCAGTGTTTCGGTTATGAGTATTTGGGCCTAGAAATTTCTAAAAAATCGGGACTACTATTGATTTATAAAAATTTTATTTGCAAGGTTGACGTTTGCAGAGACAAGTGGTGGTGCAATGTTGACGAAAGCAGCAAAGTAAACCTGCTCGTTTAAGGGTTTTATTTTATGCCAAAGCGTACGAGATCCCATCGACTTGAAGATGAGTCGATCCGTTGGTTTGAAAGCTTGTTGCCGACGGAGTGGGCCTGTCGGAGAAAAGACAAAGACTATGGCGTGGATTTGGAAATTGAAATTTTTGAAGAGGCAGAAAACTCAACAGGTTTGATGTTCTATGTTCAATTAAAGGCTACGGATGATGTTAAGAAAGAAAAGACCGTTAGCATGAAATGGGATCGGCTTGAGTATCAAGCTAGCTTAGAATGTCCATCGATTGTGGCTCGATATTGCTCCCCGACAAAGCAGATTTACTGGAGGTGGGTAAGTGACATATTTGCAAGGACGTCCAGAGACAATAACGCGACTAGTGTTTCTGTAAGCTTTACAGAAGATAACCTGTGGTCTTCGGTGACGACAAAGGCACTGATTCAGACTTTACGCATTTATAGAACCATTCGACACATGTCAAAGCGAGCTCCGATAGGCTTATCCGTCAAACAAGATTGTCCAAAGAGCCAATCCAACTTTGATCTCCAGTGTGCCGTCTTGCAAATTCGAAAACAGAGCCAACTGATCTCTGGCGAACTTGATCCAGAAAAGTGCATACCAGTGACAGTTTGCCTAGAAGATGACAGTGTAATCGCAGCTATTGATGTAGTTTCGTCCGTTCGGATACATCTGGAGAGTATGACCCGAGAAGAGATTTTCTCGCAGCTAGTGTATGCCATCGGTTTTATGTCCGCCTATTTTGAATTCTCACGTCAGGCAAATGATTTAGCTAACATAATTTGCGAAAAAAAACTTGTGTGCTACAGCCGGGATGTCGCTGCAAAATTTGCTTGCCGGTTGATTGACAGCCTGAGACTGTCTTCGGAGATTGCGAGTTTAAACAAGCTTCATGAAAAGCAAGATGGGCCGTGCTATATGTATTTACTCTTTTTGCTTCAAAGTAAATCTAACAATGAGGAAAGGTCAAAGGCGATTGAACGCTTCTATGATGAAGCGATACGGTTTTGTCGAATTAATTCTGTTATTAGTCTATCTACATTGCACTATTCATTCGGCAATTTCTTTCACACGAACGGTCAATTTTTTGATGCAGTCAAGCAATACAATTTAGCGCGAAAGTCAGGTTCTGAATACTGTCAGAGAGACTATTTTCTTTCTGAACTTGCCGGATCGCTCTATTTCAGAAGGCGTTACCGTCTTTCTGCAAGATGTTATGAATTATCGTTTAATATTTCTGGTTCCGATAGGGCTGCTATTTGTGCTGGTGATGCTTTTCTATTTTCCGGAGATTTAGAGAAAGCATTAGAGTTTTTCGAGCGGGTAAACTCCTCTTGTGATGAGCTTCTCAGAATTGAAGCCTCACTGAAGTATCGAATAACTCGATGGTGCGTTGAATTTTATGCCGAACGTGAAGCCGATGAAAAGATGCAGACGGTTAGCAGCGTCTCATTCTGGGCAGACGCATACAACTACTTTATTTCAGAGGAAGAACCGTTAAACGCTTTTGCGTCGTGTGTGATGTTAGGCTTTTTGCTTGTAGATGTAGAAGATGTGTGGATGAATGCGGTAGTTTATTCTTCACAAATGTCTGATCCTTCTCTGTTCTATGAGGCATTTGCTTGCGGGATGAGAGGCTGTGGGTATGAGTTATACGCGAAACTTCGTGATACCCTTTGTTCAGTGGGTGTTGAAGCGAACGAACTTGAATCCCTCGATGCAATTGCAGAGCATCTCAATACACTATTTCAAAGCGTCGGCAGCGATGAACCCACTATTAGGCTGGTGGACGGAACTCAGGTGTTAGAATTGCCAAAGGATCTAAAAGCCCCAATGAGTAGTTGAGTGGGAAGCTGGTTCTGGTAGGTCAATTAAACAATCTTGAGCTTGGAACGAAATATAGCATTACTCAATAGAAATTGCTTATGGTGATATAGGAACAGGGTCTTCATCGCGATCGAACCAACATCCAACATTCATTGCTACATGTTAGTCACTGCCCGTGTCGATCAGTGTCTTTTCCTAGGTAGTCCCGAGTTGTCCTTGAAGTGGCTCTCATGCTACGGTGAGGCTGTCAATGAATTGAGTACACGGTAATTGACAAACTGAGTCCACATGAAAATTTGGTGTGCCCAATTGTTCATTTTAATTTGTTGATAATACTGACTAATTTTTATTTTCGTGGTGTCTGAATCTGGTGTGGTTTCGCCTATCAGCGGCACCATTTTATTATTCGTAAAATAATATGTTTGCTGTCAATGGTGTGAGCTAGCCCACCATCTGTTTCGCATGAGATTGAGATGGGCGTCTATTTCAGCTTTGGGGACCTATAAAAGAGGTCCACTTTTCATAATTTTGAAGTCTGATTTGTTTGCAAACGCCTATCGAGTGCCGCCCCGCTGATTCCGTGGAGTTTTGTAGCGTTCGAGGCGCTGACCATTGCAGGTCTCTTCATCTCTGGTGCGTGCGAAGAGATGCGGGTGTATGGCTGATGCAGGAGAGGGCGCCCGCTCCCTATCCGTGATTGTCGATATAGCCCAGATTTTTGCCAAGATAGTTTAGGAGTTTATTGAAGCGTCGGGTGATCTTGCGACGCCGGAAGCCGGCAAATAATGTTGATACTGGAATGAGCTCTTTATTCAGGCGCAGTTTGAGGTCGTAAGACACCAGACGCAGGCCTTTGTTGTCGCGTACGAATCCCAAGTTGCCTGGTTCGTCACAGGACGCCAATATTCCAAATTGCGCGCAGAAACAGGAAAACTTGATGACCTCCTGCAGGATGTATTTTGTATCGAACTGAGCGCTATTCCGGGAGGTGACGATCTCTTCCAAGCTAATTGGCATCTCTCCATTGGAGCCACGCACCAATTCCAAACAAACGCCTGTGCCAAGATCTGTGTCGACAAGCCCGTACATTTTGGGAAAGTAGCAGTGCAGCGGAATGCCTGTACCCAGCAGCTTCCGGTAATGTTCATATTCACGGATGTTGGGGTCAGGTTCGTATCTGCCTATAATACGGTCAACTTTCCCCACATGGTTTGGAGTGTTGGGTCGTTTGACCTTTATGCATTTTCCGGCATCTTTCGGGTGCTGATAACAGTCGCGAAATGAGCCTGACGACAGGGGACGCGTCCCCTTTAGCTCGATAGTCAATTTGATACTCGTTCTCATTTGCGCGACACAATAAAGAATTACCGATTATTCCGAAAAATAGATAGGCATGCAAATGAAAACCGGAGAGTAATCCTCAATTTAGTGTTGGTGTGGAACGCAGATCTATTGTGACATGGTAGTTTTTACTAGTTGACTTTACCTACTTAAGACACGTCTCTCAGGGTTTTTATGCTTCAGCGCGCATTCCGATTCTATAGACAGTTCTCCATTGGGGTCCTTATAACTTTGGAAACTTGATTTCCCTTTGTTATCCATTGTCTGGCAATTCTGGCATAGAAGGGCCAGCTCGCTTCCGCTATGAGTTCAAACAAAGGCATCACCGCAGAAATCTAGTAGGCTTTTCTGGATCGGATGAGCAATACACCGCCAAGCGCAATGATCTTTGCAAAGTGGCTGCGGTCATTGCGCTAGGCAAAGAAGGACAGGGACGTGCAGCAAAGCCACAAGATTAAAAACGGGAGATCTCATCCTGAAGAGCCCGCTCTGGCAACTCATGTCCGCCGTCGAATACAACCAGCGTCGCATTGGCATGAAGAAAGCGGAGATGGTCATAAAAAGCCAGCGCGTGCTTATAGTGGTATCTGTCGTTTCGCCCTATGATCAAAGTGATCGGCGAGCAAGAAGAAAGCGACTTGTCATCGTCTCCCCAAGAGCCTGCACTCCCGATGGACATGACCCATTGTGTTTTTTCTAAAAGACAGTACTGGACCCACTTGTTCACGAGGTAGCCCCCGTTGGAAAATCCAATGAACCCAGTTATCTGATCGGGAGTGTCCAATTTAAGGGACGCCAGAACCCCAGCAAGCGAGGTTGTCACATCCTTATCCGTTTTCTGGCGCCAGCAGATCTGTCGGTGGTCTTGCGGGCAGGGTTCCGAGGCTCTTGGGAGAAGGATTTTGATCGACAATGCTTTGCCGATAGCATCCAGCTTTGTCCGATTGGCGATCTCCTGTGTTGAAGGAGAGGGCAAATCCATTCCATGCAGATAAACAACCACCTTATGGCTCTGTTCATCGCCCACAACATGCGCTTGGGCCAGCCTGCGGTTCTGCTGCTCTCGATAAGCTGTCACAAGCACCAGACCCAGAATAACGATGATCGAGGCTATCAAGAGCTTCAATTTCAAAACCGATATGACCTTTGAGCTGACTGGGAGCGATTTGATTCCATTCACTTCTTTCACTGTTCCAATAGCCCATCAGTGTCGACTATCGCAAGATAATCGATGCTCCGGAGATATCGATCGACTGTCTGTTCCAGGACAAAGGCAAACGGCCGGAAGGAACCACTGCTGCGTGACGTTCCTTCCGGCCGTTGCCCGCTCACCAATTATGATGGAGGCTTATCGCGTGGAATATGAAATGATGAAGCCGGTTCTGCCGTTTGTCTGCTTGAAGGGTTTTTGGGTATATTGAACAAAGACGGTGCCCAGTTTCATGCCTTCGATTTCCAGATTCTCGATGGAACCGGACATGGCTTCCTTGTCTGCCCAGATTTCTCCCCGATAGCCCCACTCGCTATTGGGCTGGTCATAGATGTTGCCGTTCACGCCGAACATATTTAGCAGTATGTCATGAACCGACTGATAGGTCTGGGTCGGTGCTTCGGGCAGGTTCACATCACACACCTTCTCGCCGAACTGTTCACCGGTAAAAAGCAAAGCCTTTTGGCCATCGATTTCGCCCTCATAGGCGTCGGTCATGAAGGGGACTTCCTTTTCCATTTGAAAGGCTGTGAATCCCATCTCTTCAAGAGAATTGCCGTCGAATGCACCAAAGCAAAGCTGGTTCGTCTTTTCGAGCAGGCTATCTCCTGCAACAGCATTGGAGGAGGCCAGGGCAAGGGCCACAAGCGCCAAAGTCGTCGTTATCTTCATTTTCATTTCTTTCTTGTCTTCAGAGTCTTATTCGAAATGGCGTAAGATCCAGTCGAAAGCCTTAGCATGCCAGAGGGAGGTTGCGCCAACCTGACAATGTTCCCCACCCCCTGATGCTTCGCTGAATATGACGCTTTCCACAGAGTGGGCATTGGTGAGGCTCTTCTTGAAATCATCCACTTGGGACAGGGGAACGAAGTGGTCGATCTCACCGGCAAGGATCAGAACGTCTCCCTTGATCTGATGGGCGACATGCGCAAGCGTGAACGGGCGTGCCGCGTCGATGAAGGCTTCCGGGCTCTGCACTCCAAAGACCCATTGTCCATTCTGAAGCGCCCATGAAATGCCCGGCAGTTTGGAATAGATGGGATGATTGATCATGGGGCGAAATTTCTCGGCCACAGCGCCAAAGTCATACATCACATCAAAGGCGATGACGCCGTCGATCCGGTCATCAAAGGCAGCCGCTCTTGGCGCAAGATAGCCGCCAAGACTGATGCCCGTCAGGATGATCCGGTCATAGGCAGGATGCTTTTGAAGAAAATCATCGATGATGGCACTGGTTGGTTTTTCCCACTCATGCGTGAAATACATTTGTTGCTCGCGCACCGGGCCGGACTGACCGGGGCCCTCGTAGAGCAGCACGCTATATCCACGCTCATTGGCATCCTTGCCCATCATGAAATAAAGCTCTTCCAAGGTGCCGTCGAACCCGCCAACAATTATCATCAAGGGACGCTTCTCCCCCCCTTCCACGGGGAAGAAGATGCTCTTCAGCGACCCGTTTTCATATGGGGTTTCATAGCGATGATAAGCGATGGAATGATCAGTCAGCCCCCGATCAAAGCTGTCTATCTGTCTTTCCCAAGCAATGGCGCGTCTTTTATCTGTGGAAGACAGGAAGAACTCGGCCGTTCTCCAATAGGTATGGGCGCGAAACCGGGCAAGCCCTCTGCTTTTGGCATCGCCGCATGTCTCTGCCAGCTTTTCATTGGTCTGGGCAATGCGCGAAAAGGCATCATACCAAGCATCCGCATCGCCAGATGGAATGGTTGCGATCGCCTGCAACACTTCGGCCATATCTGCGGCACCGACGCCAGCATCGCTCAGAACGCGCAAAGCCTGAAAGTGGTAGGTTTGATCATCAAAGAGATGACGGATGCCGAATGAAGGGGCTGAATTTTCTCTAGAGCCTGACATGGTCATGCCTCCGTATTACAGAAAAAAGGTTGCCTACTTTACGCAAATACTGCAGGCATTTTTTGATAATTCACGCCATATTTTTGATTATTTCCGCCATGTCGCGTATAGTCGAAATCAGGCACAACAAAATAGATGCTTAAAATGCTCTCACTCAAAGCCCAGACTTCTGCTGCCCTGCTCGATGCGCTTGTCGATCTTGCCTTAAAGGAAGATCTGATTTCCACTTCGGAAGCGGCGCGTTTCCATAAAGCCACTGCATACAGGCGGGATAGCGCCTCCATTTCTCAAATAGAGGAAAAGCTCGTGCTCGAGCTAAGGCCGCTTCTTATCGAGCGTTGGGGCGGGCCAGAGGTAGGGGCGGTGTTGGCCTTGCGCGTGGATCTTTCCCGTCTTGGCACCATTGGCGAGCTGATCATGCGCAGCGAGACGCCCCAGTCTGCTTTCTATCAGTTGTCGCGCTTCAATCGCTTGCTCTACCAGCGCTCCTCCTTTGAGATGCGGAATATGCCTCATCGCTTGATCATGACCCACAGGCATGTCTCGACGGAAGAGAAGGCAAATGCTGAAATCCAGTTCGGAACGATCTGGGCTCTGGCCAATGTTGCTCTGATTCCCGCGCAGGTCTTTGGCGCCTCATTGGTTCCGCTTTCGACCAGCTTTGACTTCCCGGCCCCTGAAAATCTTGAGCCGATCCATCAGGTCTTTGGCCCTTCGGTGCTTTTCGACCAGCCGAGCTCATCGGTCACCTTTGATCAGGCCCGCCTGAAGGATCTCCGCAATCCCGTTTCTGTTCCTCTTGTCACCGCGCTGGAGACGGTCGCTGAAAAGGCGCTCGATCAGGTTCCAGCGCTCGACAGCGTGGCCGCTTATGTGCGCTACCATGTCAAGGAACAGATGGCAGGCTCGATCCTTTCTCAAAGCTCGGTGGCGTCTCTGTTGGGCCTGTCTGTGCGCAGTCTGCAAAGAAAACTGATGCGGGAGGGGACCTCTTTTAGACAGATCGTGGATGACGTGCGTGCGGAAACAGCCCGTCATCTTTTGGCTGATGACCGGATCTCCTTATCGGAAGTCGCCTTCCGGCTCGGCTATAGCGAGCAAGCGGCTTTCAATCACGCGGCAGTGCGTTGGTTTGGAAAGCCTCCAAGAGCGGTGCGGAAAATGAGAGCAAAAGAATAAGGCTCAAACCGGCATGGTCCGGCGGGGTGGATGTTTGACGTCCCTGATGGCAAATCCTAGCATTGGTAACGCCCTTGTACGTTGCCCGAGAGGCTTTGAGCATTGCCTGAATGTGGGGCGTCATTTCTTCCCGGCGGACACCAAGAGATTTCTCTGTAGATTTTGGCCGGGAAGAGGATGCTCATTTATTGCCGACAGCATCAGCAAACGGGCGTCCGCAGCTTACGAAGCAACCGTTTTTACGTTGAAAAGAGCTTGCGGTTCGGCCGCCATCAGCTTGGCAACCATGCCATGCTTGAATGCTTGATAGGCGGCCTGGCCAGCTTCATCGCCCTTGCGCGGCTGGAACTGTTTGACCATGGAGCGGAACTCATCCGTGAAATAACCATCCACGGGCCAGAGAGCGACGCGCTTGCCACGATATTCAAACTCGAAATAGAACCGCCCGATGAGCGCCTCGGGGGCCTTCATGGGTAGGTCTTCGGTTTTGACCGTGATGTTATGGGCGTTGCGAGTGCTCCCTCGCAGCACCAGCTCGATGATGTCGGTGACGCCCGGGCCGGGGAAGCCGACCTGAATCTTCAGCTCATTGCGTTCGATCAGGTTGTCAGGTGACAGCGCCGCACTGGCACAAGTCAGCATCTGGAACATCAGCGCCGAGGCAATGATCTGATCCGGACCGGCATAGCGGATGAAGTCATCGCGGGTGAAGGCGAGAGGGCAATCGCTCTCTTTCAACTCGACGACAGGTGCGTGTCTTGGCTGTATGCCATAAGGATTTGACATGGGGCTACTCCGTTGCACTTGGGGCAAGGATATCGTTGAGATCAACCGGCCCCTTGATCAGGTCGTTGGCGATCAGGAACTGCATGTCGTCTTGCATGCTGGCAAGGTCATTCTGATCGAGTTTTGTGGTGAATCCAGCCCAGTCGGCAAGCTTGGTGGCGTCCGCTATCGCGATATTCTGCTCTTTGGCACCAAGTGCGATGGCTTCTTCACGATGCGCGTTGATATAGCCTTGGGCTTCCTTATGCACCTTGATGACGCGGGCCACCAGATCGGGATGCCCGGCAACAAAGTCCGGACGCGCGGCAAGCACGAGCTTGGGCGTGACAAGGCCCTTGGCGGTGGTGATGACATGCGCGCCTTCTTCCTCGGACTTGATGACGAGGGAGGCGGCCAGCAGGGCGGCATCCACATTGCCGGACAGCATTGCAGCGCGGGCCTTGGGCAGATCCATGGAAACAAGCTTCACATCACCCGGCTGAAGTCCGGCTTTGGCGACAGCAGCCACCAACATCTGATGCAAAACAGTACCCTTTGGACCGGCAACCGTTTTGCCCTTGAGTTCGGCAACGCTGGAAGGGCCATCTTTGGCGGCGACCAGGGCAAAGGTTTCGGATGGGCGGGATACCGCGGAGATGATCTTGATCGGGTTGCCTGCCGCATTGGCCATGAGCACAGAGGTTGAGTTCATCACCATACCGAAGTCGAGCGATCCGGCGGCCAGTGCCTGCGCCTGTTTGGCACCGGAAGTGATCTCGTGCCAATTGATGGTTATGCCGTCTTTTGCAAATTCCTTCTCAAGCCGGCCCTGCAGCTTGGTGACCATGACTTGCAGGTTGAAGGGCGAGGTCACATAGGAAACGTTGATTTCCTTGACCTCATCGGCAAAGGCTGATGCTGCGGACAAGGCAAGGCCAAAGGCCGCCGCCGCCAGGGCTGCGATACCGGTTTGAAGTGACTTCAGCATGCGCTGACTCCTCCGTTTATAGGGTTGGTTGAATGCGATTGGAACGCGCTGCTTTCGCGATGGCTGACCAGTTCGCGTAAATGGCGCTGGATGGAGCGGATTGCCTCTCCGTCAAGATCGCGAGGGCGCGGGAGGGGGATCGGGACATCCTCTTGTATCTGGCCATGGGCCATGACCACCACGCGATCAGCCAGCTTGACGGCTTCTTCCAGATCGTGGGTCACAAACAGGATTGTGCGAGGGCTCTTGGCCTGAATGGCCATGAGCAGGTCATGCATGTCCGAGCGTGTCAGGGCATCAAGCGAGGCGAAGGGCTCATCCATCAGCAACAGGGCAGGGTCCTGCAGCAATGCACGCCCAAGAGCGGCCCGCTGGGCCATGCCCCCCGACAGGGCAGATGGTCTGCTTTCGGCAAATGTTGCCAGATCAAGCGCCGAAAGCATGTCCGCCACACGTGCGCGTTTTTCTGCCTTGTCGAGTGACTTTTTCGCCCTTAAGGCAAGCAGTAAATTCTGTTCCAGACTTGCCCATGGCAACAGGCGGTGATCCTGAAAGACGACGGCACATTGTGCGGCAAGATCTGGGGGATGAATTCTCCCCACATCCGGCGCAACAAGGCCAGCAAGGCAATGCAGAAGCGTCGTCTTGCCGCATCCGGACCGCCCGATCAGCGCGACAATTTCATTGGGTGCAAGGCTGAGAGAAAGCTCATTGATGACCGGATGGCTCGCAAGCTTTGCCCCATTATCTGTGGCTTGCACAAAGCGCTTGCTCAGCCCCTTGATCTCAATCGGAGTGGTCGGGCTTCTCATGTCCATCAGAAAATGCCTCCGAGCATATGCTGTCGATCATCGGTGGGAAGGAGGCGGCGGAAGATGGCATCAAGCGCCATACCTGTCACTGCGATGACGACGATGCCAACGAAGATCCGGTCTGTGCGCGCCAGTTGTTCGGAATCGAGAATGAGATAGCCAAGCCCAGCGCTGGCGGCGATCAGCTCGGCGCCAACGAGTGCCCGCCAGGCATAGCCGAAGCCAAGCCGCAACCCAGTCGACAAGCCAGCGCTTGCTCCGGGCACAAGCACAAACCGAACGGTTTCAAGCTTACTGAGATTGAGGGTCTTGGCCATCTGTAAAAGCTTGGGCTCGACCGTTTGAAGGGCGGTCAAGGCCGAGAGATAGACGGGGAAGAAGCTGGCAAGGATGATGACCGCCAGTTTTGACCCTTCCCCAATGCCGAACCAGAGAATGAGCAAGGGAACCAATGCCAGAGGTGGGATCACCCGGATTGCCTCAAAAGGCAAGAAAGTCATGCGCCGGACGAGCGGGAAGCGATAGTTTAGCGCTGCCAAGAGCAGGGCTGAAGCGCCAGACAAGGCAAAGCCTGCCAGCACCCGCATCAAGCTCACCTTAATATGTTCTGCGAGCAACCCCTTGCCCCATAGATCAACCGCGGCCGCCCATACCTCCAGAGGCGGGGGTAGAAGATAGGCGTTGAACCAGTTTCGTGTAGAGCCAAAGTGCCAAATAGCTATACCAAGAACCGGCAATGCCAGAACAGTCACTAGGGCAAGAATTCTTTGCCTGGAAGCAAAGCCATTGAGGACGGGGAAGCTCATGAAGGGTAGGGCTTTTGATCGCGTGAACGGCTTGGTTCTGACAAATGAGCCGCATTGCATTAAAGTTGAGAATTTAACTCATGTATATACAAAATAATTCTTGAGTCAATTACTCAAAATTAAATTTGGACGATCCTGCTATGGTGCTCGCATCCCTATTTGGGCGCACAGGTTTACGCCCTGAACACACATCGCGTATGGGGGCTCTGATTGGCGTAGCCGTGTTGAAGAGGGATGACCAAAGCAGGCCAAGTTATGCCGCTTGGTGCTTCACAATGCTTCTGGTCGGATATGTCATGGCTATTTGATCCGAACCGCGCATGTGCAGGAAGGTAATCTGAAACCGGCCTATGGAAGGCTTTGATCCCAGTGCGGATTTCAGAGAAACCAGTCACCTATTCCGATATAATAGCTTCTATCCAATAGCGCTGGCTTATTGGGTAGAGGTCGCGACCAAGGTCTGGTTAGTCGCGACGCTCTTGGTGTCGTGCTGAGGAATTTCAGGAAATCCGGCGTAAAATAACAGCCGTTCCCATGCCGCCTCCGATGCAAAGAGAGGCAAGGCCGTAGTCAAGACCGTCTCGCAGCATGCCGTAAAGCAGGGTGGTTGTGATGCGGCCACCGGATGCGCCCAACGGATGTCCGAGTGCAATGGCCCCGCCAGTCACATTGGTTTTGTCTTCAAACCAGCTCATGGGCACATCATGATCCTTGCTGAGACCCTTCATGACGGCAAGTGATTGCGCTGCAAATGCTTCGTTAAGCTCGAGCCGTTGCATGCTTTCCAGTTTCATGTCTGCGCGTGACAGGGCTTGGGCAATGGCGGGGACTGGGCCATATCCCATGATGGCGGGATCGACACCGCCTTGACCATAGCTGACAAGCTCTGCCAACGGTGTGAGGTTATGTGCTTTGACAGCATCTTCTGACGCGAGAACAAATGCGACACCGCCGTCATTGATGCCCGAAGCATTGCCTGCTGTCACCGTTCCTTCTGGCTTGAAGGCGGGCTTGAGCTTGGCCAATCCTTCCATCGAAGCATCGGCACGCGGGAATTCGTCGCGTTTGAAAATCAATGTCTGTTTGCGGCTTTTGACCTCAACAGGGGTGATCTCGTCGTCAAACAGGCCTTCTTGAACCGCAGCATAGGCACGCTGCTGGCTTTTGAGCGCAAAAGCGTCCTGCTCCTTGCGGGAAATGTCGAATTTCTCGGCAAGGTTTTCTGCTGTGATGCCCATGTGATAATTGTTGAAGACGTCGGTTAGGCCATCGACGACCATGGTGTCGGTCAAGGACTGAGGGCCCATCTTGTGCCCCGAGCGGCTCGATCCCGGCAAGGCGAAGGGTGCCTGCGACATGCATTCCATGCCAGCCGCAACTGCCAACCCTGCATCTCCTGCCTTGATATGAGAGGCGGCTTCCATGATGGTTTTCATGCCGCTGCCACAAATCATGTTGACGGTATACGCAGGAACTGTTTCAGGAATGCCTGCATAGATGGCTGCCTGCCGACCTGGTCCCATACCTTGGTTTGCGCCAAGCACGTTGCCAACGATCACCTCATCAAGAAGGGCCGGATTGACTTTGGCTTGGTCCAGAGCAGAGGCGATGGCTGCTGCGCCGAGGCGTGCTGCTGGAACGCTGGAGAGAGAGCCAAGAAAACTGCCCATTGCTGTGCGTTTGGCCCCTACGATAAAGACTTTTGTCATGATTGGCCCTTCAGATTACCAGACCGCCGTCGATCTTCAGCACTTGGCCTGTGATGAAGCGCGCACGATCACTGGCCAGGAACAGAACGCCTTGTGCGATGTCTTCTGCTTCGCCCATGTGGCCAAGAGGGGTTTTGCTTTCCATGTAGGAGATGACTTTTTCCGGAAGATCCTTGGTCATTGGCGTCTTGATGAAGCCGGGAGCGACGCAGTTGGCGCGGACCTGAGCGCCCTTGCGAGAGAATTCCTTGGCCCAGCTCTTGGTCATGGCAATGACACCAGCCTTGGTGGCTGCATAGTTGGTCTGGCCGATGTTGCCATCGGTGCCGACAACGGAGGACATGGTAACAATGGATCCGGAGCCATTTGCGATCATCACCGGGGAGACCGCTTGAGTCATGTTGAAGACGCCCTTCAGATTGACGTCGATGACCATATCCCAGTCCTTCTCACTCATGCGATCAAGCAGGTTGTCGCGCGTGACGCCTGCATTGTTGACAAGGACGTCTATTTTTTCGTGCTCTTGTTTGATTTTCTCAATGAAGGCGTGAATGGCATCACGATCACACACGTTGAGTTCTACTGCCTCGATGTTTGAAAATCTGTCTTTGTAGTCGCTCATAGCGTCCAGATTCATGTCGCAGGCAAATACTTTTGCCGCACCTTCTGTTGCGAATGTTTCAACAGTACAACGGCCGATGCCCTGTGCTCCGCCAGTTACAATGCACACCTTGTCTTTAAGCATGATTCCACCTTCTATTCTTGTTTGGTTTGCGACATTTGCATGCGAACATGTCGTTGGTCAGAATTATTGACATGAAAGGACGCGAATGATTATAGACAGCTAGGCAAAACTCTAATGAAGATATGGGATTGTCTTTTGCTCGCCTGACTCGTTATGGAGCGAGGCCTATGGGCAGGCCGCCGGGCCTGGAGCGCACGCTCCGTGTGGCTATCGACTATTCGCAACCGGTTTTTCCCGTTTTGGTTTCACTGCAGTGCTATCTATCTATGGGTACGCATGTGAGAAAGAAAGCTCTAACCATGCTCGACAAGATGGTTTATTTTCTGAATGTTGTTCGTACCGGCTCCTTTTCCGATGCGGCGCGGCTTTATGGTATCTCCGCCAGTGCAGGCAGCCGCTGGATCATCGAATTGGAGGAAAAGCTTGGCGTGAGCCTTCTGAAGCGGTCGACCCGCAAAGTGGTTGCGACCGAAGCTGGGCAGCATCTCTATGATCGTTTCAGCGGGGTCAACGGGGAAATTGAGGATATCTTTTCGGAGCTGCAGCGGTTTGGTCAGGAAGAGCGCGGCACCATCGTGGTTGCCTCCACGCCGCTCTTTGCCAAGCATTTTCTTGCCCGGATCGTGGGGGAATATCTGCTTGAGCATCCCCGCGTAAATTTTCGCATCATCGAGACGGCCTATGACGTCGATATGGTGGAGAATGTGGACTTCTTCATTCGCGCCAACGCCACCTATGACGGGTTCCAAGAGAAGGATAGCCTTCTTATTCGCCGTTCCCTGTTGCGCTGTCCATTGGTTGCCTGTTGTTCCCCGCAATATGCCGAGCGCTATGGCATTCCGCATATGCCTGAGGAATTGGCAAAGCATAGCTGCCTGTATGCTCACACGTTGGTGGGGGGGAACAAATGGGTGTTCGAAAACAAGGGTGATTATACCACGGTAAAAATCTCTCGTACGGTAGAGGTCGAGGATAGTGAGATCATCAAGTCCATCGCCCTTACTGGTGGCGGGATTGCTTATTTGCCGCTCAGCATCTTGCGCAAGGAGCTGGCGGACGGGCAGTTGATTTCCATTCTTGGTGATTATCTGGACGCGGAATTCGAGCTCAACCTCTATTTTCGGCAGCGGCGGCAGATGCCGGTCCTTTGCACCAATTTCAAGGATTATCTCATTCAAAGAACGAAGGAAATGGCGGAAGGGGACGTAAACTGGTCCCGGTAATCTCTATTCTTGCGCAAAAGCCACTTATTGTCCCATTTCAGCAATTCTGTTTTGGATGATTGTCTGTTTCATCCCAAAGAAAACTTTCTTAGCATTGACCCATGAAATATGGGCATATGTGTGTTTTTACTTGTGCCCTAAATAAAGGGTCAAAAAAATGCAAGTAAAAATTCTGACCCCAGAACAAGCTGCTGATCTTATCGAAGACAGAGACCGTGTTATTCTGGGAGGATTTATTGGCGCTGTTGTTCCTGAAGCAATAGAAATAGCTTTGAAAAACCGGTATCTGAGCACGGGAAGCCCTAGAAATATTGAGTTATATTTCACTGCGGGGCAGGGCGACGGCAAAGATCGAGCCAATAACCATCTCGCTCAAGAAGGCTTGGTGAAGCGTGTGATCGGTGGTCACTGGGGCCTTATCCCGAAATTGCAGGATCTGGCAAACCGTGATTTGATCGAGGCTTATAATCTGCCGCAAGGTGTGATCGCCCATTTGATCCGAGATAGTGCTGCGGGAAAACCGGGTACGTTGACCCATGTCGGTCTGGGAACATTCGTTGATCCGCGCATCGAAGGTGGCAAGATCAACACGATCACCAATGAGGACATCGTGTCCCTCATGAAGGTGGGAGGCAAGGACTATCTGTTCTATAAAAGGCTTGAAGCCAATGTGGCGTTGTTGCGCGGCACCACTGCTGATAAGCATGGCAACATCACGATGGAAGATGAGTGCCTGACGCTCGAAAATCTGGCGGCGGCCCAGCTGGTCTCCAATCTTGGCGGCAAGGTCATTGTTCAGGTCAAGCGGCTGGTTGAGCATGGGGAGCTCGATCCCCAACAGGTTCGCATTCCGGGCATTCTGGTGGATGCCATCGTGATCGCAAGCGGTGACGAACATCGGCAGACCTTTGCCGAGAGTTACAATCCGGCTTATTGCGGGCGCGGCAAGCGCGGGGAAAAGACCACGGCTCCGCGGCCGCTGGATGTCAAGAAGATCATTGCCCGGCGCGCTGCGCAGCAATTGCGCGAAGGGGCTATTCTCAACTATGGCATTGGTGTGCCTGAGGTCATCGCAGAGGTGACCGATGAAGAGGGCGTGACCGACAAGATGATTGCCACGGTGGAGCCGGGCGCCATTGGCGGCACGCCTGCTGGCGGGCAGAGCTTTGGTGCGGCGTCTTTCCCCGATGCAATCATAACGCAGGATCAGATGTTCGATTTCTATGACGGTGGTGGCGTGGATCAGGCGTTTCTCGGGTTGGCCGAGGCCGATGCGTTTGGCAATATCAACGTGTCTCGTTTCGGGCCAACCATTGCCGGGTGTGGCGGATTTATCAACATTACGCAGAATGCCAAGGAGGTCTATTTTTGTGGCACCTTCACTGCGGCCGGACTCAAATGCCAGGCCGGAGACGGCAAGCTGACAATCATAAAAGAAGGCAAGGTGAAGAAGTTTCTCAAGTCTGTGCAGCAGATCACATTTTCGGGGGACCAGGCGCGCCAGAATGGGAAGCAGGTTTTCTATTTCACCGAACGGGCTGTGTTCCAGCTGGTTGAAGATGGCATTGAGCTGATTGAGATTGCCCCCGGTGTTGACCTTGAAACGGATGTGCTTGGGCAGATGGATTTCAAGCCCAAAATCAGCCCCGATCTCAAGGAAATGGATGCCCACCTGTTTGTTGACGCTCCTCTCGGTCTCACCCTTCGTCCCCCAGTATCCTTATAAGGTTATCTGGTAATCGGGAAACCCCGCTTCTTTCTTCTCCTCCTTATGGGAGCGGGGCCCCGATATTCCCTTCACCAATGTGGGAGGCTCCCTATGAGTTACACCTTGGAACAACTATCTATAGGCCAGTCAGCGTTCTTCGAGAAAACGATCTCAGAAGCCGATATTCAAATGTTTTGCGGCATCAGCGGTGATATCAATCCGGTGCATGTCAGCGCGTTGGCTGCAGAAAAAAGTGTATTTGGCAAACGCGTTGCGCACGGCATTCTTGTTTCCGGTCTGACGTCAGCGGTTCTGGGCATGCAACTGCCTGGTCCGGGGACGATTTATCTGGGGCAAGAGTTGCGTTTTGTGGCTCCTGTTTATATCGGAGATACGATCCGCGCTGAAGTTGAAGTGGTTGAAATCATCCCCGAGAAGAAGCTCGTCAAGCTTAAGACGACAAGTACCAATCAAGATGGTAAGGTCGTCATTTCTGGTGTCGCAACCGTCCGTCCCCCGCAATCCTCTTGAGGGTTCACCCAAACACCAAGGCCAATTCCTCTTTTCCCCGTACATCAGAGAATATCAATGATCATTCAACCCATCATCAAAGGTCAGGTGGCCAAATCCTGCCATCCCATCGGCTGTGGCAAGGCGGTCGCAGACCAAATTGACTATGTTCGTCAAGCCCGGCAAATAGAGGCTGGCCCCAAGAAGGTGCTTGTCTTGGGGGCTTCCTCCGGTTTTGGTCTGGCTTCGCGTATCTCCCTGGCCTTTGGCGGCGCCAATGCCGACACGATCGGCGTTGCATTCGAACGCGGGCCGTCCGAGAGAGGCGTCGGAACCGCTGGCTGGTACAACCTCATTCAATTCAAGCAAGAGGCCGAAAAACAGGGCCTCGTTGCCAAGAATTTCGTTGGCGATGCCTTCTCTCCTGATATGCGCCGGAGCGTTGCCGATTACATCAAGACCGAGTTCGGCGGTTCTGTTGATCTGGTGGTCTATTCGCTGGCAACTGGCGTGCGCCCCGATCCCAAAACCGGAAAGCTGATCCGCTCCTCAATCAAGACTGTCGGGGAACCGATGACCGGTTATACCGTCAATCTGGAGAAGGATTGTCTGGAGGAAAGTGTGCTGGAAGCGGCGAGCGAGCAGGAAATAGCCGACACCGTGAAGGTCATGGGTGGGGAAGACTGGGAAGAATGGATCGATTTCCTGTCTGGTGAAGGGGTTCTGGCCAAGGGATGCCAGACCCTTGCCTATTCCTATATTGGCTCTGACATCACCTACCAGATCTATCACGAAGGCACGCTTGGTCACGCCAAGACGCATTTGCAGGCAACGGCTGATAAACTCGACGCCAAGCTCAAGGCCGTTGGCGGGCAGGCTCATGTCGCCGTATGCAAAGCTTTGATTACCAAGGCAAGCGTGTTTATTCCGGCTTTCTCACCCTATATTCTGGCGCTCTTCAAGGTGATGAAGGATATGGGGCTGCATGAAGGATGTATCGAACAGATGCAGCGACTTTATGCCGATTGTATCTACCAAGCCGATGGTGAAGTTCGCGTCGATGAGCATCGCCTTGTGCGGGTTGATGATTGGGAACTGCGTGAAGATGTGCAGGAAAAGGTCCGAGCCATTCTGGACAAGATGACGCCTGACAATTTCAAGACGTTGGGTGACTATGAAGGCTATAAGACCGACTTCATGAAACTGAACGGTTTTGGGCTTGATCATGTAGATTATGCCCAGGATGTCGATCTGGAAAGTTTAAGAAAAGGCTGATTGCTTCACGATTGATGAGGCTGTTTGAAAGACAATAAGGATCCAGTACTTTGTGCTGGGTCCTTTCTTGCGTTCTGTTTCATAATTTCTTGGTTTTATTTTGCTTTTTACATTACACCTTCCCAAAATCGGGAAAATGAACTGTATGAAAACAGGCTATCCTCCCTCATGAATTTAAAAAAGCGGAATCAAGCCTAGGGAGGTTCCTTAAATGCTTCGAAAGCCAATCATTGAATTTGTTGTCTTCACGACATATGCGTTGTTCGCCATGTCGTGGGTTGCTGGCAACATGATGACCAAGGACATCATGTCCTACTATCACGTCGATGGCGTTGCTGCGGCGACCTGGATGACGAATGCGATTACGATAGCGAAAATCATCGGTAACCTGATCGCGGCTTGGTTCCTGACCAAGCTTGGCCCGAAAAAAGCTTTTGCCTTTGCTTCTGTCCTGATTTTTCTGGGCATTCTTGGGGCTTTTGCGTCCAACTATCCGATGTATGTCGCAACACGCCTGATTATGGGATTTGGCGGTGCTTTCGTGATCGTTTATATGAACCCGGTCGTGATGAACTATTTCACATCTGCAGAATTGCCGATCGTGAATGGCATCAACGCAGCCGCGTTCAATATGGGCAACCTGCTGGCTATTCTCTTCACCGGCGCCTTGCTCTCCAAGCTCGGATCCTGGCAGAATGTGGTAATCGGCATTTCTGTTGTCAGTTTTGTTCTGTTGATCCTGTGGATGCTGTTCTCAGAAGATTTCTCTCTCTCCGGCAAGGCAGAAGATGGTAAGGCGGTTGAGGCCTATACCTTCAAGCAAGGCGTCAAGGAACCGGTTAACTGGTTGTTGCCATTTGCTTATTCTGGAATTTTGTTCTGCTATATTTCCGTATTCGCCATCTTTCCTATGGTCCCGAATTTTGCAGCGGAAGCAAAATACCTTTCGTCCATCATGATCACTGCGGGCATGGTCGGCACGGTTGTTGGCATTATCGTTGCCAAACGCTTCACCCTGCGTGTTCCGGTTTTGCGCTGGTGTGGTTTGTTTATGACAATCTTTGCCGCGATCATGGCTTTTACCAGCAATGCAACCATCGCCTATGTCTGCGCTTTCATTGCCGGCTTCCTGATGTTTGTGCCGATGACCAGCCTTGTGACGCTGCCATATGAATTGCCCGGCATGACTCCGGGGCGCATCGCAGTTGTGTTCGCCATGTTCTGGTCCTTTTCCTATCTGGTTGAAACGATCCTGATGTATATCTCCGGCGTTATCGCTGACCGCACGGGGGACATTATGATTTCAGCCATTTTTGCAATTGTCTGCTCTGCGACTCTCTTTGTCGCCAGCTTCCTGTTGCCTGAGCCGAGTAAGAAGAAGGCTCAAATGGAAGCTGCTGGAAAAACCGCGTAAGCAAGAGGTGATGAAATGCGAGAAGTCAGTCCTAAACTTGTTGCCTATCTGGATGATCTCAACACGCTTGTTGCCAAGCTGGTCGCTGGAGGGTTCAAGCCAAACGCCACCAACGCGCGCGAGGGGCTAGCCAACTTAACCAAGACCTATGTAACCACGATCCCCGATGTGGCCCTCATTCAGGATGATATTATTCCGGCAGAAGGCTATCAGGTGCCGGTTCGCATCTACAATCCGGCTCCAGAGGAAGCGTTGCCGGTGCTGATCAATTATCATGGTGGCGGCCACATGGCTGGGAGCGTGACGGTTTATGATCCAATCTGTCGCAAGATTGCCTTGGCAACCAGACATATCGTGATCGCACCAGACTATCGGCTGGCTCCCGAGTGTCCTTATCCGGCTGGCGTCAATGATGCTTACGCCACACTGAAGGGCGCATTTGGTGTGCTTGACGGGCGAGGCATGAACTATAAGCGCTCAATTTCCATAGCAGGGGATTCGGGGGGCGGCGCCCTGTGTGGAGCGGTCGCGGGCAAGGCGCAGTATGACTATAGCGTCAAAATCGCCAAGCAATTCCTGATCTATCCGAGTTTGGATTACACCATGGATTCCAGGTCCATGGAAGAAAACGCGGTTGGGTATTTGCTGCAGGCTGGCAAGGTTGCGTGGTATTTCGACAATTATTTCAAGAATGGCGAATGTCGCAAATCTGCTTCTCCACTCTATGGTGATTTTACGGACAAATTGCCAGAAACCTTTGTTGTCACCGCAGAATTCTGTCCGCTGAGGGATGAGGGCAAGGCCTATTGTGAGAAATTGGCTGCAGCTGGTGTGCCTGTCGAGCATCTCAATATGGACAGCATGATTCATACCTTCATGAATATGGAAGATCTGGTCAAGGAAGAATGCGAGCTTGTTTATTCGCGCATGTCGGCATTTCTGAATAAATAGCTTTCATAAATTGATGCATCAAAAAGGGGCTCAATTGAGCCCCTTTTTATTATGTCTATCGTCCACGGCTGTGGATTTGAAAATGCTTATCTTTAAAGAATAAACATGTGAGGGCAGGCAGCCAATTTCGCCCGGTTGCAATCACGTAAACCCACAGATAAACCCACAGACTTTCAAAGCGCCAGGTTGGGCGCGTTTGGGTCTGCGTCAGATGGACGCTGCCTTGAGATGGTGCGAAATGTCGGAGGGCTTTGTATGCTGCCAGCAGAAGCGCCTTCGGATTAATCCCGTATTGCTACCCATTATCGGTAGAACCGTTTCACCCATCCGGTGTATAAGGGAAGCAGATATGCTTGGAATAATCAGGCTTTATCAAATTGGAGAAGAAAAATGGTAACCGGCCAGAATGCCAGCTTGCCCCAGAAGGGACTCAACCAAAGACAAGAAAAGATCGTTGAGATTGCCCGGTCTGAAGGCTTTGTTGGCATTGAGAAACTGGCGGCTCTTTTCGATATCACGCCGCAGACCATTCGGCGGGATATTGCTCTCTTGTGTGATCATGGCATTTTACGTCGGTATCACGGGGGAGCGAGCCTGATATCCAACACGCGCAACGTCGACTATACCGAACGGCGCGAGGTGATGAAGGATGAGAAAGCCAGAATCGGTCAAATGGTTGCCGCGCATATTCCTGATGGCGCATCACTTTTTCTCAATATAGGCACGACAACCGAAGCGGTGGCAGATGCCTTGCTCAATCACAAGAATCTCAATGTGGTGACGAACAATATCAATGTCGCCGCCAAGCTGAGCCAGCAGGAAAGCTTTGACGTTTCTATCGCGCCGGGGCATGTGCGCCCGCGTGATCTGGCCGTGATCGGTGAAGCGACCATCGATTTCATCAAGCAGTTCAAGGTTGATTTCGGTGTCATCGGCATCTCCGGCATCGATGAAGACGGAACGTTGCTGGATTTTGACTATCGGGAGGTTCGTGTCGCCCAAACGATCATAGAGAATTCGCGCACCACTTTTCTGGCGACCGATCATACAAAGTTCGGGCGGCGCGCCATGGTCAAACTCGGTAATATCACAGATCTTGATGGTCTGTTTCTGGATCGTTTGCCCCCAGCGCCCTATGACGAGCTGATCAAATCGTCCAGTGTGACCGCGCATCTGGTATCTGATGACTAAGGGCGTCTGAACCAATTCTTCTTTCTGGTGCTATCGACCTTTTATGTTTGGTGGTGCGAAAATGTTCGTTTTTTTTCAAACGAAAATTTCACACTTGGTATTTTTACGCCCTCCTTTCGAATAACTCCTTCTTCTTTGATCGAGAGCCCCACATTAACTTTCCAATCAAGTCCCTTCTTTTTGTGCCTTTCTCTTAAGAAAACCCGCTTTTTGGCTTAACTCCTAAGTTTTTGTTTCAATGCTGAAATTTTAAGGATTTTTGTCACTTCTGCACAGAGCATTCGAATGATCTTATTCTTTCGTTTAATGTTGCGAAAATACTCAATTGAACATTATCCTACGAAATGCTATATATAACGAAAGAAAAGATACAAAAACGAATATCGTGGGTTCTGCCTAACAATACCAGACCTTGTCGGTTTATTCGGGAGGAAGAGATGAGATCCGAAACTCTGAAAAAATTGCATGACGACACCCCATTTGATGTGCTTGTGATTGGTGGTGGCGCGACAGGGTGTGGCATTGCACTGGATGCGGCAACACGCGGCCTGAGAACGGCTCTTGTTGAACGCTATGACTTCTGCGAAGGCACGTCCAGCCGCTGCACCAAACTGGTGCATGGTGGTGTGCGTTATCTTGAGGCTGCCGTCAAAAGACTCGACAAGGAACAGTATAATCTGGTGCGCGAAGCACTGCATGAACGCGGTGCCTTTCTGCGCAATGCGCCTCATCTGTCCAACCGGTTGCCGTTGATTACGCCGGTCTATTCCTGGTGGCAGGTTCCCTATCTTTTTGCTGGCCTCAAGATGTATGACATTCTGTCTGGCAAGATGAATATCGGCCACAGCAAGATCATCAGCGCCAAGGAAGCCATACGGCGCTTCCCGATGCTGCATGCCAAGGGTTTGAAGGCCTGTATTCTCTATTATGATGGCCAGTTTGTTGACGTGCGCATGGCCATTTCCATTGCCATGACAGCTGAACGAGCTGGTGCCGTTCTGGCCAACCATGTAGAAGTTGTCTCTCTTCTGCATGATGAAGCGAAGAATGTAGCCGGCGCGCGGGTTCGTGATGCCTATACCGGCGAAGAATGGGATGTCAAAGCCAAGAAGGTCATCAATGCGACCGGCCCGTTTGCAGATGGCGTTCGCAAAATGGACGATGCGGCAGCAAAGCCCATTCTGAAGGTCAGCTCCGGCATTCACATGATCCTTGATGCCAACTTCGTGCCTCCGGATGGCGGTTTGTTGATCCCGAAAACCGATGATGGTCGCGTGCTGTTCATTCTGCCATGGCAGGGACAGGCTCTTGTCGGTACCACGGACAATGAATGCAAGGTGGAATCCCATCCTGAAGTTTCTCCGGAAGATATCAGCTATCTGTTGAGTTATGTGCGTCGTTATTTCGATATTGATGTGACCGAAAAGGATGTGAAGTCTGCCTGGAGCGGTATCCGGCCTCTGGTTTTCAATCCAAATGCCAAAGACACCTCGCAGCTGGCTCGTGACCATGTGATTATTGAAGACGCTTCCGGCCTCGTTACCATTTCGGGTGGCAAATGGACGACCTACCGTCTGATGGCCGAGCAGGCCGTGGATACGGTTGTCAAAAGCGGTGCCTTCGGATCGGTGGGCGGTAGCCGCACGCATGACATGAAAGTCATTGGGGCAGAAGCTTTCTCTCCAGATCAGGCTGGCGTGATCGCCAAAAACTATGATCTCGATGATGATGTTGCCAAGCACCTGAATGAAGCATATGGCGATCAGGCAGAACATGTTGCCCGCATCGCCAAGGATAAGGGTATGAACCAACGCCTGCATCCTGACTACGCCTTTATTGAGGCTGAAGTGCCCTATGCCATTGAAAAGGAAGCTGCAGTTTCTGCATCTGACTTCTTGTGCGGGCGCATCACTCTTACATTGATCGATAAAAATGCGGCTGCGTCTGCTGCTCCGAGAGTTGTGGCTCTTATGGCCGAACTTTTGGGCTGGGATCAAGCGCGCATCACGAATGAAACTCAGGCCGTTATGAAGCGCATCGAGGTTGCGTTCTGATTGGAGTGATTTTCAAATGAAGTTTCAGCACACGACTAGATTTGCCTCTGTATAGGGTTGAGCCGTTTGCTGTTCTCTTTCTTCGGAGTTCCGGGGTTGGGCAGGTATTTTGGAAACACCTGCTTTTCTCCGTCCAAGGAAAGAAATCCTTCGTCTGCGCTTAGGCATTGTTTGGGAGGATAATGCCAGCCAGCCTGCCGGGGGGAAGGAAAAGAGCGACGCTTAGCGCTCTTGACAGTTTGCAGAAGTACATGTGGAGGAAGAATTGCAAAACTTTATTGGCGAATTGATTGGCACCATGCTGCTGATCATTTTCGGGGCTGGTGTGTGTGCAAACACATCTCTGGAAAAATCTTATGGCAAAGGTGCTGGCTGGATCGTGATTGCCTTCGGCTGGGGCTTTGCTGTTGCTATGGCGGTCTATGTGACCGGTAAATTCACCGGTGCGCACATCAACCCTGCTGTTACCATTGGGTTGGCTGCCGTTGGAGCATTCCCCTGGGCTTTGGTGCCCGAATATATTGCCGGTCAGATGGTTGGCGGTTTCCTTGGTGCTGCCATAATCGTGCTGATGTATGGTCCTCATTGGGCCGAAACCAAAGATGCTGGCACCAAGCTTGGCGTCTTTTCGACCGGTCCTGCAATCAAAAGCCCTGTTGCCAACTTTATCAGCGAGTTTATCGGAACGGCCGTGTTGCTATTCTGCCTGCAGGGCATCGGGGCCAACCAGTTTGCCGATGGGGTTAACCCGTTGATCGTCGGCTTCCTGATTGTTGCGATCGGTTTGTCACTGGGTGGCACAACGGGCTACGCCATCAACCCGGCTCGTGATTTGGGCCCACGGATCGCTCATGCTCTTCTGCCAATTCCCGGCAAGGGCGGCAGCAACTGGGGCTATGCCTGGATCCCCGTGCTCGGTCCGATTTGCGGCGGTATTTGTGGCGCCGCGCTCTATCAGGTTCTCTTTGCCTGATTGTGAGAGCGAAAAACATAATTTGCGGGCGCCGGAAAGGCGCCTGCTATCCAGACATCGTGGAGGAATTATCAAATGGAAAAGAAATACGTACTAGCAATTGACCAGGGCACTACCAGCTCAAGAGCGATCCTGTTCGATCATTCTGGTCAAATTGCACAGGTCACTCAAAAAGAATTCACCCAGATTTTCCCGAAACCGGGTTGGGTTGAGCATGACGCAATGGAAATCTGGTCTTCCGTGCAATCTGTTGTGGCTGAATTGCTTTCTGCCCCGGATGTGAAGGCCTCTGAAGTTGCCGCAATCGGTATCACCAACCAGCGCGAAACCGCTGTTGTCTGGGACAAGAATACCGGCCGTCCTGTTTACAATGCTATCGTTTGGCAGTCTCGCCAGACCATGGATATCTGCAACGAGCTGAAGGCAAAGGGTCTTAACGACGAATTCCGCAACAAGACCGGCCTGCTGATCGATGCCTATTTCTCCGGCACCAAGGTCAAATGGATTCTGGACAATGTGGAAGGGGCACGCGAGAAAGCCGAGAAAGGCGATCTGCTCTTTGGTACGATTGATTCCTGGCTGGTCTGGAAGCTGACCGGCGGCAAAGTGCATGTCACTGACTATACCAACGCATCCCGTACTCTGATGTACAACATCCATGAGCTGAAATGGGATGAAGAGCTGCTTGAACATCTCACCGTTCCTGCTTCCATGCTGCCGGAAGTGCGGCCAAACTCCGAAGTTTATGGCATGACCGCCAAAGATGCCTTCCAGGGCATGGAGCTGCCGATTGCCGGTATGGCCGGTGACCAGCAGGCTGCCTTGTTCGGTCAGGCTTGCTTCACAGAAGGCATGGTCAAGAACACCTATGGTACTGGCTGCTTCTTGCTGATGAATACGGGCGAAAAAGCCGTTCCTTCCAAAAATGGCCTGTTAACGACCATCGCATGGGGCGTGGACGGCAAAGTGGAATATGCGCTTGAAGGTTCCATCTTTGTTGCCGGTTCTGCCATCCAGTGGTTGCGTGATGGCCTGCGTATGTTCCGTGAAGCCAGAGATAGTGAATTGTATGCAACCCGCGTACAAGGATCTGATGGTGTCTATATGGTTCCGGCCTTTGTTGGTCTTGGTGCGCCATACTGGGATTCGGAAGTTCGCGGTGCCATGTTTGGTCTGACCCGTGGCACGACCAAGGAACATTTCGTTCGTGCTACGCTGGAATCCCTTTGCTACCAGACCCGCGACGTGGTCTCCGCAATGGAAGCCGACTCCGGTATTGAGCTGGAAAAACTCCGCGTTGATGGCGGGGCGGTTGCCAACGATCTGCTGCTGCAGATCCAGTCTAACTTCCTGCAAACTCCGGTCGAACGCCCGATGTGCATTGAAACAACTGCACTGGGTGCTGCCTATCTGGCTGGCTTGGCCGTTGGTTTCTGGAAAGACAAGAACGACATCACGCAGAACTTCGGCGTTGATCGTACTTTTGCTCCGAAGATGGAAGTAGAAGAAGCTGACAAGCTGTATGCCGGTTGGCAGACCGCTGTCAAAGCAACAATGGCCTTTAAATAAGGCAATATTCCCCTCTAATAATATGTACCCTCTACCTTGACTGAGCTGATGGGGCGCCCGAACCGGTGCCCCACTTTTTTTGCTTGCTGCCTGCTTCCTTGCGAGAGGGAAGCAAAAGGCGGTGATAGATTCTCAGATATCCGATGCTTCAGACGGGATTTCCAACGCGGCGCCGGGCTGCAATGAACCACTTTGCAAGGGCATCAGATGAATGCCGCAGTCGCAATGGTCGAAATGGGTCATCAGCAGCTTCGGGATATTCTGGTCCCTTTCGCCTGTGGTCGGGTTGGCGTTGGTGGCCGCACAGCGTTTGGTGCGTTTGCGGACATGGAAGCGGAGATTTCCGATGACCAAATCCTTGCCGACCCAGTCATGCTCCTGCCAAGGCTCTGCCCCTTCGATATAGAAGTTGCCGCGGAACCGTAAGGGATCAAGTGCGTTGCCTGCCTTTTCGCTGATGGCATCAACAGAGGCCAGATTGATGAGCGTGATATCTTGGGTTTTGGAATCGGTGAAGGCAAAATTCTCCGCATGCAGAAGGCTTGGCGTGCCGCGCAAGGGTTTGGCGCAATAGCTGGATAAATAGTCCAGCGCAGTCTGCATGGATTCGGGTTTGAACAGATTGCCCTCGGCCACCCTTTGTCCATCTTTGGCTATGGTAAGGGCACCGGTTTCGGGATTGAACTCGGTTTTCAGTGCTGCCAGCTCGGGTTGCTTCATCAGCATCAGGAAATGAATCTTGGAAAGATGAGCGGGGGTTTGGCTATCAAATCCGCTTGATCCATTTTCTATGGCAAAGGCACGATCCCATGGCAGTGGCTTGCCTTCATAAATTTCGGCGCTTCCGAGCAGTTGCGGGGTAAAACCCTTGATTGGATAGCGATAAATGGCCTTGAGAAAAATGGTCATGGGGTGCGCTTCCTTTGGGAAAAGGCCCGCAATGTCGGGGCAAGGTAGAAGGGGGAATATCAATTGGAAATTAATTCATACTTGCCTCTTTTGTTGCGCAAATGCAACACCATATTGAGGGGGAGACCTTTCTGGCTTTTTATAGCAGGGAGGCTGGCTGGCTCATCGTCCTGCTCGCTGGAACAGATCAGGGGCTTGTGCGATAGTCAAATTCAAGGGTGGCATCTCGATCATGCCAAGGTTGGATGATCAGGACTGTGCACAAGGAGAGTGACAATGAATTTGGAACGCTATACGGAGCGTGCGCGCGGCTTCATGCAGTCAGCGCAAACCTATGCAATCGGGCAGGGGCATCAGGCCTTTTTGCCGGAGCATATTCTCAAAATCCTGATGGACGACAAGGAAGGCATGGCCTCTGGCCTGATCGACCGGTCTGGTGGCCAGTCGGCGCAGGTGCGCCTGCTTCTGGAAGATCATCTTAAATCCCTTCCCTCCGTTTCCGGCACGGGAGCGGGGCAGCTTTATCTGTCTCCAGATATGGCCAAGCTGTTTGAAAAGGCCGAAGAGATTGCCAAGAAGGCAGGCGATTCATTCGTGACCGTCGAACGGTTGCTGCTGGCTATCAGTTTGCTGACAGAGAGCGATGCGGGCAAAATCCTGAACAAGGCTGGCGTCTCGCCACAGAATCTCAATCGCGCCATCGAGGAAATCCGCAAAGGCCGGACCGCCCATTCGGCGTCGGCAGAGGATGGCTATGATGCGCTCAAGAAATATGCCCGTGATCTGACCCAGGATGCCCGCGATGGCAAGCTGGACCCAGTGATTGGGCGTGATGATGAAATCCGCCGGACTATTCAGGTGCTGTCGCGCCGGACAAAGAACAACCCTGTTCTGATCGGTGAGCCCGGCGTGGGTAAAACGGCCATAGCAGAAGGATTGGCGCTCCGGATCATCAATGGCGATGTGCCCGAATCCCTTAAAGACAAGCGTCTTCTGGCGCTGGATATGGGGGCCTTGATCGCCGGTGCGAAATATCGTGGTGAATTTGAAGAGCGCCTTAAAGCCGTGCTCAGTGAGGTGGAAGCGGCCAGTGGTGAACTGATCCTCTTTATCGACGAGATGCACACGCTGGTTGGCGCCGGCAAGTCTGATGGTGCCATGGATGCCTCCAATCTGCTCAAACCGGCTTTGGCGCGTGGTGAGCTGCACTGCGTTGGTGCTACGACGCTTGATGAGTATCGTAAATATGTCGAGAAGGACGCGGCTTTGGCCCGCCGGTTCCAGCCTGTTCTGGTCAATGAGCCAACAGTGACGGATACGGTATCCATTCTGCGTGGTCTCAAGGAGAAATATGAACTCCATCATGGAGTGCGCATCAGCGACAACGCGCTGGTTTCGGCTGCCACGCTATCGGATCGCTATATTACCGACCGGTTCTTGCCCGATAAGGCAATCGACTTGATGGATGAGGCGGCTTCAAGGCTGCGTATGCAGGTGGATTCCAAACCCGAAGAACTGGATGAATTGGACCGACGCATCATTCAGCTCAAGATCGAGCGCGAAGCGCTCAAGAAAGAGGATGATGATGCCTCCCGGGATCGGCTTGGAAAGCTGGAAGAAGAATTGGCCGGGCTTGAAGAGGAATCGGCAGGTCTGACCCAGCGTTGGCAGGCGGAAAAGGACAAGCTTTCCGATGCGACGAAGTTGAAGGAACAGCTTGATGATGCCCGCGTTCAGCTTGAGCAGGCGCAGCGTCGAGGTGATCTGGCCAAGGCCGGTGAATTGGCCTATGGCGAAATTCCTCGTCTGGAAGCCACGCTTGCAAAGGTTGAAGAGCGCACCCAGCAAAGCGGTGCCATGGTCGACCGGTCTGTTCAGTCAGACCATATTGCCCATGTCATTTCGCGTTGGACCGGCATTCCGGTTGACAAGATGCTGGAAGGCGAACGGGACAAGCTGTTGCGCATGGAAACCGAGCTTGGCGAGCGGGTGATCGGGCAGGCGGATGCGGTTGCTGCTGTTTCCAAGGCGGTGCGTCGAGCACGGGCCGGCCTGCAAGATCCAAATCGCCCGATCGGGTCGTTCATGTTCCTTGGACCAACCGGTGTCGGCAAGACCGAACTGACCAAGTCTCTGGCGGACTTCTTGTTCGATGACGAGCATGCCATGGTTCGGCTTGATATGTCCGAGTTCATGGAGAAACATTCGGTGGCGCGGCTTATCGGTGCTCCTCCGGGCTATGTGGGCTATGAAGAGGGTGGCGTTTTGACCGAAGCTGTTCGGCGGCGTCCTTATCAGGTGATCCTGTTTGATGAGATCGAAAAGGCGCATCCGGATGTCTTCAACATTCTTTTGCAGGTGCTTGACGACGGTCGATTGACTGATGGGCATGGGCGTACAGTGGATTTCCGCAACACTCTGATCATCATGACCTCGAACCTTGGGGCTGAATTCCTGCTTGGCAAGGAAGAAACCGACCTCAGCGAGGCGGACAGGGAGCGGGTTCTGGATGTTGTCCGGTCTGCCTTCCGGCCCGAGTTCCTCAACAGGATCGATGAGATCATCATCTTCCATCGCCTGATGCGTGAGCATATGGCGTCCATTGTGGCCATTCAGATGAAGCATCTGGCCAATCTTCTGGCGGACCGCAAGATCGAGCTGGTATTGGATGATGAGGCAACCCAATGGGTGGCCAACAAGGGGTATGATCCGGCTTATGGTGCTCGTCCGCTCAAGCGGGTGATCCAGCGCTATATCCAGGACCCTCTGGCTGAAGAGCTGCTCTCGGGCGGCATTCTGGATGGATCCCGCGTGCATGTTGTGGTCAAGGATGATGCTCTGACCTTCGGCGTTGAAGAATAGGAGCTTCTCGGTTCGCTTCATTGCGAGCAAGAAAGAATCAAAAAGCCCCGGCAGCTTGGCTGTCGGGGCTTTTTGATTCTTGCTGTTGGCGGCGTCCTTAGTCCGTATCGTTCTGGGCGACTTGTATGTCACTTGGTTTGCCCAGAAGATCGTTGATGCGTTCCCGTTCCTGCGAGAAGCTTGCGAGCATGTCACCGCTCAGGGTGCGTCCACGCGGCAGGCGAATGCGCATCGGATCCACATGACGCCCATTCACCGTGACCTCATAGTGCAGGTGCGGGCCGGTTGAAAGGCCAGTGGAGCCGACATAGCCGATGATCTGCCCTTGGTGGACATAGTCCCCAACTTCCAGACCTGGCTCGAAGCGTGTCATGTGCGCATAGCCGGTCGCATAGCCGTTGGTATGCTGGATCTGGATGAATTTGCCGTAGCCGCTGGACCATTTGCGTGTGATCAGGCGACCGTTGCCAGAAGCAAGAATTGGCGTTCCACGCGGTGCAGACCAGTCAACACCCTTGTGCAGGCGCATGATCTTGAGAATCGGATGACGGCGCCATCCGAAGGGCGAGCGGAATTTGGCACCCGGCACCGGCTTGCGCATCAGGAACTTCTTGGCACTGCGGCCATTCTCGTCATAATAGTCAACGATGCCATCGTCTTGGGTCCGGTAGCGATAATAGCGTTTGGTTTCGCCATTGAGCTGAATCTCAATGAACATGATCTCGGCTTTTTCCGCATCTCCATCTGCCGGTACGGAATGGAAGAGCTGCAGCGAGTCGCCCGGTTTCACCTTCGCATTGAAGTCGACATCAAAGGAAAGAATCTTGATCATTTCGTCGATCATTTCCGGAGCGATGCCATTGTTAAGCGCCGTCTGATAAACCGAATCATAAACCGACAGGCGTGGTCCGCTCTGGAGATTGGTCAGGTTTTCTGCGGCAGCAGAAAGAGACAGTGTGCTTTCCACTGGCTCATCAGCAACCTGAAACGTGCCCTGATCCGAGCGTGCGACCGTGATCTGATGTTCTTCGCCTAGATAGAGGCTGATGCGC
>NZ_OY781114.1:2012500-2260000 GCF_963676485.1 uncultured Cohaesibacter sp.
GATGAATACCTTGGGGGGTAGAGCACTGGATGGGCTAGGGGGTCTCACCGACTTACCAAACCTAACCAAACTCCGAATACCCAAGAGTACTATCCTGCAGACACACGGCGGGTGCTAACGTCCGTCGTGGAGAGGGCAACAACCCTGACCGCCAGTTAAGGTCCCTAAGTCATGGCTAAGTGGGAAAGGATGTGAGGATCCCAAAACAACCAGGATGTTGGCTTAGAAGCAGCCATCATTTAAAGAAAGCGTAACAGCTCACTGGTCTAAATAAGGGTCTTTGCGCCGAAAATGTAACGGGGCTAAAGCCATGCACCGAAGCTGCGGGTGTAGCTTATGCTACGCGGTAGCGGAGCGTTCTGTAGGCTGATGAAGGCAGACCCGCGAGGGCTGCTGGAAGTATCAGAAGTGCGAATGCTGACATGAGTAACGATAAAGAGTGTGAGAGACACTCTCGCCGAAAGTCCAAGGGTTCCTGTGCAATGCTAATCAGCGCAGGGTTAGTCGGCCCCTAAGGCGAGGCAGAAATGCGTAGTCGATGGGAATGAGGTTAATATTCCTCAACCAGTGGGATGTGACGAATTCCGGAAGTAGTTTGGTCTTATTGGATTGATCGAGCTGCCTAGGAGTTCCAGGAAATAGCACCCACATTAGACCGTACCCTAAACCGACACAGGTGGACAGGTAGAGTATACCAAGGCGCTTGAGAGAACTATGCTGAAGGAACTCGGCAAATTGCTCCCGTAAGTTCGCGAGAAGGGAGACCCGTTAGTGGGCAACCATTGGCGGGTGGCACAGACCAGGGGGTTGCGACTGTTTATCAAAAACACAGGGCTCTGCGAAGCCGCAAGGCGACGTATAGGGTCTGACGCCTGCCCGGTGCCGGAAGGTTAAGAGGAGATGTGAGAGCATCGAATTGAAGCCCCGGTAAACGGCGGCCGTAACTATAACGGTCCTAAGGTAGCGAAATTCCTTGTCGGGTAAGTTCCGACCTGCACGAATGGCGTAACGACTTCCCCGCTGTCTCCAGCATAGACTCAGTGAAATTGAATTCCCCGTGAAGATGCGGGGTTCCTGCGGTCAGACGGAAAGACCCCGTGAACCTTTACTATAGCTTTGCGCTGACAGTTGTGTTGGCATGTGTAGGATAGGTGGTAGGCTTTGAAGTTCGGGCGCCAGCTCGGATGGAGCCATCCTTGAAATACCACCCTTGTTGTCATGGCTGTCTAACCGCGGTCCGTTATCCGGATCCGGGACAGCGCATGGTGGGTAGTTTGACTGGGGCGGTCGCCTCCCAAAGAGTAACGGAGGCGCGCGATGGTTGGCTCAGACCGGTCGGAAATCGGTCGTTGAGTGCAATGGCATAAGCCAGCCTGACTGCGAGACTGACAAGTCGAGCAGAGACGAAAGTCGGTCATAGTGATCCGGTGGTCCCGTGTGGAAGGGCCATCGCTCAACGGATAAAAGGTACTCCGGGGATAACAGGCTGATGATGCCCAAGAGTCCATATCGACGGCATTGTTTGGCACCTCGATGTCGGCTCATCGCATCCTGGGGCTGGAGCAGGTCCCAAGGGTTTGGCTGTTCGCCAATTAAAGCGGTACGTGAGCTGGGTTCAGAACGTCGTGAGACAGTTCGGTCCCTATCTGCCGTGGGCGCAGGAGAATTGAAAGGAGCTGACCCTAGTACGAGAGGACCGGGTTGGACGCACCTCTGGTGGACCTGTTGTGGCGCCAGCCGCATTGCAGGGTAGCTATGTGCGGAAGGGATAACCGCTGAAAGCATCTAAGCGGGAAGCCCACCTTGAGACGAGTTCTCCCTGAGAGCCGTGGAAGACCACCACGTTGATAGGTCAGGTGTGGAAGCGCGGTAACGTGCGAAGCTTACTGATACTAATAGCTCGATAGGCTTGATTACTCTCATTTGTCTATATTCATTCAAGACGTTCTTTGCCAAAGGCAAAAACGTCAACTAGCGTTAGGTGTATTGTTCGTAGAACAATCACCGACAGCTCAAACCAGCTTCTCTGTTTGTTATTCGCCGGCCCGGTGGTTATGGCGAGGACACCAAACCCGATCCCATCCCGAACTCGGCCGTTAATATCCTCTGCGCCAATGGTACTCCGTCTTAAGACGTGGGAGAGTAGGTCGCTGCCGGGCCTGCTAATAACAAACTTACTACTTAAAAACCCCTCGTGCCTTCTCGGCACGGGGGGTTTTTGCGTGATATAGAAAATCTAAAAAGTCACAAAACGGAAGACGGTAATCACATAAATGTTACTTTTTCTGTTTATAGTGCGACAAAATGCGTCAATTCAACTTTCGGATGCCACAATTGAGGTTTAATTGCGGCAAAAGGGACTGTGGCTCATATGCCAAAAAACAAGATGAGGAGGTTACAGTGCCTTGTAAAGACGCAATGATCGAAAAGGTAATCAGTCTGACCCCTGATATGAATGTCGAGGATGCTCTGCATATTCTCGAAAATGAAAGGATCAGGACTGCTCCCGTACTATCTAAAGACAATACGCTTTTGGGCATGTTTGGTTTTATGTCCGTTATGAGGCAGGTCCTCCCGGTTTCCGTTACAATGCCAAATGGCCTTGAACATCTGGATTTCGCTCGTGGTGCCAAGCCTGACATCGCAAAGCGCATCAGTGAAACCAAATCCAAAACGGTCGAGGCCGCGATGGAACGGGAACCGATTACCATTAGCCCGGACCTATCGGTTTGGGAAGGTATCCTTATGCTGACCAAACACGGCAGCCCCTTGCCGGTCGTCGAGAGCGGGACACATAAGTTCCTCGGCATTTTGACGGAGCAATCCGCCATTACCGAACTGGAACATATCGTGTCCAGTTCTTCCTGATCGACAGCTTAGCACATCCAACAATCTCGATTGGATGGGCGCAGGCAACTGTTTGCCTATCCAACGGCAAAAAAGCGATAGTTGATCAATGGAACATGCCAGTGAAATAGCCTCAAGTGTTATTTTTGGATGGCCGCCAATGGTTGTGGCGACCGTCATTTTGATTGCAGCTTACTTCTTCATTATCACCGAAAAGATAAACCGAGCAATTGTCTCCCTGTTGGGTGCTGGTCTGCTGGTTCTGCTTGGTGTGTTGAATTTTGAGCTGGTCATTCACGGAATTGACTTCAACACGATATTCCTTCTGACGGGTATGATGGTGATTGTTGCAATTACCAGAGAATCCGGAGTTTTTCAGTTTGTGGCGATTTATACCGCCAAGCTGGTCAAGGCCAATCCAAGGGCTTTGCTGATTGCGCTTGCGGTGGTAACCGCAGTCTTTTCGGCATTGCTCGATAACGTCACTACGGTGCTTCTCGTTGTCCCTGTGACACTGTTGTTGACAGACCAGCTCAAGCTGAAGGCCTATCCGTTTCTCTTCTCCCAGATTTTTGCTTCCAACATTGGCGGCACCGCGACTTTGATTGGTGACCCGCCAAACATTCTGATCGGTTCCGCTGTTGGTCTCAGCTTTATGGATTTCGTGGAATGGGTTAGCCCGATTGCGATCCTTATTCTTCTGATTTGTTTGCTGTTTTTCGACTTTATATGGGGCCGGAAAATGCATGCTGCTGAAGAAGACAAGCAGGCAATGATGCAATATGATGCGTTTGAAGCGATTGAAGACAAGGTCCTTTTGACCAAGTCGCTGATAACGCTTGCATTGGTGCTGTTCGGCTTCATTTATGGCCATGGGCAGGGCTGGGAGCCCGGCACCATTGCGCTTACTGGGGCGGCCTTTCTTCTTTTGCTGCAGACATTTGGTGGCAAGCCGGAAGAGCAGTCCCATGCAGTGCATAAGGCCTTCAATCAGGTTGAATGGGAGACGATTTTCTTCTTCCTTGGCCTGTTTGTTCTTGTCGCCGGTGTCGAGCATACCGGGCTCTTGAAGATCATTGCGGGTAAGCTTTTGGCCATCACCGGCACGAATGTCGAGTTCGCGGGGATGATCGTTCTGTTTGCTTCCGCAATCCTGTCGTCGATCGTCGACAATATCCCGTTTGTAGCCACCATGATCCCTCTGCTCAAAGCGATGCAAACTGATCTCGGCGGACCTCAGGCGATTGAACCACTTTGGTGGTGCCTGTCTCTGGGGGCCTGTTTGGGCGGTAACGGTACATTGATCGGTGCCAGTGCAAACGTCATGGTTGCCAGCTTCTCGGAACGGGCCGGACAGCGCATCTCGTTCATGCAGTTCATCAAGCTGTCTTTCCCGCTGATGATGCTCACGACGGTTATATCGGCGATCTACGCTTATATCGTCTATTTCTGAGTGAGCTGCTGAATTTTGACGTAATAAGACATTCCGTCGCCGGAGACATCTGGCGGCGGCTTTTTTATCGAACGGTGCTTCGTTCTATGAGCTCTACCGGAATGCTCCTGTGTGAGCTGGGGCCATTGGCTGGACCCATGACAGCCTCAAGTGTTGCGTTTGTCAGGGCAGACAGGGATTGTCGCACTGTCGTCAATTCATGGGAAGACCAGCCCGATATGGGGGCATCATCAAAACCGATGATGGATAGATCCCGAGGCACTGATAATCCCAATTCGTGTTTGGCGGTGTTGAGGGCGCCCAATGCCAACTCATCGCTCACCGCGAAGATGCCGTCTATGCCGGGGTGGGCAAGAAGGGTTCGGGCTGCCTCTACGCCTGTCTCATAACAATGAGGTCCCTTGCGCCATCGGGTGACAGCGACACCGTTGATATCCATCTCTGCGATAAAGGCCTCTGCACGGGCGCGTTTGGCATGGGTGCGTGAGGCTGATAGCAGGACCGCCACATTTCGGCATCCAGCTTGTAGCAGGCGACGGGCTGCCAAACGGCCCCCCGTTGCCGAATCCGCGTCAATCAGGTCAACATGGGCCACCGCCGCAGGCATGGTGCGATTGATCAGAACCAGTCGCGTTCCATTAGCCATACAAATGCGAACGACTTCGTCCGGCGCCGCGCCAGAGAGAAGCACAACAGTGCGGACCCGATATTCCAGTAGGCGCTCAACGGATTTGGTGATATCGCCATCCACTTGCGCGAGATTGACCAGAATGCATTGCAGGTCATGTTTGCTCAATGCAGCGCTCAAGGCGTCAATTTGGGCGGAAATATAGGGACTGGAGAGATGCTTGCCCACGACGCCAACCAGGTTGGAGCGGCTCATATGTAATGTGCGCGCCAGAAGATTGACCTTGTAGCCCAGCTCTTCAGAGGCCGCCATCACCTTGCGCCGTGTTTTCTCCGATACGCTCGCACCTGTGGTGAAAGTCCGCGACACCGCGGACCGCGAGACGCCTGCCCTTTTGGCGACATCGGAAGCTGACACGAATTTATGGTTCATGGATCTTTACCTGATCAAACCCGGTATAAGCCCTGCGGAGATGACTTCTTCGGCCAGGGCCATCATGCCGGGGAGGGGATAGCTTTGTGGAAGCGTCCGAATGATCCGGATATGGTCTAGAGCGTCCTTGAAAGAAGTGAATTGCTCAGGGCAATATACAGCCATCCACAGTGCCAGAACCGTCACGGAGCGCGAGCGGCCGCCGCGACAATGAATGAGAATGTTGCCGCAATGATGCTGAGGATAGTGGGGCTTGCCCTCGATATAGCCATGCATCAGGCCCTGAAGTGTCATCACAGCTGCTGCCAGCAAATGGGGGCTATTGCCCGGCCCATCAATCATGCCGATCTGATAGCGGCGCACCTTTGTGCCGTCAGAGAGGGCCAAATCCTGCGGGAAGATATTGATTGAGACATTCAGGCTCTCGGTGATATTGGCGTTCAGCAAGGCATCGGCATCTTCTGCTGCGGGCAGATTGCCAAGATAGAGCGTCTTGCGGTGTGGGCCGAAATTTTCGACGATCGGGATCAGCAGGCATTGGGCGTCTTCCATGGTTTCGGATGCATCAACATCGACCGGTAAACCATGGCGGGGTGTCTTGCTCTTCAAAATATCAAATCTCCATTTCCCGCTCGAGCGCGAGGCGGGCCCCGAGGCCGGACATCAGCTTGGGGGCGGTTGTCACATCAAGAAAGGCTGGTATGACACGATCTGCCCTGCACTGGTCAGCCCAGATGAGAATATCTTTCAGGCGTGGGTGGACATTCCATGGCAGCCATTGCGCCCGTTTGCTGGCGATCAGCGGATAGGCCGGGCTGCCTTTGGGCACATGGCTGGAAAAAAGAAAGCGAAAGCCTTCTCGCTGCAAGAGGGCCGCTGATAGACCTTCCTCGCCGTTCGAGCCGGTTGTGACGATAACATCGTCGGGTCTTGCTGTCTGCACATCCACCACCGGCACGGCTTGCCCCATGGCGGTTTGATATTCCCTTGCGATGATGGCTTCGGCCTTTACGTCATAGCCCGCTTGCCTGAAGGTATGAACCATATCAGCACCGCGTCCGGCTGGTGGACAACAGACAACAGCCCCGCCCTTTGCTTGGGCGATCATTTGCTGCTTCTGGTCTGAAAGCAGACTGTCACGATCACCATAAGAGGCATCAATCAGCAGGGTCGCGGCTGGTGGCATCGGATCCATTGGCATGCTGCTCGATTCGGCAGACACGTCGCCGGAATAGATGAAGCCACCCAGATCGGTTGGCATGTGAAACCAGACCCCGCCCGGTGCATGACCACTCCGCCCGACCGTGATGGGAATGCCCAGAAGATCGAACTGGCCCTGCTGAGGAATTTCGCATCGGTCAGCCGGGGCTATGCTCGCCGGACTATCGTCAAAGCAGCGCCTGGTCGCAAAGACCGGAGGCATGCCAACGTCTTCAAGGCGCATGAGAGAGCCGATATGATCTTCATGGGCATGGCTGAGACACAGGGCATCGACCTTGCCGATGCTTGCGATGTCCGGATGCTCGCCCGGTTCGAGGCCATCGCCGAAATCGAACAGGATGCGCCGACCTCCGATTTCGACAAGAAACAGGGCTGCGCTTTTCCGGTTGAGGCCGCTGATAGCGGTTAGTCGCGCCATGGCAGCACTCCCTTGGGTAGATATTTGCCAAAGCATAGCGAGATCAGCATGAGCGACAGGATGAGCAGCACCATCAGGCAGCCCACAGCTGCGGCGAGAGTGGAGGAGCCGGCCTCTTCAAGGAAGATGATCATCGGTCCGATGGTCTGCGCGCGCGAGGAGACCAGCAGCACAGAGGTCTGGATCTCGTTGATGGCTGTCATGAAGACAAGGATTGCCGCCGCCGCCGCTGACGGCGCGAGCACCGGCAGGACGATATCGCGAAGGCGGGAGAGGATGCCTGCGCCAGCAATCTGTGCGGCTTCGTTAAGTAATCGGTCCACCTGCGCAAAGCCGCCAAGAATGGGCCGCAACGCAAGAGCAAGATAGTTGGACAGATAGGCGGCGAAGATGACCCAGATGGTTCCATAGATGCTGACATGAATGAACGGCAATGGCCGCAGGAAAAACAGGATCATGGCCACTCCGATGATGATCCCGGGCAGTGCGTAGGCCAATTCGGAAGCCAAATGCAGGAGCCGAGAGAGAAGACCTGTACGCCAGACGAGGAAGTAGCCAAGGGCGATGGAAACCGGAATGAGGATGAAGACCGTTAGGCCGGTCAGCATGAAGCTGGTGGCGAAGGCCTCTCGGATTCCTTCATGTCGGAAAAGCGCATTGTTGAAATTCTCGAAGGTCAGGGTGTCCAGCGTGAGCGGTTGGCCATAGCCGCGTACCAAAGCCGAACCGACCAGCGAGGAAAGCGGCAATATCAGTATGGCTGCCAGATAACTCCATGCCAATGCGGTGATGGGCCAATGCCAGCGGCCAAGAGAGAGGCGCAAAGTGATGCTGGCGCCATCTACGCGCTGGTCGCCCTTTCGGCCCAGCCATCCGGTGATGGTCATGCCAATGATCGTGAGCACGGCAAGCAGAAGGGCTAGAAGAGCCATGTCATTAAGGGCGGAAGGACCATAACTGTTCAGGCGTCGGTAGATCATGGTGATGAGGGTCGGCACGCGGGCCGGAATGCCCAGCATTGCCTGAATGCCGAAATTGCCGATGGAGGAGACAAAGGCCAACGCGGCGCCGGCGAAGATGCCACTACGCACAAGAGGCAGGATGATCTCCAGAACAATCGATAAAGGCTTCGCTCCTGCGCTCTGGGCCGCTTCGAGCAGAGTGGCAGGCACGCGCCTGAGGCTTGCGCGCACGGAAAGAAAAACCAGTGGTGCGTTGTAGAGCCCAAGCAGAAAGATGATGCCACCAGACGAATAAAGCGGATGGCGCATGCCCGGCTCAAGGGTCAGACCAAGAGGCGCAAGCAACGGGCTGGCAGGCGAAAAAGACTGCACCCATGCAAGGGCTGTCACTTGCGGCGGGATCATCAACGGCAGGACAAAGCCGAACACCCAGGCGGTGCGGGCCTTCATGTCGGTCATGCCAACCAGCAGGGCGGCGAGGGTGCCAATGACAGAGGCCAGAAGCGTCGAGCTGAGGGAAATCCAGATGGTGTTTCCGGTTGCCTGCAACACGCGACGGCCACCCAGAATATGGCTTATTCTCTCCAGATCCAGAGATCCGTCGGTAAAGAAGGCGGCATAAACAAGTCGTCCCAACGGCGCGATGGAGAGCAGGCCGACAAACAGGGCAAGACAGATGATCAGACGCATCTCGCCACTGAGCTTGAGACGCGAAAGGCGGAACGCCCGCTCGGGGCGTTCCTGTTCTATTGTGCGATCTGACACGCGCTTACATTCCGAAGATGTCAGCGAATTTGGCACGAACTTCCTCGTTCGCCTTCACAGCAGCATCAACATCATAACCGAGCAGTTTCATGGAAGAGAGAGCAGGGAAGCCTTCCGGGCTCGGAACACCGGAGAGCAGAGGCAGGTTGCCCTGTTTGGAAACCAGTTCCTGACCTTCCTTGGAAAGCAGGAAGTCGACAAATTTCTTGGCTTCGGCCACATGCTTGGTGCTTTTCAGGATGGCTACCGGTTCACCAATGAAGGACACGCCGTCTTCTGGAGCGATATAGTCAACCGGAGAGCCTTTTGCCTTCGCGCGCAGGGCGTTTGCATCAACAATGATGGCATATTTGGCCATGCCGGATGCGACAGCCTTGGTTGCCGGACCGTTGCCGCCTTCCGGCGCTATGTCCAGATCGGCAAGCCCTTCATAGAAGCTCCAGCCAATCGTGTCCTGATTGATCAGGGCATGCAGATGGTTAAGGGCCGCGCCGGAATAGAGCGGGCTTGGCACAGCGATCTGGCCGCGGTTTTCCTCGGTCAACAGGTCGGCCCATTTTTTGACAGGCTTGGCGCTGTTGGTGTTGTAGGCGATGCCGGTGGTGATGGCCTTGGTGCCGAAATAGGTCATGTCCTTGTCATAGGCGGCCTTGTCATAAGCGGCAACAGGAGCATCCGGATAGGCCAGCAACTGATCCTGGGCTTTCAGCAGACCAAGGTTGATCGGGTCGGCAACCAGCAGAATATCAGCCTGTACCTGACCGGCTTCGATCTCGGCGCGCATGACATTCATCAGAGCGGATGTGCCGTTGCGGGTCCAGTTGACCTTGATATCAGGATTGGCCTTCTCAAAGGCATCAACGGTTTGCTGAGCCTGCTCGGGAGGCTGGCTGGTATAGAGCGTAATGGTGGTTTCAGCGTGTGCTGCGGTTGCTGCCACAAGAGCCAGTGCAGCCAGAGTAAGGGTACGCATAAGGGTTATCCTTGAATGATTAGGTGAGTTTCAGAGAGGGGAGGTTAAGCAAATTGCGGGTCGGGTAAGACCCAGCCATCGTTAAGGGCGATGGAGACATGTTGTCCCTGCTCGATGGAGAAGGGAGGGGCAACATTGAGGGTCAGCGAAACATCGGGAGCCGGAACAGGGGCAACTTCGGCCCGCAAATGATCGCCGCGATAGGTCAATCGCTTGACGGTGGCCTGAATGCCTTCTTCCTTGGCTTTCGTAAGGGACAGATCGGACGGATGGAAGGCAATGCGGGCCTGGGAACGCGGGCTGGCCGATCGCGCACAGCGCAGCCGGATCGGTTTGCCAAACAGGTTGGCATGGGCCATGCCGTCATTGATGGGGGTGAGATCGGACACGTCCATCAGCTTGCCTTCGCCAATGAATCCGGCAACCATTTCGTTGTTCGGCTCAAGGTAAAGCTTACTTGGCGTGGCAAACTGGGCGATGCGCCCCTTATCCATGACAGCGATGCGATCGGCTAGAGCCAGGGCTTCGGACTGGTCATGTGTGATGTAGAACATGGTCGCACCAGAGCGCTGATGGAAGCGCGAAAATTCTTCCTCTAGTGTGGCACGCAGATGCACATCGAGGTTGGCAAGCGGCTCATCCAGCAGCACCACACCGGCCTGCATGGCAAGGCAACGGGCCAAAGCAACGCGTTGGCGTTGACCGCCGGAGAGGTCAGCCGGTCGACGGGTGGCCAATCTGTCCAGCCCGACGAGTGCGAGCACATCCCTTGTTCGTTTGCTGCGTTCTGGTCGAGATATGCCCTTGACCTTGAGGCTGTAGGATACATTCTGCTCAACATTCATATGGGGCCAGAGGGCATAATTCTGGAATACGACACCGATGCCCCGCTCTTCAGGCGAGAGATGGAAATCTTTGCCTGAAAGGCGGCACCCGTCCACGTAGATTTCACCCTTGTCCAGCTTTTCAAATCCGGCCAGCGTGCGCAGCAGAGTTGTCTTGCCGCAGCCTGAGGGACCGAGCACTGCGACAAATTCCCCCGATTGGATGGAAAGGGATATGTCGTGCAGGACTTCGGTCTTGCCGAAAGATTTGTGAATACCGGAGATTTCAATAGCGCCCATTGAGAAAGGTCCTATCTGGTTTGCACAGCTGTGCAATGGATTTGGCGGCACTATGGTTGGGCTTTGCGAAACTTTCTTTTCGATTTCATGTCACTTTTGTGAAATCGTGGAGCCTTTGTTTTAACCTGCTGATTTGAAAGTGTTTTGAAATTTTCCTTCGTCCAAAATGGCGCATGCAGGAGACCCAACCGAGGATAGCCTTCTCGGCAGATCACGGAGTGAGTGCGGGTGGGAGGTTTTTGCGTGGTATAAATCGGCGTTGGAGCAAAGGGGAAAGCATCTGGGTTAATCGGGCCATCTGCGTTATCATGGCCTGGTTCCATTCTGAACCGATCACCCGATACTGAAGGAAATCACTTTGGCAGATCCCCATATCAAATCCGAAATGGACTGGCTCGACTATGTTTCCGTCATTCTTTATCGGCTGGGGTTTGTTTTGGCGGCGCCGTCGATCGCGCTGCTGCCTTGGCAAACTCCCTATCCGGCGCAAGAGCTGAGCTTTGTTGCTGCTGCGATGTGCGCCAGCAGCCTGCATATCTATATGAAGTCCTATCGATTGACGCTTCAGGGGGCGACATGGGTTGGCCTGCTCTGCGCAATGCTGGGCTTTCCGCTGATTGGCCTTGGGGGCTGCTTCATTACGCTGGGCGGGCTCTGCTTCAAGGAATATTTCTGCTTCAAGGTGCCCGGCTTGCCTGCACAGCCCTTGCTGCTGGCCGCATTGTGGTTTGCGCTGGCATTGGATGCGGGGCCTATCGCACAGATATTGGCCGGGATTTCGGCTCTCCTGTTTCTTATCGTCAGCATTGCCAAGTGGCGTATGCCGCTGCATTTTGATATTGGTGACAAGAGCAAGTATGAGGTTTGATATTTTAAACCCTACGGAAATTTAATTTTCCACGCTTGTTCATAGACAAATTTTCGCCATATCCGCGGCACTTGGTAGAAGGGCGTGAGGATGGCATTGATATGCCATGGTCCGGGGATCTAAACCGGGGACATAGGGATGAGCGAGACGTTTGGAAGAAGGATGAGGGCCGATCGTCTGGACAACCAGAAAGCTTTCTGGTTGCGCGGGCTGTTTGGCTTCTTTCTGGCCTTCCTGCTTCTATTCTCTTCATCTTTCCAGTCTGATGCCGCCAGCCTTGGCAAGCTGCAATGGCTGGGCGCGAAACAGGTCAGCAGCTTTCAGGATCAGCTTTATGCGCGTCCTGTTGCCGATGTGGAGGTGCGCGAAGACCTCCAGGAAGGCGCGGGACAGTGGGTTCCCGTCGACAAAACCAGCCTCAAGCATCCTGATCCCGTCTTCCATAAATTGGCGCGTATCTGGCTGGAGCTGTCTGTTGATGGCAGGCCATTCAATATCAAACGGCTAGGCCGTGGTCCTCCTATTCTTGTAAACGCCTGATAATTCATCCGTTTTTGCGTGTTGCCTTGCCATATGCGAGGATCTCTTGAGGGAGGGCCTCAAGGGATGCATGCGCTGAAGGCAGGGGCTAGTACCCGGCGCAACGGACTTTCATTGATAATTTTAAAGACGTTTACAAGGAAGATTTCCATGAAATCTCTGGCAAAAAGCGCAAGTTTTGCGCTGTTCGGGGCCGCTATGGCCATGACTCCGCTTCTCTCTTCCGATGCATTGGCCGAAGCGTTCACCCAACCGGCGAATGGCCCGGCCATTCATGGCTTCTGGCTTACGGCAGATCACCCGGATGTGGCTGTTTCGGCGGGTAAGAAGGTTTCCATTCCGCTGTCCTTGCTCAATGCGCTGGATAGACCTGTGCGCACCGAGTTGGCAGTTAAGGGCCTGCCGGATGGCTGGACCTATTCCATTAAGGCTGGCGGAACAGATATCAGCTCGGCCATGCCTTTACCCAATGAGATCGACAATCTCACGCTCAAGGTGGATCCGGCCAAGGATGCGCAGAAGAAAACCTATAAATTCGAGGTGGATGCGACCGCCAATGGCGATCAGTTCAAACTGCCTTTGAGCGTTGCCATTGCCGACATTCCGCTCGGGGATACAACACTTGTGCCCGAGTTGCCCGCGCTGCATGGCACGGTCAATACCAGTTTCCAATATAAGATGAAGCTGACCAACGGTTCCAATCACGACACCCTGTTCAACTTGTCCGCCGATGTGCCAGCCGGCTTTATGGCAACCTTCAAGAAAGGCTATGGCAACGAGGAAATCACGGGCATTCCGGTGAAAGCGGGTGCGACCGAGTCAGTCAATATGACCATCAAACTCAATCATGGTGTAGCCGAAGGCGACTATCCGATCGAGGTGGCCGCTGTTGCCGGTCCTGATGACCCGGCCGCCAAGGCCAAGGTCAGCCTCAAGGTAAGTGGCTCACCCAAATTGCTCTTGAGCGGCCCGAACGACCGGTTGAGCGGACAGGCAACCGCTGGCAAGGAAACGACCTTCCCGTTTGTCTTGGTCAATAACGGAACCGCAGCTGCCAACAAGGTCAAATTGAGCGCAACCTCACCCAGCGGCTGGAAAGTGACTTTTGATCCCAAGGAAATGACCAAGCTGGATGAAGGCAAGACACAGAATGTGAATGTGAAGATCGAACCATCCAGCAAGGCAATCGCTGGCGACTATATGGTTCATATTCGCGCCAATGCGGATGGTGTATCCAAAGAGGTCGATTATCGTGTCACCGTTGAAACCTCCACCATGTGGGGCATTATCGGTGTCGGTATCATCGCTATCGCCGTAATCGTTTTGCTTGGTGCTATCTTCCGGTATGGCCGCAGATGAGTAGACCGGTTGTTGAAGCCGTAGGCCTTACAAAGCGCTACGGCGCATCCACTGTTGTTGACGGAGTCAATATTGCGGTGGATGAGGGCGAAATTGTCGGCTTGCTCGGCCCCAATGGGGCAGGCAAAACGACGACCATATTGATGCTGATCGGGCTGACAGAGCCCAGCGCCGGCTCTGTGCGGGTGCTGGATCTGGACCCTTTGCGCGATCCGTTGGCAGTGAAGACACAGGTTGGTTATCTACCCGATTCTGTTGGCTTTTATGATGGCATGACAGGATTGGAGAATTTGCGCTACACAGCCAGGCTCGGTGGCATTGATGTCAGTGAGATGGATGATCGCATCATGACGGCATTACGCCAGGTGCATCTGGACCATGTCGCTCACAAACGGGTTGGCACCTATTCACGTGGCATGCGTCAGCGGCTTGGTCTTGCCGAGCTGGCCATGCGCCAGATTCGGCTGGCGGTGCTGGATGAGCCCACATCCGGGCTTGATCCGCGCTCGACCGATGAATTGCTCGATCTGATCCGGGCCTTTGCTGCGGACGGGATGACGCTGCTCATCTCCTCGCACATGCTCGATGTGGTGCAATCCATCTGCACCCGCGTGGCCCTGTTCAACAAGGGCAGAATCGGCTTCATGGGGTCGGTGGAGAAATTCACCAATGACGTCGCGGGTGGTTCCTTCCAGATTGATGTGGCTGCCCGGAAGATCGATTTGAGTGCCTGTGTCGATATCATTTCCGCAGTCGGGGCTGTCGATCATCGCGACAAGGAACACTGGATTGTGTCCGCGACGCATGATGTCAGGCCGGAACTGGCGCGGATGATCACCGAGCATGGCGGGGACCTTCTGTCGTTGCAAGCCCATCGGGCAAGCCTCAGCGAAGCCTATAACCGCTTCTTCCGCGACATCGAGCAAAAGGAGATGCAGCAATGAAGAGAAAAGGATCTCCTCTGAGGGGCGTTGCCTCGATTGCGCTGAAAGAGGCCGCCGATCACATGACCAGTGCCCGCATGCATTTGATCATGATGCTGGTTTTGCTCACGGCTATTGGCGCTGTCTATGCGGCGATTGGTCAGATCAAGACAACTACGGCACAGGACGCATTTTTGTTCCTCAAGCTGTTCACCGTGGCCAAGGCGCCGTTGCCGTCCTTCTCATCCTTCATGGGATTTCTGTTGCCGCTTCTGGCGATTGCCCTCGGGTTTGATGCGGTCAATGGCGAGTTCAGTCGCCGTACCATGAGCCGCATTCTGGCGCAGCCGATCTATCGTGATGCTGTGTTGTTCGGCAAGTTTCTGGGTGGCCTGATGGTTCTGGCCATTGCCCTTGTCACTTTGTGGCTGTTGATGGTCGGGCTCGGCATTCTGTTTCTCGGCCTGCCACCGTCCGGAGCAGATGTGGCGCGGGGGCTGGTCTATCTTGCTGCCACGCTATTCTATACCGGCGTTTGGCTGGCTCTGGCTTTGGCCTTTTCGACGCTCACCCGCTCACCTGCGACATCGGCTCTGGCGGCCCTGTCTGTGTGGCTGATCTTCACGATCTTCTGGCAGATCATCACGCCGTTGCTGGCCAGCGCCATTTCGCCGATCAATCCCTATGATCCGATGACGATCCTGGCCCAGTTCCACACCCAACAGGCTCTGGCGCGCATTTCGCCTGCCATCCTTTATGGGGAAGCGGCAACCATGTTGCTGGATCCGACCTCGCGGTCTGTGGGGCCGATCTTCATGTCGCAATTGCAGGGCGCGCTTATCGGTTCGCCTCTGCCGACCATGCAGAGCATCAAGATCATCTGGCCGCAGATTGCGGGCCTGATTGCTGGCATGCTCTTCATGTTCACGCTGGCCTATGTCAGCTTCCAGCGTCAGGAGGTGCGCTCGTAAAGAGGCGCTTTGGCATCGCTATCGAGAAGAGTCTGCCGCCGGATTTTCTGGCGGCAGATTTGTCTTGGCGCTATGGTGTTGATGAACAATTGGTCATGGGATGAGTATTTTTCGTTTATTGCAATGGGGCGTAAAAAGCGCTTAACTCACGATGACGTGTTCTGGTTGTGCGTTGGGTTTCAGGAACTTGTCGCGATTGCTTGCTACGGATATGTATGTTTGCCGCGGCTTGGCTATTCGCGAAAATCGCCGACAATGCCAGGGAATTATCGTCGTCTTTTTCGTTTCGGTCTCATGTCTTCTGCCTAGATCTTGCCTGCTTTTTGGGTGCTGAGGGCGAAGGGTCATCTCCTCCCCATGGATGGGACCTCGAAACGACACTTCTGGTTAGAAATTTCAAGGATAGATAAATGAAATCATTCGGTTATGCGGCTCACTCTGTCGGAAGCCCGTTGGAGCCATTTTCTTTCGAACGGCGCGCACTCAGAGACAATGACGTCGCCATGGATATTCTTTATTGCGGTGTGTGCCACTCGGATCTGCATTATGTGAAGGATGACTGGGCCAAAACCGTTTATCCTTGCGTGCCCGGTCATGAAATTATCGGGCGGGTGACGGAAGTTGGCTCTGGCGTCTCCAAGCACAAGATTGGCGATATTGTTGCTGTTGGCTGCATGGTGGACAGCTGTCAGGAATGCGACCAGTGCAAGAAGGATCACGAGCAATATTGCCGAGAAGGCTGGACCGGCACCTATAATGCGCCGGATCGCCAAACCGGCGATCTCACCCAAGGTGGTTATTCCAACAATCTTATTGCCCGTGAAGAATTTGTGCTGTCTGTGCCCGAGGGGCTCGACATCAGCAAAGCGGCGCCGCTGCTCTGCGCTGGCATCACCACCTATTCTCCCTTGCGTGAATGGAATGTCGGACCGGGTTCACGTGTCGGTGTTGTCGGTATGGGCGGTCTTGGTCACATGGCCATCAAGCTGGCTCATGCAATGGGCGCGATCGTTACCGTTATTTCCCGCTCGCCAAACAAGCAAAAAGATGCCGAAGATCTCGGGGCGCATAATTTTCTCGTCTCCAAGGATGCAGAGCAGATGGCCTCCTATGCCAATGGCTTTGATCTGATCATCGATACGGTTCCGGTCAAGCATGACATCAATCCATATCTGCCACTGCTCGATATTGATGGCACGCTTTGTCTTGTTGGTCAGATCGGCCCTCTGGAAGAGTTGACAACGCCTTTTATGATCCGTGGACGCCGCAGGGTTGCCGGTTCCATTATCGGTGGCATCAAGGAAACGCAGGAATGCCTTGATTTCTGCGCGCGTTTTGGCATTCATCCTGAAGTCGAGATGATCAATATTCAGGATATCAACACAGCTTATGAGCGCTTGGAACGTTCTGACGTTCACTATCGTTTCGTTATCGATATGAAAAGTCTTCAAGCTTAGGAAGCAAGAAACGGGGCGCGGGGCGTCTCGCTCTTTCATTGCTACAGAATTTTGGGCTCTGGACCGGATCGTCCAGGGCTCTTTTCATGTCAGGCGCAGCATGGCCCGTTCCAGGTCTCCAGCAAGCAGAAACTTTCTCACGGTTGGTGACAATTGGCGCGAGCGTGGCGAAATGATACCGCACCGTTCCAGCATGGCGCGCTTATCCGGATTGGTCCCCAGATACCGCCAGATCATGCGTGTTGCATAGGGCATATTCTGGTTGCGCCAGGAGATGCCGGTGCACAGGCCCTTGAGATAGAGCTGTTGATGTTCCTGAAAGGGCAGGAGGATCGTCTGAGTGATGATCGGCTCGCCCATCGTGGCTGCTTCGACGACAAAGATACGGTCACGCAAATAGGACGCCTTGCCGATATATTTGGTGAATTGCTTGATCTCCAATTCGACATTGCGGATGCGCTCGATTGACTTGGAGATGACCAGACCGTCACGCTCTTCCAGATGGCAGCAGGAACAGACGACGTTTCCGGGCCATGACAGGGAGACATGATAGGTTTGATAATAGCCCAGATGATGCCTTAAAGCCCGAATGTCTCCGGGAAACCCTTCGTTGATGCGGTCTTTATCGATTGTGCCTCTCTGCGCCTTTTCAAATCGGCTGGCAAAGACCGAGGGCACGGTATGAAAGTCGGCCGAGTGAAGCGAGAAATAGCGGGCTATTCTGGTGAGATTATAGGCCGAAGGGCGGGATGTGCCGTTGATATAGCGATTGAATTGCTGCCGGTTGAGGCCGATATCGCGACAAATTTGCGAAATAGATTTTTTCTGACTGCAGGCGTAGCGAAGATTTTCGATAAAGTTACAGGTTTCCACGTATGAAACTGTCCAAGTCTGTTGTTTGTCATTCACCCGCGCTTAAAGTAGCATAAAAAAGCTTAAAAGAGCGAAGTTGTTTATCGTCTTGGGGGCTTTTAGGTTACTGGCTATCCGAATGTGCATATCTGGCTGGTCCAATATTCCGGGCCCTTCGTGCCATATGCACCCAAAAGACGCCTTCGCGTTCTATTGTCACCCCCTGCGCAGCCTTTGCGTGGATGCTGGTGTGATCAAGATTATGTTTCGTCGTTAGCAAAAAGAGTGAATGATTATGACAAAAAGACCTTCCATTGACCCAATCCTGCCAAATGGCCTGTCTCGCCGCCAGTTTCTCGGAGCGACAGCCGCTGCAGGCTTTGCCATGACGGCTTCGGGTCTGTTTGTTCCCAAATCAGCAATGGCTGCGGAAACGCCGAAAAAAGGGGGCAACCTCAAACTGGGTATCAAGGGTGGCGCGGCAACTGACGTGCTTGATCCTGCTGCCGCTGCGGGGACGGTTTCCTTCCTGTGCAACCATCTTTGGGGCGACAAGATCGTGGAATCCGACCCGGAGACCGGTGCTCCTTTGCCCGCGCTGGCTGAATCCTGGGAATCTTCTCCCGATGCGTCGGTCTGGACCTTCAAGGTTCGCAAGGATGTTGCCTTCCATGATGGCTCGAAAATGACGATCGCCGACCTTGTTGCAACGCTGAAGCGGCACACCGACGAGAAGTCTAAATCGGGCGCGTTGGGCCTGCTGCGGTCGATCAAGTCTGTTGAAGACAAGGCCGGAGATCTGGTGATAACGCTCACCGAAGGCAACGCCGACTTACCCTTGCTGCTGACCGACTATCATCTGATGGTACAGCCCAACGGCGGCTATGACGATCCGAATGCGGCGATTGGTACTGGCGCTTTCACGCTCAAGAGTTATGAGCCGGGCATCCGCGCAACCTTCGAGAAGAACAAGAATGACTGGCGCGATGATCGCGGCTATGTGGATAGCGTTGAAGTGATCGTAATGAATGACAACACTGCGCGTATCGCGGCGCTGTCTTCCCGTCAGGTGCATTTCATCAACTTTGTTGAGCCCAAGACCATCAAGCTCCTGGAGCGCGCGCCGCATGTGGATATTCTGCAGACGCATGCAAAGGGCTATTACAGCTTCCAGATGTTCTGTGATACCGCGCCATTTGATAACAATGATCTGCGCCTTGCCATGAAATATGCCATTGACCGGCAGGAAATTCTGGATCGCATCGTCGGTGGCTATGGATCTCTGGGCAATGACTATCCGGTCAACAGCACCTATCAGTTGGCGCCAGATGATATCGAGCAGCGCATGTATGATCCTGAAAAGGCTGCTTTCCACTATAAGAAGTCCGGTCATGATGGTTCGGTGCTGCTGCGCACGTCCGATGCTGCTTTCCCGGGCGCCGTGGATGCCGCCGTGCTTTATCAGGAACATGCCAAGAAGGCTGGCATTGATATCGAAGTCAAACGTGAGCCGGCCGATGGCTACTGGTCCAATGTGTGGAACGTGAAACCCTTCAGCGCCACCTATTGGGGCGGCCGTCCGACGCAGGATCTGCGCTATGCCACCTCTTATCTGTCCAGCGCGGACTGGAACGATTCCCGCTTCAAGCGTGCTGACTTTGACAAGATGCTTCTGGAAGCCCGTGCCGAACTGGATAACGACAAGCGCAAGGCACTCTATCGCCAGATGGCTATTATGGTGCGCGACGAAGGTGGCAGCATCATTCCTGTCTTTAATGATTTCCTCAATGCATCAGCCAAATCCATGAAGGGCTTTGTGCATGATATCGGCAATGATCTTTCCAATGGTCAGATTGCCAGCCGTGTCTGGCTTGATGCCTGATTCCGGTTTGCCGGTTTAAGACTTGGGGTCGTGGTGCGCCACGGCCCTGCTCGTGCTGAAAACAAAAGAAGGTCTCCTATGACCCCTCAATCACTTTTCCGGCCATTTGTCGCCTTCTCGCGGCGGTTTCCTCTGGTCGCGAATATCCTGCGTCGTCTGTTGCTGTCCTTTGTCTTGCTATGGGCTGTGACGGTCATGATTTTTATTGGCGTCGAGGCGCTACCGGGTGATTTTGCCGTCACTTATCTGGGACAATCGGCAACCCCTGAGGCGGTTGCCAACATTCGCTCCGAACTCGGGCTCGATCAACCTCTTCTTACCCGCTATGTCACCTGGTTGGGTGATGCGGTCAGCGGCGATTTCGGAAATTCCTGGGCCAGCGGAAAATCTGTCAGTGAGCAGATCGGCAAGCGCCTTGGCAACTCGCTGTTTCTTGCTTTTTTTGCTGCTATCGTGGCTGTGCCGCTGTCTGTTGGGCTTGGGCTGTTGGCGGTGCGCTATCGCAACCGAATTCCGGACAAGCTCATCAATATTCTATCCCTTGCAGCGGTGTCTTTGCCTGAATTCTTTGTCGGCTATCTGCTGATCATGGTGTTTGTGGTGACCTTCCCCACGGCGATTTTCCCCTCGACCGTTTATGACGATATGGGCTTTCTCTCGCGACTTGAAGCCATCGCGCTGCCGGTTGCCACGCTGGTTCTGGTCGTCCTGGCGCATATGATGCGCATGACGCGGGCCGCGATCATTCAGGTCATGTCGTCGGCCTATATGGAAACGGCAGAGCTTAAGGGGCTTGATGGTCTCAGGATCATCATCAAGCATGCAGCCCCCAATGCGTTGGCGCCGATCATCAATGTGGTGGCGCTCAATCTGGCTTATCTGATCGTTGGTGTTGTCGTGGTTGAAGTGGTCTTCGTCTATCCCGGCATGGGGCAATATATGGTGGACGCGGTGACTGTGCGTGACCTGCCTGTGGTGCAGGCCTGTGGCCTGATCTTCGCGACGATCTATATCGCGCTCAATATGACAGCCGATATTCTCGCCATTATCGCCAATCCACGTTTGAGGCACCCACGATGAGATTGAAAGAAATACCTATTTCGGTGTGGATTGGCATGACGGGGATTGTCGTTGCTCTCATCTGCGCCTTTTTTGCCCCCTGGATCGCTCCATATGGCGAAACGGAAGTTGTCGGCGACGTTTGGGCTCCGGCGTCGGATCACTTTTTCTTCGGGCTGGATAATCTTGGCCGGGATATTCTCTCGCGCATTATCTTCGGCGCGCGAACAACCCTGTTTGTGGCTTTCTGTGCCACGGCGCTTTCTTTTTCCCTTGGTATCGTGATGAGTTTTATTGCGGCGACCAACCGGGGATGGGTCGATCTTGGCCTGTCGCGCTTCAATGACCTGATGATGTCCATTCCAACGCTGATTTTCGCGCTTGTTGTGCTGGCTACCCTGCCGCAGAATTTGCCGACGCTGATCATCGTCATGGCTGTTCTGGATAGCACCCGCGTGTTCCGTCTGGGCCGCGCCGTGGCTCTGGATGTTGCGGTCATGGATTTTGTCGAGGCGGCGCGCTTGCGTGGTGAGGGAACGGCCTGGGTGATCCTGAGGGAGATCCTGCCAAACACGCTGTCTCCCCTGTTGGCCGAGTTCGGTTTGCGCTTTGCCTTTGCCATTCTGTTTGTTTCCACCCTGTCTTTCCTTGGCCTTGGCATTCAGCCGCCAACAGCGGATTGGGGTGGTATGGTCAAGGATAACAAGGATGGGATCATTTTCGGCATTTCTGCCGCCTTGGTGCCCGGTGCGGCCATCGCCATTCTGACCATTTGCGTCAATCTGGTTGTTGATTGGCTGCTCAGACGCACTTCCAGCCTGAAAGGAGGGCGCGGCGATGCCTGAGCTTCTTGAAGTCAAAGACCTGAAAATCGAGGCAACCAGTTATCCTCCGGGAGAAGACCCGATCCGTATCACCATTGTCGAGGGGATCAATTTCACCCTTGAAAGAGGCAAGGTGCTGGGGTTGATCGGTGAATCCGGCGCAGGTAAGTCCACCATCGGCCTTTCGGCACTGGCCTACGGCCGGGGCGGGGTCGAGATCACCGGCGGGCAGGCTCTCTTGGATGGAGACGATCTGCTGGCGATGAATCGCAAGGAAATCCGGGCGATCCGTGGTGCCAAGGTCTGCTATGTCTCCCAGTCGGCTGCGGCTTCCTTCAACCCTGCTCACCGGATCGGGGATCAGGTGATCGAAGCGAGCCTGCGGCACAAGCTGATGACCAAGGCGGAGGCGCGTGAAAGGGCGGCCTATCTGTTTGATATTCTCGGTCTGCCTGATCCGGAGAGTTTCGGCAAACGCTATCCCCATCAGGTTTCCGGTGGTCAGTTGCAAAGGGCCATGACAGCCATGGCGCTCTGTTCGCGGCCTGAACTCATCGTGTTTGATGAGCCAACCACGGCGCTTGACGTGACCACGCAGATTGATGTGCTGGCAGCGATCAAGCTTGCCATTGAGAAGACAGAAACCGCAGCGCTTTACATCACTCACGATCTGGCTGTGGTGGCGCAGGTGTCTGATGACATCATGGTCCTGCGCGATGGGGCCATGGTGGAATATGGCCCGACCGAACAGATCATCAAGCAGCCACAGGAAGACTACACAAGGGCGCTGGTGAATGTGCGCAGCATCAAGCATCAGGAAGCGATTGATCAGGAGCAGAAATATTTCGAGATGAGCGGTATCCACGCGGCTTATACAAGCGGTCTCAAGGTGCTCAAAAATGTTTCGCTGCATGTGCCCAAGGGGCAGACCTTGGCAATCGTGGGGGAATCCGGCTCAGGGAAATCCACGCTCGCCCGGGTGGCGACTGGCCTGTTGCCGCCTATGGCAGGTGAGGTGCATATCGAAGGCGAACAACTGCCCAAGGCTCTCAAGCAACGCTCTCGGGATCAATTGCGCCGCTTGCAATTGATTTATCAGATGGCTGATACGGCCATGAATCCGCGCCAGACTGTGGGGCAGATCATCGGGCGTCCGCTTACCTTCTATGAAGGCCTCCGAGGGGAGGCCCGCAACAAGCGCGTCAATGAACTGCTGGACCAGATCGAAATGGGCGATGGCTATATCGATCGCTATCCGGCAGAGCTATCCGGCGGGCAGAAGCAGCGCGTGGCCATTGCCCGGGCGCTGGCCGCAAGCCCGGAAATCATCATTTGCGATGAACCGACCTCGGCTCTTGACCCTTTGGTTGCCGACGGGATTTTGCGTCTGTTGCTTGATCTGCAGAAAGAGCGGCAGCTCTCCTACATCTTCATTACCCATGATATCGCCATCGTTCGCGCAATCGCCGATAGCGTCGCGGTTTTGTATCAAGGTGAATTGGTTCGTTTCGGGCCCAAATCGGAGGTTCTGACGCCTCCATTTGACGATTATACCGATCTGTTGCTCAAGTCGGTTCCGGAAATGCATCTGGGCTGGCTGGAAGAGGTTTTGGCTACGCGCAAGATCGAATCCGCCGGGAACTGATCATTTCAAATCAGCATTGCCTCAGGGCTCAATATATATATGGAATAGAAAGCATTATTATGGAAAAACGAAGCTTTTCCGTCTCTGAAGACGTTTGGATCACGCTGAAGGATGGCACATGTCTTGCCACGCGCATCTGGATGCCGGAAGGGGCAGAGAAGGATCCCGTGCCTGCGGTTCTGGAATTCCTGCCCTATCGCAAGCGGGATGGAACCGCGCCGCGTGACGAAAGCACCTACCCGGTCTTTGCCGAAGCGGGCATTGCAGGAGTGCGTGTGGATATTCGTGGGTCGGGCGAATCCGAGGGCGTGATCGACGGGGAATATACTCCGCGCGAATTGTCCGACGCCTGCGAGGTCATTGAATGGATCGCCAGCCAGCCATGGTCCAACGGCAAGGTGGGCATGATGGGCATTTCCTGGGGTGGGTTCAACTGCTTGCAGACCGCAGCCCTCAAGCCCGAGGCATTGAAGGCCGTAATCTCCATCGCTTCGACGGTGGACCGCTATAATGATGACATTCACTACAAGAATGGGTGTCATCTATATGCCAACCTGTCTTGGGCTTCGACCATGCTGACCTACCAGTCACGGACGCCGGACAAGGCGCTGGTTGGCGATAAGTGGAAAGAGATGTGGCTGGAGCGTCTGGAAGGAGAACCCTTCTTTCTTGAGGAATGGATCGAACATCAGCGTCGCGATGCCTATTGGGAGCATGGGTCCATTTGCGAGGATTTCGAAGGCTTCGACACGCCCGCGCTGGTGATTGCAGGTTGGGCTGATGGCTATCGCAACACACCGCTCAAGGCGGTTGAGGGCGTGGGGGAAAAGGCCAAGGCTCTGATTGGTCCGTGGATTCACAAATATCCGCATTTTGCATGGCCCAAGCCGCGCGCTGACTTTCATGGTGAAGCGATCGCATGGTGGAATCGCTGGTTGCGAGATGAACAGAACGGATCCGAATCGATTCCGCAGGCCCGAGCCTATATTCTGGATGGCCCGCGCCCGAAAGCATGGCGCGAAGAAGATCCTGGCTTCTGGGTGGCCAAGGATACTTGGTCCAAGCCTGAGGCTGCTATCTTCTCGGTTGCGGGCGACAAGAGCCTGATGGCAGGAGAGGACGGGGCTGGCGTTGGCGCAGTCTATCTGCGGTCACCACTCGACAGCGGTGTCAATTCGGGTGAATGGTTCACGCTGAAACCGGATGCCGAAATGGCGGGCGATCAGCGAGCTGATGATGTTGGGGCTTTGGTGTTTGAAACCGCACCCTTGGAAGAGGGGACCATTTATCTGGGTATGCCGGAACTATCGCTTGATCTTTCTTGCTCGGCCGAGTGGGAGAATTTGGTGGCGCGCCTTGTGGATGTGCATCCAGATGGGACCGCAACACGCGTTTGCTTCGGCGTGCTCAATCTTGCCCATCGTGATGGCAATGGAGAGCCCAAGGCCATGCCAAAGGACGAAAACGTGTCCGTAACGATGCGTCTGGACGCCTGCGGCTATCACTTCAAGCCGGGTCATCGCATGCGCTTGTCTCTGGCAACGGCCAGCTGGCCCCTTATTTTGCCGTCGCCGGACGCGCCAGGAGTTACGATCGACACCGCATCGATCCGTCTTGCCATGCCGCTGCTGGGCTCCCATGAGCGTATCGATATGCCGCAGCCGGACAATCCCGATCCGTTGCCTAAATATGAGATTCTGGAAGCTGGCAGCACGCGGCGTTTCGTTGAGCGGGATCTGATGACGGGCATGACCCACTATCACATTCAGGAAGACACCGGCTTTGAGGAGCATCCTGACACCAAGCTGCGCAATCAGGAGACACGCACCGAATGCTGGTCTGTTAATGCGGATGATCCGCAATCCATGAAAGGTGTCTGCGAAGGGACTACACGCTATGAGCGGGAAGATGGCTGGAATGTGCGCACGCATACGCGCACAGAATTGACCTGCACCAAAACCGACTGGATCCTTTCCGCATCGGTCAAGGCTTATGAAGGGGACGAGGAGATTTTCTCCAAGACCTTCAGCAAAACGGTCAAGCGCGACTTCATGTAATGGTCCTGTGCCAGCCCTGATGACACTGGATGACAAAAGAAAACCCCGCCAATAGGCGGGGTTTTTGTAACTGATCTGGGGCCAAGGGCATCAAAGGCCCATGGACCTATGGAATAGGGATCAATAAGCGCCGCGTATATGCTGGGCGACCTTTTCCTTGTAGAAGGAGACGAGATCGTCATGCAGCTTCTGCGGCAAAGGGGCGAGATCGGAAATGACGGCATTGCGTCCGATCTGATCCGGGCGGCTGGCGCCGGGAATGATGGCGGAGACAGCATCATGGTCCAGAATCCAGCGCTGGGCCATATCCGCCATGCTCATGCCTACGGGCACCATGCCTTTTAGCTCTTCCACCAGCTCCAGCCCTTTTTCATAAGGCAGGCCAGCGAATGTTTCGCCCACATTGAAGCATTGGCCATCACGGTTGAAATTGCGGTGGTCATTTTCGGCGAATTTTGTCTCCGTGGAGAATTTGCCAGACAATATGCCACTGGCCAGCGGTAGGCGCACAATGATGCCTACGCCTTTGGCCTTGGCCTGCGGCAAAAGTTCCTCGGTCAGTTTTTGGCGGAAAATATTGTAGATCACCTGTAGACTCAGCAGGCCTTCCTGCTCAATGCACATCAGGCCCTCTTCAACCGTTTCCACACTGGCGCCGAAATGCTTGATGACGCCTTCAGATTGCAGCGTGCGCAGCCAATCGAAGATGGCGCCTTCCCGCATGACCTCGGTAGGAATACAGTGAAGCTGGACCAGATCGAGGCAATCCATGCCAAGGCGTTTGCGTGATGCGTCAATGCCCGCACGCAGAGACTGCTCGCTATAGCCATCCGGATAGACATCACCGCGCCCGAATTTCGTGGCCACGCGGATGTCTGGCCGGTCTTTGCTTGCAAGAAATTTGCCGATCAGGCTTTCGCTCTTGCCGTCGCCATAGACATTGGCGGTGTCAAAAAAGGTTACGCCCTTATCCAGAGCGGTTTCCAGAATGGAAAGGCCAGTCTCTTCTGCCAAAGCGGCGCCCCAGTCAGCACCGAGCTGCCAGCAGCCAAGGCCCACTTCGCTGACGGTAAACCCGTCTTTGCCCAATTTGCGGCTATGCATAGTATCCTCCCCACTATGTGATCGTTTAAATGCCGGTCTTTTTGGATACCGGCTAGCAATCAATGGCACATTTGCAATAATTCACGTGCGATTCTTGCGATCTTCGCGCAGGATATGCTCTTTGTTCCAAAAGGGAAAGCGTCCGGCACTGTCGAAAATATGGATCATTCTTTGAACCATGATAAATCGACCATATAATTGACTGAAATATTTGTGTGATTATATGTAGTGTAAACTCAAGAACTGGAATTGAATATGTTTGATAGCTTAATGCAGGTGTTTCGCGATCTCGCCGGTGCTTCGGAAGATACCAATGTCTTTTCCGACAGTGATCTGCGCGTGGCAACTGCCGCACTGCTGGTGCATCTGATGTCGATTGACGGCGTGGTCGATGACAACGAAACAGAAGAAATCCGCAAGGTGCTGAAAAAGCACTATACCCTCACCGATGCGGAAACGGCCGAACTCATCGATTTTGCAAGCAAATGCGATGAGGAGTCGGTCGATCTGTACAAATTTACCTCCGTGCTCAAACGGGAGCTGGATGAAGACGGGCGCATCAAGATCATCGAAATGATGTGGCAGCTTGTCTTTGCCGACGGGCAGATTCACGAATTCGAAGACAATCTGGTCTGGCGTGTTTCCGAGCTGTTGGGTGTTTCCCGCCGGGATCGCATCCGGATGCGGCAGCATGTACAGGCCCAGATTGAAAAAGAAGCCGAATGAGCGCCGATCTGCATAAAATATTGATCATTCTTCATCAGGAAACTTCCACGCCCGGTCGGGTCGGGTATCTTCTGGAAGAGCGGGGATTTGCTTTGGACATCCGGCGTCCGCGTTTTGGAGATCCTTTGCCCGACAGCATGAGCGATCATGCCGGTGCGGTGATCTTCGGTGGCCCGATGAGTGCCAATGACGAAGAGGATTATGTCAAACAGGAGATTGACTGGATTTCCGTGCCTCTGCGCGACGAAGCGCCGTTTCTGGGCATCTGTCTGGGCGCGCAGATGATGTGCCGACAGTTGGGCGGGCAGGTGGAGCTGCACCCATGTGGGCTTGTAGAGCGCGGCTATTACGAGATTGCACCAACCGACGAAGGCGAAGCGCTGTTCGACTGGCCGCAAAAGGTCTACCAGTGGCACAAGGAAGGCTTCTCGCTTCCCTCAGGGTCCGAACGGCTGGCCAGCAGCTCCTATTTCAGCAATCAGGCCATGCGCTATGGCAAAAACGCCTATGCCATTCAGTTTCATCCGGAAGTCACTTTGCAGATGATGCATCAGTGGACGACCGTTGCTGCCGATCACCTCACTGCGGAAGGTGCCCGCAAGCGTGGGGATCATTTCAGGGAACGGAGCGCCTATGATCCTTATGTCGAGCGCTGGCTGAACCGTTTTCTTGATTTGTGGATTGGTGCTGGTCCTGCCCGTTGATCGGGTTGCCATGTCATGCAATTTGCATGAGAGGCTTTGCAAATTGCAGGTTGGATTCTTACCAAAGCCTTGATCCAATTATAGATTGATCTAGATGCTGTGGTGTTGATCGGAGCTTGTCTACTAGATGTGTTATTGTGGTTTTTTCTCACACTTGGCACGCCGCTTGCTCTTTAAAAGGCAAGCTGGCATTTGGTGTTTGCGTAGCCAGTACCTCATCTCATCAAGCCCCGATGCAAATGTTTTTGCGTATGTATCGGGGCTTTTTGTATTTTCAGGTTCTGCTTTTTCCAAAACTTAACACAGTTTTGGCATAAGGAAATTGGAGGGAAATCAGACCTTTTGTCTGCATTCAGCCCTTGCACGGTGCCATGTAGATCGCTACATGTCTCAACAGATATCCGGGGCGTTCAGCGCCTTTGCGGGTGCGTCAATATTTTGGAAAGCCGTATGGACCTAGGTCTCTTTTTCCGAAAACGAGGATGACTATGACAGCTTTACTTCTTTTGATTGATCAGGTTCTGGCGATCTATACCTATATTGTGATCGCGTCTGCGGTGTTCTCATGGCTCTTCGCCTTCAATATCGTCAATCCGCGCAATCAGATTGTCTCCTCGATTTACGAGATTTGCTGGCGGCTGACGGAACCCCTGCTTGGCCGTATCCGGTCCATCATTCCTGCAATGGGTGGCTTGGATCTGTCGCCGGTCATTCTGCTGCTAGGGATCTTCTTTGTGCGGAACCTGCTCAGAACCGGCCTCTATTGATAGGCAAGGATAGGCTTGCGGCCTGTCTGTTCCAATTCCAGCCATAAGAAAAGCGCGGAACCGGATGGTTGCCGCGCTTTGTTGCTTCTGATCGACGGGACGACTTATTTCTTCACGTTGTCGATGGAAATCTGGATCATTTCCTTGGCCTTTTCCGGGCCAGCCCAATCTTCGATCTTTACCCATTTGCCTGGTTCGAGATCTTTATAGTGTTCGAAGAAATGCTTGATCTGCTCAATGAGGTTTTTCGGCAGGTCTTCATAGGTCTTGATGTGATCATAGTGGCTGGTCAGCTTGCTGTGAGGCACAGCGACGACTTTCTCGTCCTTGCCGCCATCGTCTTCCATGATCAGAACGCCGATTGGACGTGCGCGCATGACAACGCCCGGGCTGAGCTGAGCATCTCCAACGACCAATACGTCGATCGGGTCGCCATCATCAGCCAATGTGTTCGGAATGAAGCCATAATCGCAAGGATAGGCCATTGGGGTGAACAGGAAACGGTCAACGAAGACTGCGCCGGATGCTTTATCTACTTCATATTTAACCGAAGAGCCTTTTGGCACTTCGATGACAACGAAGATGTCTTCCGGGGCGTCTTTGCCAGCAGGGATTTCGCTAATATTCATAGGTGCAACTCCAATTGAGATCTCGATGTTACTGCCGGTTTAGGAGGTCTCAGCGATGATGGCAAGACAAACATTCGGTTTAGCTCGCAGAATGGCCCAATTTGCCCAACCTTGGGGATGCTGGTATCCGGCGCTGGCAATGACGGAGGTGTGGGCTGGTCTGTTCATCCTTTGGAAACCATAGTTTATAGATTTGCTAGAGTGGGGGCCATTTCCCGTTTGCATGAAAAGGGATGTTCAGATTTTGCTGCCAGATTGAAGGCATCAGATGTGACTGAGCCGATGATGTGAGGGAGGCAAATTATGGTGTTATTCGATCCGATGAAATTCATGGCGTTTGTCGCTGGCTTCTCACTCGTGAGCAGCATCGTGCTTTTTGGCTGGCTGATTTAGGCAGGGCGTTTTTAGGCCAGATGCTTTTAGGCCAGACGCTTTTAGGGCGGGCGCTGCGATCAAATGATCCTGCCGAATGTCTGGATGCCTCGCCTGTGGTGCAGACATGGCCTACTTGGTTTGCTTGCCTGATCCTTCTTTATTCTCTTTGAAAGTCTGTGTCTTTGTACCCCCCGCGCATCGTGCTTGCTGGTGCGCTATTGGAGCGTGTTCGCGCTGTGCTCGATGGGTAAAGCTATGTTGCAGATAAAAAGAAACCCGCCGGTGTTCCGACGGGTTTCTCCCTCTGGGCCTGTGCAAGTAGGCCATAGGCGATTTAGGCGAAGAAGGTGATCAGGAGGACTTCGCCTAGCCCATTTTCTTATACGCGCTGGCTACCGATGCCGAATTCCGGATAAGCTTCGACGCCAATTTCAGCTTTGTCGAGACCCATATATTCTTCTTCTTCGGTAACGCGGATGCCCATGGTTGCCTTCAGGATACCCCATACGATGAAGGAGCAAACCAGAGTGAAGGCACCGTAGGAGATAACGCCGATGAACTGGGTTGCGTAGGAGGTGCCGTCGTTGGTGAATGGAACAACCATGGTGCCCCAGATGCCGCAGACAAGGTGAACAGGGATCGCACCAACCACGTCGTCGATTTTCAGCTTGTCGAGAAGCGGAACAACGATGATGACGAGGACTGCGCCAATTGCGCCTATGATGATGGATTGACCGATGGTCGGGGTCAGAGGCTCAGCGGTAATGGAGACCAGACCAGCCAGCGCACCGTTGAGGACCATGGTCACGTCGACCTTCTTGTAGAGAATCTGCAAGAGGATCATGGCTGCAACAACACCGCCGGCTGCTGCCATGTTGGTGTTGGCAAAGATGCGGGAAACGTCGGAAACGTCGCCGATGGTGCCCATAGCAAGCTGGGAAGCGCCGTTAAAGCCGAACCAGCCGAGCCACAGGATGAAGGTACCCAGGGTTGCCAGTGGAATGTTGGAAGCAGGCATCGGGTTTACAGAGCCGTCTGCGCCATATTTGCCTTTACGTGCACCAAGCAGAAGCACGCCAGCCAGAGCTGCCCAGCCGCCTACAGAGTGAACGAGGGTGGAACCGGCGAAATCGGAGAAGCCCATTTCGGAGAGCCAGCCACCGCCCCACTGCCAGGAACCGGCGATCGGGTAGATGAATGCGGTCAGCACAACGGTAAAGATCATGAACGGCCACAGTTTGATGCGTTCAGCCAGGGTGCCGGAAACAACAGATGCTGCCGTTGCCACAAACACCATCTGGAAGAACCAGTCGGAAGCCGTGGAATAGCCGGTATCAAGCGCGTTGCCGCCTACCGGATCAAGAGCGTAGAAGAAGGTGAAGGACCCGATGTAGCCACCATCAACACCGGTATACATCAGATTATAGCCGATCAGGTAGTACATGATGCCTGCGACGGCATAAAGGGACACGTTTTTCATGCTCTGCATGGAGACGTTCTTGGAGCGAACCAGACCAGCTTCAAGCATTGCAAAGCCAGCAGCCATCCACATCACAAGGAAACCGCCGATCAAGAAGAGCAGGGTGTTGAGAATATATTGCGTATGGGAAGCAGCTTCGCCGGTTACTGCGGGAGCTGCTGCCGCTGCTTCTGCAGCTTCCTGGGCGAGGGCCGGGCCAGCCATAAGGCTTGCTGCGCCAACAAGAAGGGCAAGGGTTACTTTTGACATTTGATTGTCCTTGTTTTTCACTTCTACTTGATTGGGGTTTGGCTTAGAGCGCGTCGTTGTCGGTCTCGCCGGTACGGATGCGCATGACATGCTCGAGTGAGGTGACGAAAATCTTGCCATCGCCAATCTGGCCAGTTGCTGCTGCCTTGGAAATGGCTTCGATGGTTTTTTCAGCCTTGTCCGCTGTTACGGCAACTTCGATCTTCAGTTTCGGCAGGAAGCTGACGGAATATTCGGTTCCGCGGTAGATTTCCGTATGACCGCGTTGACGACCAAAGCCCTTAACTTCGGTCACGGTCAGGCCTTCAATACCTTCGGCAGACAATGCTTCACGCACAGCTTCCAACTTGAAAGGCTTGATAATGGCAATAATGAACTTCATGGCACTCTCATGTCCCTCTTATGGGTTTTGTCCCTCTATCGGGTTTGAATGTCATGCCCCAAATTGCTATCAGCCGGGGCAAAACCTCTTGTTTTGTGCCTTCTCTCTTACAAAAGCCGTGCCAGTTTTGTAACTTTTTGTTAAGTTATTGAAATGCTGTCCAAAATTCGATTTTGATGCTAAAATCGATCTTTGCTTCATATTTGTGCATACAATGACTTTGCATTAAATATATGCAAATTTCAAAATATGCCTATTTTTCGATCATACATTGTGGCTGTTTTGTGATGAGTGAAAAGCAAATGAGTCATTTCAAGCTTTTAAACTGCACATTGATTGTGCGTATGTTCTAAATAATCCGCATTTGTCAGGCTTATGCGTTCCTTTACCGGTCAATTTCCCGGATCAGGCCTTCCTGAGCGGCTGACGCAACCAATGTGCCATCTCGCCGGTAAAGACTGCCGCGGTTGAAACCGCGGCCACCACCTGCCCATGGGCTGTCCTGACAATAGAGCAGCCATTCGTCAGCGCGAAAATCGCCGTGGAACCACATGGCGTGATCCAGGCTCGCTGCGCTGATGGTTTTGCTGAAAACGGAAAGGCCATGCGCAAAAAGCGATGTGTCCAGCAGGGTCATGTCCGAGGCATAAGCCAGAGCGCATTTGTGTATCGCCGGATCATCGGGCAATGGCGACGTTGTGCGCACCCAGATGAGTTGCTGCGGCTCCAGCTTCTTGCGCGTTACATAATGCTCCATGTTGATCGGGCGCAGCTCGATCGGGCGCTCGCGGCGGAAATAGGCCTTTATATTGTCTGGCGCCTTGGCAACATAGCTTTCATAGACCTCTTCTTCACTGGGAAGATCTTCCGGTCCGGGAATCTCGGGCAGTTCGATCTGGTGTGACAGACCTTCCTCCTTTTTATGAAAGGAAGCGGCCATATTGAAAATAGCCTTGCCATGCTGGATGCCCAAAACACGGCGGGTGGAAAAAGAGCGCCCGTTGCGCAGGCGGTCCACCTCATAAATGATCGGGGTCTTGGGGTCACCCGGGCGCATGAAATAGCAATGCAGGGAATGGGCGCTGCGTTCGGGATCTACCGTCCGGGAAGCCGCCACCAGAGCTTGCCCAATCACCTGACCGCCAAAAACCCGTTGCCAACCATCCTGCGGGCTCATGCCTCTGAACAGATCTGTTTCCAGCGTTTCAAGGTCCAGAATGGAGAGGAGGGTATCAATTGCTGTCGTCATGAAAAATGTCCCGGGACTTGTGGATAGAAATAGGATGCTGTCAAACAGACGTGAGGCAATGGCCTATCCTAGCGCTTATAGCAGGAGATGGCGCGGCGAGAAATTCGCTTTCTCTAGTCAGTTTGTCGAGATCTTCTGATTTCTTGTCACTATATAATAGAAGCGGAATGCGGGCGGCGTTATGGTGCCGCCACATTGATTGTCGGCAGAAGGGACAAAAGGCATGAATGCACCAAGGCATGCAAAAGCAGAACCGGTTGGGGCCAATGACAATGCGTCTTGCCTGAAAGAGCGCTATGATCTGGTGATTGCCGGGGGCGGATATGTGGGGCTGTCGCTGGCGCTGGCTGTGCGGCAGGCCAGTGGCTTGTCTGTCCTTGTTGTCGAGCCTCAGGCTATGGAGCGCATGCGCAAGGACGAGCGGGCCTCTGCGGTCGCCTCTGCTGCGACGAGGATGCTGCAAAGTCTGGGTGTCTGGGATGCAATCGCCCCGGAAGCCGAGCCCATTCGGAAAATGGTGGTCACCGATAGCAAGCTCAAGGATATTGTGCGTCCGGTGCTGCTGACCTTCGAAGGCGACGCTGGGGATGGTGCGCCCTTTGCCTATATGGTGCCGAACGGAGTGATGGTTGGCGCACTTGGCGATGCAGCAAGGGCTGCCGGAGTTGATCTGCTTGAAGGGCATAGCGTCAAGGATTTTGTGGTTGAAGGTTCGGGGGTGTCTCTCTTTTTGCAATCGGGGGAAACCGTTGGCGCCAAGCTGCTTGTGGCAGCCGATGGTGTGCGCTCTCGTTTGCGCGATCTGGCGGGGATCAATGTCAATCGCTTTGATTATGATCAGGTTGGGATCGTAACGACGGTCGAACATGAGCGCCCGCATGAAGGCTGCGCGGTGGAGCATTTTCTACCCGCCGGACCTTTTGCTATTTTGCCGCTCAAGGGCAACCGTTCATCACTTGTCTGGAATGAACGCACCGACGACGCCAAACGTCTATTGGCCATGGATGACTTCACCTTCGGGCTTGAGCTGGAGCGCCGGTTTGGCAAACAGCTGGGCACGCTTGAGGAGAAGGGGCCACGCAAGGGCTTTCCGTTGGGCATGGTTTTAGCGCGCTCCTATGTGGCCTCGCGATTTGCGTTGGTGGGCGATGCGGCGCACGGCATTCATCCGATTGCCGGGCAGGGGCTCAATCTGGGCTTCAAGGATGTGGCTTCATTGGCCGAGGTGATCGTTGAAGCGGCTCGTCTGGGGCAGGATATCGGGGCGTTTGACGTTTTAGAGCGCTATGAAAGCTGGCGCCGGTTTGATGTGATGCAGATGGGTGTTACCTGCGATCTGCTCAACCGGCTCTTTTCCAACAAGAGCGATGTGTTGCGCCATGTCCGCGATCTTGGCCTTGGTATGGTGGATCGCCTGCCTGCTCTCAAGCGCATGTTCATCGAGGAAGCCGCTGGCAATCGAGGCGAAGTGCCCAAATTGTTGCGCGGGGAAATGCTTTGATCCCTACGGGACGTTAAATCCCGCAGGTTCCTCGCACTGCTGCTCAGTCTTCCAGCTGACGCGCTTCGCTGGGCAGCATGATGGGCACGCCGTCCCTGATCGGATAGGCGAGTTTGGCGGCGTGGCTGATCAGCTCTTGCGCCTCTGCGTCATAGGTTAGGGTGGTCTTGGTCAGGGGGCAGACAAGAATCTCGAGCAATTTGCGATCAACCGCGCGGGTCTTCTCGCCGTCTCCATGATTGTGAGTCTCTTTTTTGCTCATAGTGGGTCCAATCCGTCCTGACCGGCCTAATGTAAGCCTGATCACTGCAGGGTTTGAGGGGAATCGCTGCTTTCGCTGGCCAGATGCATTTCGGTCATGGCAATTAGCGTGTCGGCACGCAGCGCCAGACTTTCTGCTTCCAGAAGCGCCTGTTTTTCTGCCAATCCATAGGGGCTCATCATGGAAAGGGAGTTGACCAGCACTTCGTTGGAAGATTTTCCGATGCTGTCCCAGTCTGCTTCCATATCGTTGGCCTCGAGAAAAGCGCGGAAGGCTTCCAACAGGCCGTCTCTGTCCACCTGATCTTCACCAAGGCCTTCGGTCAGATCCTGCACATAGTCTTCGCAGTCGATTTCTGCGAGGCGGAAAGGCAGGTCTGTGAGCATTTCCTTGACCATCTTGAAGCGGCAAATGCCCGACAAGGTGACCAGCACGCGCCCGTCGCCGGTTTCGCCATAGGCAGAGATCCGTCCCAGACAACCGACTTGCTGAAGCTTGGGGGCATACAGCTTTTCGGGCGCCTCGCTTTTTGCCGGATCACCTTCCGGTTCCAGTGGTTGGATGATGCCGATGATCCGATCCTTATGCATGGCATAGTCAATCATCATCAGATAGCGTTCTTCGAAGATATTCAGAGGCATCTGGGTGCGCGGCAGCAACAGGGCTTCCTCCAAAGGAAACACTGGAATGATAGCGGGAATGTCTCTCGGGCTGTCATAATATGCATTGCCTGCCTGAGCCATTTGATCTCCTTGTTTCCGCTCGCTTTGAAGCCAGCGGTCTATTGTGTCTTCATTGGCATGCCTTGCATGCGAATGGTCTATTTGAATAGCGGGGCCGCTACATGCCAAGCGATGCGGCGGCCTCCTGTCTGTTATGAGAAGAGGATGGAAGACAACTGTCGGCGGCCATAAACGCTGGCAGGGTCCATCACGCCCCAGCTCTCAAAGAATTGCAGAAGCTGCTTGCGGGCACCATCGTCATTCCATTCGCGATCACGCTTGATGACGGCGATCAGCTGGTCGACAGCTTCTTCACGCTTGTTTTTGCCATTGAGTGCTACGGCCAGATCAAACTGGGCCTGATTGTCTTCAGGGTTTGCTTCCAATTTGGCCTGCAGCTCTGCGAGGTCGCCAAGATCCGCGCTTTGTTCAGCAAGCTCAAGGCTTGCTTTGACAGCAGAAATATCCTGTTCCTCAAGGGCTTTTTCGGGCAGACTATCAAACAGGGAACGGGCCTTTTCAATGTCCTCGTTGGCAAGCAGGCATTTGATCATGCCGATAACGGCAGGAAAATGCTCCGGAACCTGCTGCATGATGGCGCCAAAGATCTGGGCTGCTTCAACCGGATTGCCCGCTTCGAGCAATTCGTTGGCATGATTGCAGGCTTCTTCCAGGGGATCTGCCTGCGGTTCGGTGCCGTTTTTCTCGATAAAAGCCTTGATCTGGCTTGGTGGCTGCACGCCCATGAAGCCATCCACCGGACGGCCATCCTTGAAGGCAACCACTGCAGGAACGGACTGGATGCCCATTTGCTGCGGAATGGCTGGATGGTCATCGATATTGAGCTTGACCAGCTTGACCCTGCCTTTGGCTTCCGTCACGGCCTTTTCCAGATCCGGACCGAGCTGCTTGCAGGGGCCACACCATGGTGCCCAGAAGTCGACGAGGATGGTCGTGCTTTTGGAGGCTTCGATCACATCCTGCATGAATTCCTGCGTCGAAGTGTCCTTGATCAGCGGGCCGGTATCTTGCGCCGGTTTCGGAGCAGGGGCCGGCTGCGGGGCTGCGCCGAACGCTTGTGCATCCGAGCTCTGGGATGTGGTGTAGCTGGCGGACATGCCGCCTCCGTAACCATATGTGGTGTTGCTCATGTGGACGGTCCTTTTCGTGAGGGACTGTGCCTGCCTTTGGATCTCGGACAGTGTCTAAGTCTGTTTGTCAAAGCCAATATGTAACCCGGTTACAAGCTTTGTGATTTGTCGCCTCCAATATGGGATAGCGGCACATTTTGTTCAATGCCCAATTGGCGTGAAAGGCCATTAACATGCTCGCCTTTGCGGCTAATGCAAGAGATCCTCGGCCCGTCTTGCCTAGGCGTCTTCCTTCTCCAGCGCCAATATGGTCGGGATATGGCCTGTTCCTTCCAGAAAACGCAGCAAATCCTGTCGGGAGATGGCTGTGGTGGCTGTATTTTCCAGCGGATGAAAATTCGCCAGATCCTGTTTCATCAGATTGGCGTCCAGCACCAGATTGATGGCGTGATCATCCTTGTCGTTGATCAGGGCAAACGGGGTGACCGAGCCGGGGCGTACCCCCAGATGCTGCCACAACAGCTCCGCATTGCCAAAACTGACGCGACCGCAGTCATATTTTCTGTGAAAGCTCTTGAGGTCCACCTCGGTATCATTAAGGCAGACGACCAGCATCATCTTGCCCTTCTTGTCCTTGAGGAAAAGGTTTTTTGTGTGACCGCCGGGCAGGTCTTCCTTGATCTTGTGGCTTTCGCTTACGGTAAAAACCGCTTCATGCTCATGAGTAGTGGTTTTTATATTCAGCGCAGCCAGAAAATCGAAAAGATCCTGTCGGCTGCATTTTTCTGATGAGGTCATTGCATTATGCTCTGGAAAGATTGGTTTGGTCTGGAAATGGATGCGGAAGGCATGATTCGATTGAATCGTTTGGCGCGCTCGGGCGCAATAACTATTTGTACACTCAGCTTTATACCCTCTAGCTCATAGAGCGAAGGGGGCGGACCTGCAAGGGATGAGCTGTTGTCAGTGAGGCGAGACAGCGTGCAAGTTTTTCACTGTTTGTGAAAAACTTGCACAGTCAGTGGGAAAAAATCATTTTTTGTAATTTCCCTGTTGCAATTGCTCCTCAGGTCGTACATATAAGCACCCACAGACGGCACGGAGCGCCGCGGCGGAGCAACGAATTGTTGCTAAGAGCTTGATAAAGCTTACAAGTTTCGCGGGCGTAGCTCAGGGGTAGAGCACAACCTTGCCAAGGTTGGGGTCGTGGGTTCGAATCCCATCGCCCGCTCCATTTCGTAAAAAGGGTTCAGGATATTTCCTGAGCCCTTTTTGTTTGCCTATTTTCCAATATTTTGAATGCGATTATTCTGGCCGCCGAGCGGATTCTCTTTGCAGCTACCCGATATGGCGCAGCTTTTGCTCAAAGGCTGATCTTGTATCTCACCTGAACCGTCTCTGGACCGCTCCAGTGATTGCAGGTCTGAGCTGGAAAGCCGAACTCAGGGCTAGTAGGTTCTGTCTGCCGGCAGGGGATCTGCGGACTGGGTCTGACTTTGCTCCTGGCTCTGTTCCTGACTTTGCTCCTGAATATGCATCTGGATGGGGCGCTGTGATTGCTCTTCCAGCGTATCCATGTCGATCGTGACGATTTCCGGCTCAAGCTGGTTGGAGAGTGATTCTCCGATTTCCTCGCCCTGTTCGTCAATCGGCATGACATCGACCCAGACATTCACGAAATGATTGCCGCCGCCAAGGATGACCCCGGAAATCGGGCTGACATCACCAAAATCACGACCCACGGTGAGGGTGACATGCTCGTCAGCGATGGTCTTGTTGTTGGTCGGGTCAAAGTCGATCCAGCCTGCCTCCGGGCACCAGACCGAAACCCATGCATGGGAGGCATCCGCACCCACTAGGCGCGGCTGTCCCTTGGGGGGGTAGGTGCGCAGATAGCCTGAAACATAGCGTGCCGGTAGGCCAAGCGCTCTCAGGCACGTCAGCTGCAAATGTGCAAAATCCTGACAGACTCCGCTCTTCATCTCGAAGACCTGAGATACCGGTGTGAAAATGTCGGTGACGGTGCTGTTATAGTCAAAATCGGTAAAGATGCGGCTGGTCAGATCCATGACGCCTTCCATCAGCGGGCGCCCGGGGGGGAAGGATTGGGCGCCATAGGCAGCGATGTCTGATGTAGGGTTGGTGAATGGCGAGTAGCAGGAGAATTCAGCCCGATCCACATGGGCGGCATCGAGCATGAGGTCGCGCACGCTCTCCCATGAGGCGACTGACTTTGCCAGCAGTGGCGCATGGTCACGGGTTATGGTGACGACAGTCTGCGCAGTCATCGTCAAGATGTTATGGTCTTCTTCCAGCGTCAGATGAATGGTGGGGTTGCCGAAATAGTCCTTGAAGTCGCGGCGATGGGCAGGGCGCGGCGTAATGGCTATGTCATGCTGCTCGATGATCTGTCCGTCGACGACACTGGGGGACAAATGCACCAGATGGTTGGATTGGGCAACCGGTGCTGAATAGCGATATTCTGTTTTGTGCGTTATCTTATAGCGCATTGTTTTTTCGTGCCTTCCTGTCCGGTCAGATCCGTTGAGCTTGCTCTTCGGTATGGGTGAAATACCGGCGTGTCAGAAGCTCAGTCAGTTGCGGCAAGTTTGCAATCTGATTGTTCAACAATTGCTCAAGGCGGCATTCTTCCGAAATGATCTGCTCGATATCCTTGCCTTGCTCGAATTGCGGGATCTGGGCCAGCTTTTGCCCTTCGGATAGCTGAATGTCTGTCAGAAGCTCAAGAATGAGCCGGTTTTCCTCGCTACGCAGACCGCTTTCGGGCTCCTTGGGCAAATGATTGATATGTTCATGCAGGGCAGCGATCTGGAAGGCTATGGAGCGCGGGTTGGTTTCGTCCAGCAGCAAAAGATCAATCACCGCCGGCAAGGTCGGCGTAATGCGATAGCGCGAGCGGTAGGTGATGAAACTGTCGGCTACTTCCAGAATGAACATCATGCGCCGCGGGGCGTCGCTGGCCATGCCGGGAGCAAAGATGAGTCTGTTGAGCAAGCCGGATAAATTCTCCGCCCGCTCGATGCGGCGGCCGATATCCAGGAAACGCCAGCCGTAATTGCGGGTCATATTCTCCATGACCATGCCGGAGAAGGCGGCAAGCACCATCAGACCCTTGTCGAGCAAGTCGATGACCTGGCCGGTATGCGTGAAGCCGGGTTCCTTGAACCAGCGGTGGTCGGTGAAAAATTCATTCAGAATGCGCCAGGCGTCAGAAGACATGCGGTCGCGTGTCAGGCCTGTCAGCCGATGCATATGGGACAGGCTTTCCTGAAAGCCATAGGCGCGATTTTTGCAATAGAGAACCGTTCGCACGAGACGCTCGATTTCATTCATGCCGCCAAAGCCGGCGTCAAAAACCTGTGCTTTCGGGGCGCGCAGGATGAGCGTGTTGAGTGCCGAGATAACGGTGCGTTGATCTTCTTCAGGACCACTGTCTTCATCCAGACGTGACAGGGCCTGACGGCAAAGGCGAAACTGCCATTCGATTCGCTCCACATTGCGGCCAAGCCAGAAAAGATTATCCGCAATGCGGCTCTGCAGGGAGCGGCCAGCGCGTGAATAGGAGCCTTGTCGGGCAATGCTGGCCCAAATGCTCTCGAAGGGTTCGGGCTGGGCCTCGGACACGACCCATACGTCACGGGTGAGGCCTTCGGGGGAGTAGAGGCCTATGGCATGCTGCTCACCGACTGCCATGGACAGGCCGCCGGGCAGGATGTCGTATCCCTGCTCCTTGCGGGAGCCATAAAAGCGGATGGCAAAGGGGCGCGGCTCAAGCTTTTCACCAGTCCAGCTGGGTGTTGTGGCATAGTCGGTCTTCTTTTCCGCAACCATGCTGTTGCCGAACAAATGGATCTTGTCGATCAGATTTGCTTTGTCTGCCTGGGAAAGCTTTGCAGGATCGGCCGCCGGACGGGCTTCGCCGGGGCGCCCAGACCCTTCATGGGCATCGGAAATCAGCACATCATCGAGATTTTCAAGCACATGGGTGCGGCTTGCGGGGTCGCCCAACCACCAGCGATCCGCTTCGCGTAGCATCAGCTCTTCGCCAAGCAGGAACTGGCAGATATCCGGTAGATAAGGGGCGAGGGCCCGGTTCTCCACGATGGAGGAGCCCAACTGGTTTGCCATGATGATGCCTTTGTCCCGGATGGCTTGTACCATGGAGGTGGTGCCATCCATGCCATTGGGATTCAATTCCAGCGGATCGGCATTGAGGCCTTCGATAGAACGGACAATCAGGTCGATGGGCTTGAGGCCTGCCAGAGTTTTAAGGCAGATCCGGTTATTCTGATAAACAAGGTCGCCGCCTTCTACCAGCAGATAGCCCAGATAACGGGCGAGATAGGCATGGGAGAAATAGTCCGGATGCTCCGGTCCGGGCGACAGGATCGCGATATAGGGGTCTTCAAGCTCGGTTCGTTTGACCAGCGTTGACTGCAACTGCTGGAAATAGGAGGCAAGGCGCACCGCTTTGCTCGAGCGGAAGAGGTTGCCCTCGCAATGGGTGAGGGCAATCCGATTGGCAAGGGCAAAGCCAAGCCCTGCCGGTGTCTCGGTGTGGTTGTCCAGCACGCGCCAGTTGCCATCGGGAGCCTTGGCGAGATCCGCTGCAAAAAACTGCACCCCATTATAGGCGCTCTGATTGCCGCGCATCGGGCGTAGATAGGAGGGATCGCTCATGACCAGCGCTGTCGGGATGTAGCCCTCATGCAAGAGGCGCCGGTGGCCATAAAGATCATTGTGCATGGCGTTGAAAAGACGCGCTCTTTGGGCCAGCGCGACTTTCAGCCATTGCCATTCTTCCGGGGCGATAATGAGGGGTGCAAGATCAATGGACCATGGCTGCGTGGCGTCATTCGGATCAGCAAAGAGATCGTAGGCAATGCCGGTTTCGCGAACGACTTCATTCAACTCGTCCCAATTGGCACTCCGGTCTGCGGGAGACCAATGGGAGAAAGCATTGAACCATTGCTGCCAGTGCGGCATGATCGATCCGGAGGGATCCATCATTTCGTCATGGATGCCGGGGAGAGTCTGATAAAGGACTGGTGCACCTGCGGGGGGCTGAATGCCGTCTTCTCCGGTGTTGCCAGACAATCTGGTTTTTGGGCTTGAAGTCTTTTCCAACTTCATTTTCTCCGTGACATGTGCCTCAAAGGGCCGTTTGTTATTCTTATTGACCGGAATGTCTTTCCATATCCATACGGTGTTTTTCTGGAAATGGAGCTACGCTTTTACCATCTGTTCCGTAAAAATACAAAGTTACAGATTCGATTGTCAGGTGCGTTATATTTGGCCATAGCTTCATGACAGGCACAACACGCCTTTATACCATGACGAAAAGGGCCGGAGATGCTTGCTCCTGCCCTCTTGTTTTTTTGTGGTTTCTTGCGCAGATATCCTCTAGCGGATGGATGCGAGGCGCAGGTCCAGCGTATAGGGGAATTCTGCGCTTTCTTCCAGTTTGATCGGTTGGGCATAACCGGGTGTGTGGCCCATCATTTCGAAGCGGGAGAGGCGACGGCTTTCCGCTTCATAGGCGTTGACCGGGAAGGTGTCATAGCCGCGTCCGCCCGGATGGGCAACATGATAGCGATAGCCTCCCAGAGAGCGCCGGTTCCAGCTGTCCATGAGGTCGAAGGTCAGCGGAGTATGCACGCCAATCATCGGATGCAGGCAGGATGGTGGCTGCCAGGCGCGATAGCGGATGCCGGCGACGGCTTCGTCCTGCCTGCCTGTAGGCTGGAGCGGAATCGCGACCTTGTTGACCGCAAGAATGTGGCGATCCGGGTTGATGCCCCTCACCTTGACCTGAACCCGCTCGAGGGAGCTGTCTACATAACGGGCAGTGCCGCCGATGGCTCCTTCCTCACCCAAAACATTCCATGGTTCCAGTGCTTGCCGCAACTCGATTTGCACGCCCTCATAATTGACTTCGCCATAGCGGGGGAAGCGGAACTCGAAATGGGGCGCAAACCAGCCCTCATCCAGCTCAAGTCCGTGCAGGGAGAGATCTTTCAGGATGTCCCTGAAGTCTTCGCGCACATAGTGAGGCAGCATGAAGCGATCATGCAACTGTGTTCCCCAGCGGATCAGCTTGTTGCGATAAGGCTTTTCCCAAAGGCGCACGATGATGGCACGCAGCAACAGTTGCTGGGCCAGAGACATGCGATCATGAGGCGGCATTTCGAACGAGCGGAATTCGATAAGCCCGAGGCGCCCTGTCGGGCCATCGGGGGAGAAGAGCTTGTCTATGCAGATTTCCGCCCGATGCGTGTTGCCGGTCACATCGATGAGCAAGTTGCGGAACAGGCGGTCCACCTGCCAGTTGGGAATGAAGCCGTCTCCCGGGAAGGGCACCTGTTTGAGAGCGATTTCCAGTTCGTAAAGATTGTCATGGCGCCCTTCATCCACACGGGGCGCCTGCGAGGTCGGGCCGATAAAGGTGCCCGAGAAGAGGTAGGACAGGCTGGGGTGGTTCTGCCAATAGGTCACAAGACTGGCCACCAGATCGGGGCGCCTCAGGAATGGGCTGTCCGATGGGGTGATGCCTCCCAGCACAATATGGTTGCCGCCACCGGTGCCCGTATGGCGCCCGTCGAGCATGAATTTCTCCGTGCCGAGGCGCGCCAGACGTGCCTCTTCATAGAGAATCTGGGTGATCTTGCTGGCTTCCTTCCAGTTGGCTGCCGGCTGGATATTGACCTCGATGACCCCCGGGTCCGGCGTCACCTTGATGGCGTTGATGCGTGGGTCGAAGGGTGGTTCATAGCCTTCGATATGCACCGGCTGGCCGATCTCTCTGGCCGCGTTTTCAATGGCCGCGACCATGGCGGCATAGTCTTCAGCATTGTGGAGTGGCGGCATGAAGATGCAGAGATGCCCGTCGCGCGGTTCAACCGACAGTGCGGTGCGCACATGGCCAGAGACTTCATTCATGGGTATGAAGGTCGGGTGGTTTGTCTCGTGCCATTGGGGCTCGGGGGCATCAAGCAGTTTGGCCGGATCGGTCTTTGTCAGCTTTTCACGCGGGGTGAAGGGTTGTCGCCGATCCCGCAACAGAGCCTCTCGCGCAGGCAGCGCCGCGTGCGCCGCATGGGGGTCCATGGGGATCACATGCGGAAACTGGGTTTCCGGAATATGGGTAAGAGAGCCGAGCGGCAGACGGAAGCCGACCGGGCTATCACCGGGAATGAGGAACAATTTGTCGCGGCGGAATTTCCAAACCTCGGACATCCATGACCGGCCATAGGCTTCGCTGTTCCAAGCCTGAACCGGCAGAACAAAGCCTGCGGGAGTGGAAAGGCCCTGCTCGAATATCTTGATGATGCGGGCCCGCTCGGCCGGATCTTCGATCTTGTTGTCGGAAGGGTCGATATCGACCGGAAGTTTCTGTTCAACCAGAGAGAAATGCGCCGGATCTTCATAGGCTGGCAACACGCATTCGGGGGCTATCTTAAGCTTTTCGACGAGCTTGTAGATGAAACGCTCGGCGATTTTTGCATCGGCTGGCTCCTGCGGGGTTTCCTGATCGATCAGGGCGGGGTCTTCCCACAAGGGTTCTTCATCGGCGCGCCAATAGAGCGCAAAGGCCCAGCGGGGAAGCTGTTCGCCGGGATACCATTTGCCCTGTCCGAAATGCAGAAGGCCTCCCGGCGCGAAGCGGTCACGCAGGCGACGGATGAGATTTTCTGCATAATAGCGCTTGGTCGGGCCAACAGCGGCGGTATTCCATTCATCGCCTTCATAATCATCAATGGATACGAAGGTCGGCTCGCCGCCCATGGTCAGGCGGACATCGCCTTCGTCAAGGCGCCGATCCACCATGTCGCCCATCTTGTTGATGGCTTTCCATTGTTCGTCGCTATAGGGCTTGGTAACGCGCGGGCGCTCGAAAATGCGTTGCACGTCCATTTCAAATTCGAATTCCACTTCCGCCTTGTCGTGCGCGCCGGTAATGGGGGCGGCGGAAATGGGATGCGGGGTGGCAGCCAGCGGGATGTGACTTTCGCCGGTCAGAAGTCCGGATGTCGGGTCCAGGCCAATCCAGCCTGCACCGGGAATATAGACCTCGGTCCATGCGTGCAGGTCGGTGAAATCATGATCGGTGCCTTCCGGCCCTTCCAGCGGTTTGACGTCGGGCTTGAGCTGAATGAGATAGCCGGAGGTGAAGCGGGCTGCGAGCCCCAAATGGCGCATGACATGGACCAGCAGCCACGAGCTGTCGCGGCAGGAGCCAGAGCCTTTGGTCAGAGTCTCCTCGGGAGACTGCACGCCGGGCTCCATACGGATCAGATAGTCGATCTTGCTTTCGACCAGCTGGTTGATCTGGACCAGCAAATCGATGGTCTTGATTTCCTTGCCCTTATGGATCGGCTCGATCTCACTGAGCAAAGCAGCAAGAAGCGGTGTCTTTTCACCCAGTTCCAGATAGGGGGTAAGATCCTTCTTTTCTCCTTCGGCATAGGGGAAGGGATAATGCTCGGCGCTTTCTTCGATGAAAAAGTCAAACGGGTTGATCACCGACATGTCCGTTACAAGGTCTACGGTCACGGAAAAGGCATTGATCTTCTCGGGGAAGATAATTCGCGCCATATAGTTGCCGAACGGATCCTGCTGCCAATTGATCCAATGGTCCGCCGGTTCGATGGTTAGCGAATAGGACAGGATCTGGTTGCGCGTGTGTGGAGCGGGGCGCAGACGGATGATTTGCGGGCCCATGCCTGTCGGGCGATCATAAATATATTTTGTCTTATGTGTCAGAGCTGCATGAATGGACATTGAAAATGTGCCTTTGTTTCAAGCCTCTGATCCCCTGCGGACAAGTGCCCATGGACGGATCAGGATAAGATCACGAATGAATAGGGTTCAAGTGTATCGGTTCGGGTCTGGCATCAGGCCATTGTCTGAGACTGGGTTTGGGACTGAGACTGGCTTTCGCATTCCTCTGCTTCTTTTGACCAATCTGCATGCCCGAAGAAGGATATGCCCAGCTGGTTGGTAATCTCCATCAGTCGATTCTGGACCTTGTCGTTGAAGCCATGAAACCGCAGGTGCAAGTGTGGATCCTTTGCCGCTGCTTCCAGTTCGTAAAACAGCATTTCGACTTCTTCATAGCATTGGGCGGCGCGGCGCAGCTGATAGCCCATATAAAGATCGTTGAGCATATCCTGTATTTCGCCGATGCAATGGGTCAGCGACTTGGGGAAGCTCTGGTTGAACATCAAAAAATTGGCGACTTTTCTGGGGTCTAGCTTTCCCGGTTTTGCGCGCTGGAAGGCATGGTAGGCCTCGAAGGAGTGCAGCAGCAATTTCCAGAATTCCATGTCGGCCACGGTCTCTGTCTGGTCAAGACCGTTATAGCTGGCAACCTGAGCGACCTTGACGTCGAGCAAGCGGCTGGTCTGGTCTGCGCGCTCGATCCAGAGGCCAAGCTGATAGAACCGCCATCCGGCATCGCGATAGTAGGTGCCCTCGGTGACTCCCATGATCGCATCACAGGTGCGGGCGATGGATTCGCAGGTGCGCGACAGGCGTGAGGCATCCAGATCCCGATCGCTCAGACTCTTCATCTGATTGTAGGAGACGTTGATATAGGACCACATGGAAACGGAGATCAGCGGACGCAACAGGCGGGCATTTTCTCGCGCAGCCCAAAGGCAGGAGAGGATCGAGCCGGGATTGTCGCGATCCGTGATATAGAATTTGGCCACCTTCTGGGCGGTGATCTGGCCGTTTTGCTCGATAAAGCGGTCCTTTTCGGCATAGAGGGAAAGAATGGATGCCCAGTTTTCCTGACTGGAGTGATCCTGCCAGAAGCCAGCCTGCACATTGAGAATACGCGCCAGACTGGCAGAGCGTTCGATATAGCGGGCAAACCAGAACAGGGCTTCGGCATAACGACTGAGTAGCAGGCTCATGAGATGCCTCCGTCAGTTGGATTGGATGGGGTTTCGGCGAGAACCCATGTATCTTTTGTGCCGCCACCTTGCGAGGAATTGACGATGAGGGAGCCTTCCTTGAGGGCTACACGGGTGAGCCCTCCGGGCAGAACCCAGGTGCCTTTTCCTGTTATGGCGAAGGGGCGCAAATCCACATGACGTGCGACCAGATCCGTTTCACCCAGGGTCGGGCAGACGGACAGGGAAATCATGGGCTGGGCGATGAAGTTGCTCGGCTTGGCCAACAGGGCCTCGCGTGCCTTGTCCAGTTCTTCCTTGCTGGCCATGGGACCAATGGTGATGCCATAGCCGCCGGATTCGCCAACCGGCTTGATTACCAGTTCATCCAGATGATCAAGGGTATATTGCAATGCGTCCTGCTCGCGGCAGATGCGGGTCTTCACGTTGGCAAGAATGGGGTCTTCATCAAGATAATATTTGATGATGCGTGGCATATAGGCATAGACCGCCTTGTCGTCGGCAACGCCCGTACCCAATGCGTTGGCAATGGTCACATTGCCTTTCAGCATGGCACTGACAAGGCCTTTGACGCCAAGCATGGAATCGGGCCTGAAGGCATCAGGATCAAGGAATTCATCATCGATGCGGCGATAAATGACATCCACCCGGCGTGGGCCGCCGATGGTTTTCATATAGACCTTGTCGTCATCGCAGAAGAGGTCGTTGCCTTCCACCACGGGAACGCCCATTTCGCGGGCAAGGAAAATATGCTCGAAATAGGCCGAGTTGAACATGCCCGGCGACATTACCACCACCTGCGGATCGTCTTTGTCTAGGCATCCTTCCGGTGCGGTTTCGCTCAGCTTTGCAAATAGATTGGTGCCGTAATCGGATACCTTGCGCAACTTGAGATCGGCCAGCAGATCAGGGAAGGAGCGCTCCATCAGATGCCTGTTTTCCACCACATAGGAGACGCCTGAAGGGGAGCGCACATTGTCTTCGAGCACAAGGAAATCGCCATTGTCGTCGCGGATGATGTCCGTGCCTGAAATATGGGTATAGACATTGTTGGCAGGCGTGAATCCGACCATCACATCGCGATAATTGGCGTTGCCCAACACCAGATCAGCGGGCACTATGCCGTCATTGAGAATATGGCGTTCGTTATAAATATCGTGCAGGAAGGCATTGATGGCTGCGACGCGTTGAATGACGCCCCGATCAATGGTGTCCCATTCGCTGGCAGTCAGCACCCGGGGGATGATATCGAAAGGCAGTACGCGATCGATAACGTCCTTGTCGCTGTAGACCGTGAATGTGACGCCGAGATTGAAAAGCTCAAGATCTGCGTCCTTGGCGCGTGCCTTCAAATTTTCAAAGTCTGCTTCATCGAACCTGTGCCAGATGTCCTTCAATTGTGGACTGCGATCCGACATATCACTCGACATTTCGCAAAAAAATGCGCAGGGATCGTAATTACTCACGCGATGCACCTTTTTGTTGGCGCTTCAATTGCCCGCGTCGTCTGCTTCCCGCAATGTGCTGTTTGTGTGTTTTATAGCCTGGATAAGCTGTTCCCCAGTTTGTTCTTGAGCGGAAAATAGTTCTTTGAGCCTGAAACGTACAAATTAACTGTTACGAGTTATTCAAAAGCAATTTTTGGACCAAGCGTCATAAATTGGGCAAGGTTCTGTCTTTTTGGCATGTTATGCCGTTTCAAAGTGATGTTCCAACCACTTTGAAACGTTTCCAGCTTAAATTTTACCCAAAGTTGTGTTGCTCTGTGGAGCAACTTTGCCTTATTTTTGAGCATTGTTCTAAAAATGCGTGAATTTTGAACAATTGCAAGATGTAAGGTCAATCAGGCTCATACAACTTTGGCAGGGCTTTACGGCTTGATCGGGAAGCTCTCTGTGCCATCCTGCGTGGTATGGGAAATGGTCGCTTCCATTTGGGCAAAATCGACAGAAAGCTTGGCCCACTGGCCTTCGGCTTTCCAGCTCATCTCAAGACAGGTACGGGAAGGCTGCAAGATCGAGAAAGCGCCATTGAAGGCTGGATGGTCATTCCGGAAGCGAATAAGCTTGGCAAGAGCGGAGACCATGGGGGTGTTGAGTGCCTTGGTCACTTCGCCATCTTTGTAATAGTGGCGATTGATATCGCGTCCGACGTCGGTTTTGGCCAGCAGTTCCATGTCATTTTCGCCGCCCAACAGGCCGACATAATAAATCTGCGGGATGCCCGGTGCGAAGAACTGCACGGCACGCGCGATCAGATAGTCGGTTTCTCTCCGGCCGATCGCGTCAAAATAGGTGGTGTTGACCTGATAGAGATCCAGGTTGGACGCCTTGGCGCCTGTTGCCTTGCGGGAGGTGCCGTTCGAGCGCTCATGCATGGTTTCTACCAGATTGTGGATCGCATCTGGTTCCAGCAGGCCCGGACGGCCATCGGAATGGGCACCTACATCGATGACGCCGATGCCGTCATGGGTATCAAGCACGGTCAGCGCATTGCGCGGGCTGACCTCAAGCCAGCGGGTGAGCGGTGTGGCGTCGCCTGTAAAGAGGGCGTGCATGATGAGCGGTGGCAGGGCGAAATCATACACACAGTCGACCTTTTTCGAGATCTCGATCTGATCCTGATAGTAGCTATGGATTTCAACCAGAACTTCCATGCCGCGTGCCTTGGCCTTCTGTGTCAGCTCAGCGAGGAAGTCGTAGGTTTCCGGAATCATGAAGCAGCTTGTGCCCGGCTTCTTGATTGCATAGCCGGCGGCGTCCAGACGAATGCAGCTTATGCCCGCCTCGGCAAAGCGCGTCAGGATGCTGTCCAGATAGGCATCCCCCTTCTCGCTGCGCACATTGATATCGATCTGCTTGGGCGTGAAGGTTGTCCAGATCAGGCGGTTGGTTCCGTCCTTCAGGGTCATCTGGTTAAATGGCAAGCCGGGGCGTGGACGATAGATGGATGTCAGGTCCTTCTCGGTGGCGCCATCGGGAAAAACAGATGAATATGTCAGGAACATGTCCGCATAGTCGGAGGCTTCTCCATGCGCAAGAAAATCCTGAAAGGCGTCGCCATCAGCCGAGACATGGTTGACGATCAGGTCTGCCATCATGTCCACCGATTTGCTCAGGTTGCGGACATCGTCCCATGTACCAAGGCGCGGGTCGACATTGGTGTGATCCTTGGGGTCAAAGCCCGCGTCCGCGCCATCGTACGGATCGAAAAAGGGCAGCGCGTGGACCGTGCCGAACAGGCCCTTGAGGGGGCCATCGATCATGGTCTTGAGATCAGCAAATGTGCCATCGGTGAGCCGGTCTACATAGGTGATAAGCTGGACTTTGTTTTTCATGGCTGGCTCTCCGTTATGGTTCGCACGCAGGGAATTGACTTTCTAGCGTCATTTGTCAAAGCGGTTTGAAAAGGTGGGCGCAATCCGTGGCTGCGCATGTCATCTTTCGCGCACCTTTTACAGCATTTTGACAGTTGCTGGAAGCTGTTATTCAGCAGCAAGTTGATATCGTTTCAGGTTTCAAGGTCATGCATCTTGGACAGAAGGCCGAACAATATTCTGCCGTCAAAGAGCCGGGTCCAGCAGCTGATTGGGGCCGGAAAAATGCTTTTAGCCTTTGTTCTGTGTGGCTTCGAGAATGATCTTGAAGATGGCGACCGGCGGATAGGGATAGTCGATGGTCTTGCCGATGCCCAGATCCAGCAGCGCTTCCTTGAGGTTCCGTTCGACATTATCCTTGCAGAGCAGCACCATCTTGCCGCGGCCATGGGTGGCGCGGGTGTTGATGAGATCGTTCAGATAGAAATGCACGATCTTGCTATAGAGCAGAAAGACCAGATCATTCGTCTCGACCGCATCCTTGCGTGCGTATAAATGCTCTTCATGCACAAATTCCACCAGACATCCCAGATCCTGCAGCGCCTGCTCGATTGGCAGAACAAATTTGTGGGATTTTGCCACCAGAGCAATGGAAAGCGGTTCGGAGGAGCGGTTCTCGCGCAAGGCATTGTAAATGCGCTTGAGTTTGGCTTCGTTGGTTTCCTTGATGCGATAGACCTGTTCGAGGCGCGCCTTGATGGTGGCCAGCAGCAGATCATAGTCAATGGGTTTGGTGAGATAATCATCCACGCCCATTTTCTTGCCCACCAGAATGTCTTCTCGCGTCGATTTGGCCGTCAGGAAGATGAAGGGCACTTCATTATGCTGAGGCAAGCGCTCACGGATGAGTTTCAGGGTGGTCGGTCCGTCAATGAGCGGCATCATGATGTCACACAGGATGAGATCAACGGTTTCCACTTTCAGGATCTCAATGGCTTCCTTGCCGTTGGAGGCTTTCAGGGTCTTGTAGCCAGCATCCTGCAGTTCCTCGACGATATCTTCCAGCAACAGGGCTTCGTCTTCAATGCAAAGAATTTTTTCCGGCATGGATCTTTCTCCGATATGTCCTCAATCAGGATGCCAGTTCGTCAGGATTGTTCAGGGAAGCCTCGGGGAGACTTGCTCCGGGCTCTTGCTTTGCCTCGTCGTCATCCGCAATGGATGCCGGCAGGAAGATTGTAAAGCAGGAGCCTTCTCCAAGTTTGCTTTTTACTTCAATTCTGCCGCCTTGTTCCTTCAGTGCCATTTGAGTGAAATTGAGGCCGATCCCTGTTCCCGCAATGCCGCTGGAGTTGGAGGCCCGGTAGTATTTGTTGAAGATCTTGGGTATTTCATCTTCGGGAATGCCGATGCCCTCGTCGCAAATATCAATCGTGATATGCCTGTCTCCGCGTCGTCCGATGACATTGATTGGAGTACCCGGGTCAGAATATTTGATGGCATTGGATAGGATGTTGCTTACGCACTGATCCAGCAGGTTCTGGTCAAAGCTTGCATATTCGGGCAGCTCTTGCAAATCCCACATGATATTGGCGGTTTCTCCCATTTCCAGATGGTTCGCGCACAGGCGCTCCACTGTGCTGCGGAAATTCTGCTTCTTGGCAGCCATTTTGAGCCCCGAGATTTCCTCGCTGGAGAAATCCATGAAACGGTTGATCAGATACTGCATCCTTTGTACGGAATCGCGGATGTTGTTGATGCGTGTTAGCAGCCGCTCGGTGGGCATGTTGCTAGCCTTACGCTCAATGCGCTGGGCGTTGCTGTCGATGATGGCGAGTGGCGTCTTGAATTCATGGGAGGCCATGGAGACGAATTCGCGCTGCGTCTCCGAAAGGGAGATTTCCTTTTGGAGGAGTTTGACAAGCTTGTTGGTGTGCTGCTGCAGTTTGCTGGTCTGGTCCTTATAGGTGGAAATATCCGAGAAGATGGCGATCTTGCCTCCATTGACAGTCGCCGATTGCTCGATCCGGTACCAGTGATCATCATGCAGTTTGACTTCGTTGCGATGGCGCCCTTTGAGCAAGTCATCCTCGTTTGTCTCGTCTGGCTCAGGTAGGTCGAACCCTTCGATCTTCTTGATGTGGGACTGCTGGATCAGATGTCGTCTGAGACTTGGGTAAAGATCCTGCATCCGGGTGTTGGCCAGAACCAGCCGGTCGTCTTCGTCAAACAGGATGATGCCGTCATCTATGGCATTGATCGCGTTGACCAGCAGATCCCGATTATAGCGGACCTCGCGCAGGCTGTTCTCCAGCTTGAGCTCCAGTTCATACTGGATGGATTCCAGCTTTGCCTCATAGGCGCGCTGCTCGGTTACATCGCTGAAAATCGATACGAAGATGCCGTCGGTGGCTAATTTGCCCTGCAGGCAAATGACGCGGCCATCCTGTGTTTCATGATCGATATCGTGAACGGTTTCTTTGCGCAGCAGCTCGATGCGGCGGTTGATGATTTCATCAATATCGCCGGAACCATAATCGCCCCGTTCCGCCATGTAACGAATAAGGTTGTAAACGGAATTGTCTTGTTGCAAGAGGCTGATAGGAATATCCAGCATCCTGCAAGCTGCCCGATTCATAAAAACCACATTGAGATCTTCGTCTGTAACCGAAATTCCCTGTTCTACGGATTCCATCAAGAATGAAATCAGATTATTCTCGATGTTCTTGTTTTTTATGAAGTAAGGCATGTGTCCTCCCTCTGGTTTTTTATAAAATTTATAATATAATTGTTAATGAAATTAGAATTCTTGAACTCTTATCCTCTGATGTTTGAGTTTAAGTTTATTAAATATCTTGTTTACTATAATATTGTATAAGTATATTTGTTTTCATTTCGTATTCGTGAGGTGTTTTGGACGATAGTCTTGGTTATTCGGTCTTTTGTTCGGAGCCGAGAGCCATCCGCAGGTGGGCCCGCTCATCCGGGCTGTTTACAGAAATGGCATCCGGTCTTTGCAGCCCTGCAAAGGGGGTTGCGACTGCGCCTTTTGGCGAATAGGTTGTCTGCAAACAGTTCGGTCAGATCAATCTACCGCGAGATACTTCATGATTCCTGCGCATCCCACCTCGGTTCTTTTCGTCTGTCTTGGCAACATTTGCCGTTCACCTCTTGCAGAAGGGGTTTTCAGGCAGAAGATTGAAGAGGCAGGTCTTGGTGATCGCTTTCTGCTCGATAGTGCCGGGGTGGGGGCCTGGCATGTGGGGCATCAGCCCGATGGCCGTACGATCAAAGTGGCCAGACTGCATGGTACAGATATCTCGGACCTGCGTGCCCGACAGATTGCTGTCGAAGACTTTTATGCATTTGATCTCATTCTGGCGATGGATCGGGATAATCTGCGCGATATCCGGGCGATGCAGCCGCGGGATGGCACTGCAGAGGTTGCGTTATATCTGGAATATTGCGGGCTGGGGCAGATGAAGCGGTCTTACGAGGTGCCTGATCCCTATTATGGGGGCGCGGATGCCTTTGAGGATGTTTATCATATGATCGATCAGGCCAGCGACATTTTATTACAAAAGTTTCGTTGAAAACCCTCGCCCATTTGACCGGTCTGGCTGCAAATGTTTCTTCTTTGTGTTTCCTTATTTTCGAATATTGATAATTAAGGAGAAGATCATGGCCTGCCATTCCAGACTTGTTCTTGCCACCGCGTTGCTGGTTGGCATGTCTTCGGCCGCTTTGGCCGATTTCGATTCCGATGTTGCGAAGGCCTATGCGCCTTATCGTGTCGCTCTTTTCAAAAGCAATCAGAAGGATGTTGAAGCTACAAAGAAGGCTTTGTCGCAATTCCAGTCTGTCTGGAATGGGACGATCCTCAAAAGCTATCCAACCGCTCCGGCGCGCTATGCAGGTGAAGCCCATTGGTCAGAAAGCCTTCAGTCTATAAGCAAGATTGCTGCCAAGGCTGTTGATGCGACTGCCAAAGGCCAAGCCCTTGAAGCCCATGAAATTCTCGAAGCAATTCGGGCTGAACTGGATGATCTGCGTGATCGCAACGGGGTGCGCGTGTTCAGCAGCTTCGTCAATGCCTATCATGCCGCCATGGAGCCAGCGCTAGGGGTGAAGGTCAGTGCGCAAAGCTGGTCGGATGAAATGCGGGCGCAGCTTTTGCAGCAGGCTGGCGTGCTTGGCTATCTGGCCGATGATCTGGTGGAGCATGCTCCGGTGGATCTGATGGCCAATGTCCAATTCAAAAAGCTGCTCCAAGGGCTGACAGGGTCCGTGCGCGCCTTCATGGAGGCGCTGGAAAGCAATGATCCAGCCAAGGTCGCATCAGCGCAAAAGGCGCTCAAGCCTGCCTATGCCAAGCTTTTCCTCAAGTTCGGCTAAAAAGAAGGCGTTGTTCTGCATGCGCCGGGCAAACCGGGCCTTAGTGAGCCCCTTTTGCCTTGGCGAATGCCACTATAACAGATCGAAGCTTTCTTCGATGACATAGGGGCCTCCGCCTGTGCTGTCGCGGGAAGAATAGAGTATGAAGCGTGGTACTCTGAACTGGTCGGTTCGAAAGCCTCCGCGCAATGTAAGATAGTTGGCGACATCAATCGGCTCGGCTGATTTCTTCAGGCGGGCCAATGTCACATGCGGTGTGTATTCATGCTTGTCGGATTTAAGGCCAAGCTTGCGCATGCGTCGCTCCAGCTCATGATGCAGAAGCAGAAGATCTTCATTATTCTGCACGGCAGCAAAGACCGAATGGGGCTTCTTGGCTCCAAAAGATCCAAAGCCCCGCAATGAGAGGTCAAATTCGGGGCACTGGATCTGGGACATCTGGAGCACAATTTCATTGGCCAGAGTGTAATCGACATCACCCATGAAGCGCAGTGTGATGTGGTAGTTGGCTTCGTCCACCCAGCGCGCACCATAAAGGCCGCCCTTTTGCAGGGACAATAAAGTCGTGATGTCGGGGGGGATTTCCAGACCGGCAAATAAGCGTGGCATCATTTCGCTCCCGTATTGGATGTGGGGGCAGGATCGTTTGATCCGTGTTTACAGTCGAAATGATCTCGGCCAAAGCAATTGATCGGTCGATGTCGAATCACCTCGGGGCTGTTGCCTCTACAGGATAACTGAAAAAATGTGACGATGCTTTAAAAGCTTGGTTCGTTGCCGTTTTGTCTGGCTTGCATGCGCTTTGAAAACAGGAACGCCCCGGCCAGTTCTGGCTGACCGGGGCGATTTTTATGTCTTGGTATTTTTGACATTCTGCCTGTTGAAATCTACCGTTCCGGGATCATGGGCAAGGGTTGGAATGGAGCAGATGCACCTTGTTGATGGCTTCTTCCATCTCATCGGTCAATTTGAAATCGTGGCACGCGATGTCGGTTTTCAGCTGCTCGAGCTTGGAAGCACCAAGGATCACGGACGTGGTGAAGGACCGGGTGTGCACAAAGGCCAGAGCCATCTGGGCGACATCCACACCAAACTCTTCGGCAACCTTGAGATAGCCGCGAATGGCAGGTTCCGCTCCAAGGGTCTGGTAGCGACCACCGAAATTCTTGAACAGGGTCATGCGAGCGCCTTCAGGCTGCTTGCCGTCAAGATATTTGCCCGTAATGGTGCCCTGTCCCAGAGAGGAATAGGCCAACAGACCGACCTGCTCGCGCATGGCGATTTCAGCCAGGTTGACCTCAAAGGTGCGGTTTAGCAGGCTATAGGCATTCTGGATGGAAACGACGCGCGGGCCTGTGCCTTTTTCCGCTTCGCTGAGATAGTTCATGGTGCCCCAGCCGGTTTCGTTGGACAGGCCCACATGACGCACCTTGCCAGCCTTGACCAGCTCATCCATGGCATCCAGCGTTTCAGCAATCGGGGTTTCGTCTTCCGCTTTTTCCGGATGGGAATAGATGACTGGGTTGGCGCCGAACTGGGAGACCTTACGATCCGGCCAGTGGATCTGGTACAGATCGATATAGTCGGTCTTGAGACGTTTGAGGCTTTTGTCAACGGCTTCGAAGATCTGTGCGCGGGTGAGGCGTGGTTCGACTTCGCCATCACGGAACCATGTGCTCATGGAACGGCCAACGACCTTTGTGGCAAGGATGATGTCTGAGCGATTTCCGCGATCCTGCATCCAGTCGCCGATGATCTCTTCAGTGCGCCCTTGCGTGGCTGCACGGCTCGGAACGGGATAAAGCTCTGCAACATCGAAGAAGTTTATGCCTTGATCAATGGCATAATCCATCTGTTCGTAGCCTTCGGCTTTTGTGTTCTGTTCGCCCCAGGTCATGGTGCCAAGGCAAAGGCTGCTCACTTCGAGGTCTGTGCGACCCAGTTTTCTCATTTCCATATCGGGATCCGTTTATTCATTGCCAGCAAAGGGGGGAAGGATCTGGCTGTGTTTTAATGGATACATGCCAGATGCATGCTGTCAGTTGGGTTGGTTCAATAAATCAATCACGAAGGGTGCGACATTTTTGACAATCACTTTTATGCCCTTCTGGTTCGGGTGCATACCGTCCTGCAGATTCAGGGCAGGCTGTGCCGCCACGTCTTCCAGAAAGAAGGGGTATAGCGGTATTTGGTATTGATTGGCAAGTGCAGGGTAAATGGCGTCGAAGGCCTGCGTATAGTCCGAGCCCATATTAGGCGGCGCTCGCATGCCCATCAAGGCCACCTTGATGCCCTTTTGCTGGAACTTCTCTATCATGGTCGCCAGATTGACCTTGGCTTTGTCTGTCGAGAGCCCTTGCAAGGCATCGTTTGCGCCCAGCTCCAATAGGACCAGATCGACATTCTCCGGTGTCGACCAGTCAAGGCGAGACAGGCCCGAAGCGGTGGTGTCGCCTGAAACCGCGGCATTGATTATCTCAACATTGAGCCCCTTGCCTTTCAGATGCTGCTGCAATTGCGCAGGGAAATCTTCGCCAGCTGGCAGTTGGTAGCCAGCAGAAAGGGAATCGCCATAGGCGAGAATTCTGATGGGGTCGGCGGCTTTTGCGGAGGTCATGGTCAAGAGGCCAAGAAGCAGTAAAAGGAGAAAGGAAAGAAAGAAACGTGCAGGATGAATGGTTATTGGAGCCGTTGCGGTCCGGGCACTCGGGGCTGACTGCCGATCCATTGCGTGGTTGTTCTGGCTATATTTATGCTTCATTTTCATAAGACTTATCTTTGATGCGTATAGGCAATAGGCTCAAGAATGGATTTGTTGTCTTTGATTTCGAAATAACGACCCCATATAGGATTGACCAGTTTATCCTTTGTCTTGTCTCAACATTCCGTAGGGAACGTGCAGAGTTACTTGCAATATAGGTTAGGATCATCGTGACTTCATCCCTTGCTCAAAAAGTTTCCAACACAATGGCCAAATCATCTGATGCAATGGCCACAAAAGACGCGATTATTTCGCTTCATGGTGTCTATTTGAGTCTCGGGGCAGGGAATTCTCGGGTCGATATTCTACGCGGAATTGATCTCGACATAGAAAGTGGACATTCGGTGGGACTTGTGGGGCCATCCGGCTCGGGCAAGTCGACCTTGCTGATGGTGATGGCTGGTCTGGAACAGGCTGATCAGGGCAAGGTTCTGGTCGAGGGGAGCGATCTGTCGCAAATGAATGAGGATAGGCTGGCGCAGTTTCGCGGCACCCGCATTGGCATCATCTTTCAGTCCTTTCACCTCGTGCCGACGATGACGGCGCTCGAGAATACCGCCATTCCTCTGGAGCTGGCGGGGCGTCGCGATGCGTTTGATGTGGCCAAGGCCGAGCTGGAAGCTGTGGGGCTGGGCCATCGCATACATCATTATCCGGCAGAGCTTTCCGGCGGTGAGCAGCAGCGCGTGGCCATTGCCCGAGCGCTTGCGCCGCGCCCTTCCATCCTGATTGCCGATGAGCCAACGGGGAACCTTGATGCTGATACGGGGCAGGAAATTTCCGACTTGATGTTCCGCCTGCATAAGGAGCGGGGCATGACATTGATGCTTGTGACCCATGATCCGCGTTTGGCCGATCGATGCGAACGTGTGGTGCGGCTCAAATCCGGCCAACTGGTGGAAACACCCCATGATGACGCCCATCCGGTCGAATAGGAGGGCAGAATGGATCAGATGTCTTCCATGAAGGATGGCGACAGTGCTGGTGCTTTCCCCGGAATGCCCGCTCCCCGCGGCATCTGGGCATCTTTGCGCCTTGCCTTCCGCTTTGCCTTGCGCGAAATGCGTGGTGGCTTGCGTGGGTTTTACATTTTCTTGGCCTGTATTGCCCTTGGCGTTGCTGCGATTGGTGGGGTCGGGTCGGCCTCCAAGGCCCTGACCGGCGGCCTCAATGAGCAGGGGCGGCAGATTCTGGGCGGGGATATCTCTCTATCGGCCATTCATACGCCTGCAACAGAGGAACAAAGGGCTTATCTGAAACAATTCGGGCAATTGGGAGAGCTTGCCAGCCTCAGGGCTATGGCGCGCACGGCTGATGCGTCCGATCAGTTGCTGATTGATATCAAGGCGGTGGATGGCACTTACCCCATGGTTGGGGATCTGGTGACGACCAATGGCACCTCTCTTGCGCCCGGTTCCCTGATTGTCGATCCGCTTCTGCTGGATCGGCTGGGCCTTTCCGTTGGCGACCCGCTGGTTATCGGCGTCAAGCAATTCACCATCGCAGACAGCATTGCCGATGAACCGGACGCGCTGGCCTCTGGCATTGCCTTCGGGCCGCGGGTGATCATGGGGCTTGATGATCTGCAAGCAACTGATTTGCTAAAGCCCGGCGTTATCGTCCGCTGGATCACGCGGTTGAAAATGGACGGCGATCCGTCTCTTGCCGATGTTGAGGCCGTCATTGAACAGGTGCGGCAGGCTTTTCCCGATGCGGGGTGGCGCATTCGCTCTCGGGCCGATGCAGCGCAGGGACTGAAGCGCAATATTGATCGCTTTGCAGCCTTTTTGGTGCTGGTCGGGCTTGCCTCGTTGATCACTGGCGGGGTCGGTATCGCCAATGCGGTGCGCGCCTTCATCGCGGGTCGACAGACGACCATTGCCAGCTATAAATGCCTTGGTGCGCCCAGCTGGCTGATTGTCGGCATCTATCTGATGCAGATTCTCTTTATTGCCTTTATCGGTATCGCAATCGGCGTCTTTTTCGCCGCTCTTGTGCCCTTCATCCTGCAAGCGGTGGTGCCGGATAATCTGCCTTTATCTTCGGCGCTGTTCCATCCGCTGCAATTGGGCAAGGCGGCTCTGTTCGGTCTGCTGGCTGCGCTGCTTTTTTCCATGCGCCCTTTGCTGCGCACCCGCTCTATTCCTGCAACGGCGCTGTTCCGCGATCAGATCGCGCCAGTCCGCTATAGGGCCAGCAAACGCGATTGGCTGATCATTCTGGCGCTCGGGGCCTTGCTGGTGGGGCTGGTGCTTGCAACAGCAGAGGTGTTCTATGTTGCTGCGGCCTTCCTTGTGGGGATGGTCATTGTCTTTTTGCTGCTGCGGTTTGTGGCCTTCGTCATCATGAAGGTGGCTGCGCGACTGCCTCGCTTTCGGCATGTGGTGCCGCGGCTTGCCATCGCAAACCTGCACAGGCCCGGCGCGTTGACGCCCTCGGTGGCGCTTTCGCTTGGGCTCGGGCTCAGCCTGCTGGTGACGCTGGTGCTGATCGATCTTAATCTGCAACAGCAATTGACGGGCAACCTGCAGCAGAAGGCACCGAACTTCTTCTTCATGAATATTCAGAATTCCGAGGTCGACCAGTTTGAATCCGAGCTGGAAACCATGGCGCCGGATGGTATTCACCAGCGCGTGCCGATGTTGCGCGGCCGTCTTGTGTCTCTGAAAGGCATCGCTGCGCGTGATTTCGACGCGCCGGAAGGGGCGCAATGGGTGTTGCGCGGGGATCGAGGCATCACCTATTCGGCCAGCCTGCCGGAGAATTCCACTCTGGTGGAGGGAAAATGGTGGCCTCAGGCCTATTCCGGAGAGCCTCTGGTCTCATTCGATGCCGAGCTTGCCGATGAAATGGGGCTGGGCATCGGGGATATTCTGGAGGTGAATGTGCTCGGGCGCACCATCTCGGCAAAAATCTACAATTTGCGGCAGGTTGAATGGCAATCACTGGCGATCAATTTCGTTATGGTCTTCTCACCCAATACCTTTGACGGAGCTCCACACGCCCATCTTGCTACCCTGACCCTTGATCCGGATGGCAAGGAAAGTGCCGAGGAAATCGGACGGCGGGAATCGGCCATCATGAAGGCTCTTGTTCAGGATTTCCCTGCCGTGACCACCATTCGGGTGGGCGATGCTCTTGATACGGTCAATGATCTGGTGCGCCAACTGGCATGGGGGATGCGGGCCGCTTCGTCACTTGCGATTATCGCGTCCATCTTGGTGCTCGCCGGGGCTTTGGCCGCCGGGCAGCGTGAACGTATCTATGATGCAGTCATTCTCAAGACATTGGGGGCGACGCGCGGCCAGGTGTTGCGGGCCTATTCGCTGGAATATTGTCTTCTGGGCGTGATCACGGCTGTCTTTGCCCTCATCATTGGCCATGTGGCAGCCTATCTGGTGCTCACTGAAATGATGGAAATGACCTTCTCCTGGCAGCCTTTGGTTTCGGCCATCGTGGTGGTGCTTGCCATGCTTCTGACAATTTTGCTTGGTCTGATTGGCACATGGTCAAGTCTTAATCGGAAACCGGCGCAAATCTTGCGCAATGGTTAACTAAAATTAAGATTTGAAATAAGGCTCGGGTGAGTCTTTCCAAGCTTTTACAAGGATCGGGTAAGAATTTTGCATCAAACTTGGCGAGCGGTGATGACATTTGCGTGAATTCGACGATAGAATCCCATTTGTTGCCCAAAAAGGGCTTGAGCTGATGCCTGAACCCACCCATATATGGACTACACGTCGGTTTTGAAAATTGGTCCGACGACCACCAATGACATGAACACTTCGGATTGGTCAGTCGAACCGTTCGAGCTTTTTGAGTTTTGTGAGGAGAAACCATGGTGAATGACTTCCGTCAAAGCGCGCAGCATATGAGTGGCCGTGCCGCCGAAATGGCGCGCATCGATCAGGGCCTGCGCAGCTATATGCTGAAGGTCTATAACTATATGGCCATTGCGCTGGCAGTGACCGGCGTTTTTGCCTATGGCCTTTTTACCGTCGCCTTTACGCAGGATCCATCCCAGGCCGTAGCCCAGGTGCGTGGTAGCCTTTATGTGACCCAGCTTGGTTACACCCTGTTTGGCAGTCCGCTGAAATGGGTTGTGATGTTCGCGCCTCTGGCGATGGTGATGTTCCTGAGCTTCCGTATCCAGAAGATGAGCGCCAGTGCTGCCCAGACGATGTTTTGGGTTTATGCAGCGCTGATGGGCGTCTCCCTTTCTTCGATCTTTGCGGTTTATACATCGACCTCCATCACGCAGGTCTTCTTCATCACCGCAGCTACTTTTGCCGGTCTTAGCCTCTATGGTTACACCACGCCGAAGAGCCTGTCGGGTTGGGGCAGCTTCCTGTTCATGGGCCTGATCGGTATCGTGATCGCTTCGATCGTCAACATCTTCCTTGCTTCCAGTGCATTGTCCTTTGCCGTGTCTATCATCGGTGTTCTGGTCTTTGCCGGTCTGACTGCTTATGACACCCAGCAGATCAAGCAAATGTATTTCGAAGGTGACAGCTCCGAAGTTGCTGGCAAGAAAGCCATTATGGGCGCGCTGCGTCTGTATCTGGACTTCATCAACCTGTTCATCATGCTTCTGCAGTTGCTTGGCAACCGCGACTAGACATAGAACAGCGTTATGCTGAATTAGAAAAAGCCGCTCCATTCGGGGCGGCTTTTTTCGTTTGATGCAATAGATATGGTGTGTCTCGCCCCGCCTTTCAATTGGGGCCATTCCCGACAAAATCGGTCACATTGACGCTTGTTCTCCGTGCGGTCTAGGTAAGGTGTCGCTTCATTTTGAGCGCCATATTTGCAAGGCTTTTTGCGGAATAGGGGAGGATTTGCCGTGATAAAACTCATCGCAGGCGTCAATTTTATTGCCGCCATGGTTCATCTGCTTTTCTGGGGGCTGGTGGCCTTCCATTTTTTGGACGGGGTCTTTGGTGCGACACCAACGGCAGCGCTGGCGACGACGTTCGGGATCGGGGTGGCCGATCTGGTCTGGTCGGTGCCTTTGCTGCTGATCTGCTCGATAGGGCTAATGCGCCAGCATGCGTTCGGCTGGCTGAGTGCGCAGATGGCGAACGGGCTCTATTTCTATTCCATGACCTTCATTCTGGTCAGGGACGGGCTGACCGGGGATTTCAAGCCCGGCTCCTATCTCTTCATGCCCTTTACGCTGTTTGCCTTCTGGGTCGTGTGGGCGCTCTGGAGCCGGCGTCATCTTTTCTTCGAGCCTAGCTCTCCACGACCTTGAGCAGTTTCTGATTGAGCAGCTTGAGGATGGAATCCAGCTCGTGACCACGTTTGAGAATCTGGCCTTGCTGCGAGATGAGGCTGTAGGCGCCTTGACGCCGGGCCAGCTTGGGGTTTTTCTCGATGCGGTAGATAGGCATTTCGCTTGATCGTCGGAAGATGGAAAAGACCGCCCGGTCTTTCAGTGTGTCAATGGCATAATCGCGCCACTCGCCTGCTGCCACCATGCGTCCGTAAACATTGAGAATATTCATCAGCTCCATGCGATGGAAACAAACCTGCTGGGGTGGCTTTGGTTGTTGGTTCGAATGGCCAGTCGTGGTCGCCGGACGTAGACTTGCCAGTGAGGTCACACTTTCATCTGAATTATCGAGCAAGCGATCCTCCTTTATGTTCGCGATCATGCAAGGACATGATCCCTATGTGGCGCCGATCTTCGAAAACTCAAGGGATATGATTGCTGTAAATTGCCCACTTGGCAAGGGCCGAGAGCTGGGGCCGCAAGGGGCGTGTCTCAAAGCGTGGGCAGGGCTGTCAATTATTGTGCTTTAAGGCAAGATATGGGCCGAGGTCCATTCGGTTTCTTTCGCCGCGCCTTGCTTCTCTAGGCGGCTTTTGATGCAGACGTGTCTTGATGGGCTTAAGGCGCAGTATCTGATTGAACGATAATGGAAAATCACATAATTGCCTTATTTCGGCCCTTGGAAAGTCGCAGCGGCAGACCAATATAAGATCTGTTGCATCGTGGTACGGTTCATTGATTGGGTGCGAGGCTCTGCCCCCTCTGACTTGTGCCCAAGGAACCTGATTGTTCGGCGGGTCCGTTTGAGCCGCGACAGCAATGACTCGGCGGCCTGCTCGACAAGCATTCGATATAGGCAATTTGTCTTTCGGATTCCCGATAGCGGTCAACATCCCAACAGCTCCTTAACGGGATGCCCTAGCGCATCCCGTTTTTTTTGGGCTTTGCTTTGCTCTTCTCATCTTGAAACTCACCGGTAGCATTGCTAGATCCTGTGCTGAAAACCGTCTTTCTTGCAGTTTTCCCGGATATCCTTTTGCTCTTCTCGTGCTTGCGAGGCGGGGAGGCGGATGATCCTTGCAAGAAGGCACTCTCTCTGGTTGCCGGATTTGGGCCAAAGCGGCTGCTTCCGGCGATGCTGATAAGGAAGGACATCTGTCATGACTGATGAAGCGCAAACTGCTGCAGCTGGCGCTGAAACCCATTCATTTGAAGCCGAGGTTTCTCGACTGCTTCACCTGATGGTGCATGCTGTTTATTCCAACAAGGACATTTTCCTGCGTGAGCTGATTTCCAACGCGGCGGATGCCTGCGAGAAATTGCGCCACGAAGCGCTGACCAATTCCGATCTGACACGCAATGATCCCACTTTCAAGATCACGCTGTCTTCTGATGGCAAGGCCGGAACTCTGAAAGTCGTCGATAACGGCGTTGGCATGAGCAAGGAAGAGTTGATCGACAATCTTGGTACGATCGCCCGCTCCGGCACCCGCGCTTTTCTCGATCAGCTTGCCAGCAGCTCGAACGGCGAAGATGGCTCAGCGCTGATCGGTCAGTTCGGTATCGGCTTCTATTCTGCTTTCATGGTGGCGGATAATGTGGAAGTGGTTTCCCGCCGCGCCGGGTCTGATGAAGCATGGCGCTGGTCGTCCGATGGCATGGGGTCTTATGAAATTGCTCCGGCAAGCGATGAAGATGCGCCTGTCCGGGGTACCAAGATCACGCTCTATCTGAAAGAAGACGAAAAGAGCTTTGCCGATCCGGTGACCATTCGCCGTGTCGTGCGCGAATATTCCTCCCATGTGCCTGTGCCGATCCGCCTGATGAGCTACAATGAAGAAGCCAAGGCGATTGATGAGGAAGAGTTGACCGACGGGTCTGCACTCTGGATCAAGCCGAAGTCGGAAATCACCGAAGAGCAATATACCGAGTTTTATCAGCATACGGCTGGCCAGTTCGATAATCCGGCTCTGACGATCCATTATCGTGCTGAAGGGCGCACGGAATATAACGTGCTGGCCTTTGTGCCAGAGCATAAGCCGTTTGATCTGTTCGACCCAAACCGCAAGGGGCGCATGAAGCTCTATGTGCGCCGCGTCTTCATCACCGATGATGCGGATGTGTTGCCAGCTTACCTGCGCTTTGTGCGCGGTGTCGTGGACAGCGAAGATATTCCGCTCAACATCTCCCGCGAAATGCTGCAGGACAATCCGATCCTCAATGCCATTTCCAAGGGCGTGACCAATCGTGTGCTCAGTGAGCTGGAAAAGCTGGCCAACAAGGAAGAAGACAAGTTTGCGTCTGTCTGGGAAGCTTTCGGTCCGGTCATCAAGGAAGGTCTTTATGAAGATCCGGAGCGGCGCGATCAACTGTTCAAGCTGGTGCGCTTCAACACCACCAAGGGCGACAACCGCACCTTGGCGCAATATGTCGAGGATCTGAAGGAAAACCAGACCGCGATCTATTATGCGCTGGGTGATAGCAAGGAAGCCATTCTGGCCAGCCCGCAGCTAGAAGGCTATCAGGCACGGGATGTCGAGGTTCTGTTGCTCTCCGATGCGGTGGATGCTTTCTGGGTGCAAACCGCTCTTGGCTTTGATGGCAAGAGCTTCAAGTCCATTTCCCAGGGCGGAGCCGATCTGGATCAGATCGAGAAGCCGGAAAAGGAAGAAGACAAGGACAAGAGCGAGGAAGACAAGGCCAAGGAACAGGGTGATGTGGCCGAACTGGTGACCTTCGTCAAGGAAACCCTCGGGGATGCCGTTTCCGACGTGCGGATTTCTGCCCGTCTGGCAACAAGCCCGGTTTGCATCGTGGCGCCTGATTATGGTCCCGACCGCCAGCTGGAAAAACTGATGCGCAGCCAGAAGGGGGCTGATGCCGCTCTCAAGCCTGTGCTGGAGATCAACCCCGATCACAGCCTTATCCGTATGCTGGCTGATCAATATAAGGCGGCCAGTGACAAGGCCAGCGTGGAAGACGGGGCGCATCTGCTGCTGGATCAGGCCCTCATTCTGGATGGCGAACATCCGACCAATCCGGCTGACTTTGCCACGCGCCTTTCCAAGGTGATGATGGCGGGCCTCAAGTAAAGGGCCATCCGCATAAACCAATAGCTGCTATTGGGTGATATGAGGCCGCGAAGGAGGGTATCTTTCGCGGCTTTTTTGCTGTAATAGCAGCAATCTTGTGAAGGTGAAGGGGTGCCTCCCGGTTTCGGGGGTGGTAATTTGCGCCCAGTTTCGCCATATAGAACGAGAAAACCGAGAGCCCTGATACGCATCGAGCCCTCTTTCCCATCACAACGATCAAGCAGGAACGGCTAAGAAATGGCCCCGCACGTGCACTTTTTGAAGATGAATGGTCTTGGCAACGAATTCATAGTGATCGATGCCCGAAAGACCAAGCCCCAGCTTGGGGCCGAAGCCGTGCGCGCGCTTGCCAACCATGAGACCGGACCTGGCTGCGATCAGTTCATCACGCTTGAAAATTCCCCCGCTGGCGGGGATGTCTTCATGCGCATCCACAATGCCGATGGTGGCGAAGTGGAAGCCTGTGGCAATGCGACCCGCTGTGTCGGGCGGCTGATGATGGCCGAGAGCGGTGCAAACCGTGCGCTGATCGAAACGGTGGTCGGAAAGCTGATCGGCTATCGATGCGATGACGATTCCATGGTGACGGTGGATATGGGCGTTCCGAAATTCGGCTGGCAGGATATCCCCCTGTCCGAACCTTTCGAGGATACCCGTGCCATTGAATTGCAGATCGGGCCTATTGATGCGCCTGTTCTTCATTCTCCCTCGGTGGTCAATGTGGGCAATCCGCATGCCATCTTCTGGGTGGACAAGGATGTCGAGAGTTATGGGTTGGAAGTGAACGGACCGCTTCTGGAAAATCACATGATCTTTCCGGAACGGGCCAACATCTCTCTTGCCAAGGTGCATAATCGCGGCGAGATGACCCTCAAGGTCTGGGAACGCGGCGTGGGGCTTACGCGGGCTTGCGGTACGGCTGCCTGTGCGGCCACGGTGGCGGCCATTCGCAACAATATGACCGATCGCACCGTGCTGGTGCATTTGCCCGGTGGCGACCTCACGATCGAGTGGCGCGCAGCGGATGATCACATCATGATGTCCGGTGGGACTGAACTGGAATATGCCGGTGAGATTGATCTTGCAGATCTCTCCTGGCACAAGCTGCCATCGGGCAGCGTGGAGTAGCCTTACATGACAATCAAGGTTCTTACCTTCGGATGTCGCTTGAACACCTATGAATCCGAAGTGATGAAACAGCAGGCAGACGAAGCCGGGCTGGAGAATGCCATTCTTGTGAATACCTGCGCGGTGACCAGCGAGGCTGTGCGTCAGGCCCGCCAACAGATTCGCAAGGCCAAACGGGACAACCCAAATGCTCGCATCATCGTGACCGGCTGCGCCGCGCAGACCGAGAGCGAGCGCTTTGCCGCCATGGAAGAAGTGGATCTGGTGCTTGGCAATGACGAGAAGTTGAGGGCCGAGAGCTATAGAGCCGTGCCTGATTTCGGCGTGCCTTTGCCGGAAAAGATCCGCGTGAATGACATCATGAGTGTGCGCGAAACTGCGCTGCATCTGATTGACGGGCTGGAGGGACGCACGCGCGCCTTCGTGCAGATCCAGAATGGGTGCGATCATCGCTGCACCTTCTGCATCATTCCCTTCGGGCGCGGCAATTCCCGTTCTGTGGCCATGGGACCGGTGGTTGATCAGGTCGCAAAGCTGGTGGACAATGGCTATGCAGAAGTGGTGCTCACGGGTGTGGACATCACCTCTTACGGGGCCGATCTGCCCGGCCAGCCCAAATTGGGCACGCTGGTCAAGTCCATCCTCAAGCATGTGCCGGATTTGCCGCGCCTGCGCATTTCTTCGATTGATTCCATCGAGGCCGATCCGGACCTGATGGATTGCATCGCCAATGAAGAGCGCCTGATGCCGCATTTGCATCTCTCGTTGCAGTCGGGGGACAATATGATCCTCAAACGCATGAAGCGGCGGCATAATCGCGAGCATACGATTGCCTTTTGCAAAGATGTCCGCGCCTTGCGGCCGGATATGGTGTTTGGAGCGGATATCATTGTCGGCTTCCCCACCGAGACCGAGGAGATGTTCCAGCGCAGCCTTGATATCGTTGAGGAATGCGACTTGACACATCTGCATGTGTTCCCCTATTCCGCACGCCCCGGAACGCCAGCGGCGCGGATGCCGCAGATGCGGGGCCCGGTCATTCGTGAAAGGGCTGCCCGGCTGCGCGAAGCGGGAGAAGCGGCCTTGCAACGCCATCTTCAGAGCCAGATCGGGCGAGAGGTCCGCTTGCTTGTGGAGGGAAAAGGTCTTGCCCGTACAGAGCAATTTACGCTCACGGAGATTGCAGAAGGCGATTCAGGTGATATTGTGGCAGCGCGCATTGTGGATGCCAGCCAACGCCATTTGATGGCGGTCGGGCTCTAGGAGCCGCCTCCAGCTTGTGTGCCAGCTTGCGCTTTCGGGCGCGTTTTTCGATCAGGGAGTAGGATCGTGGCCAAAAAAGGATTTTTCTCGCGTTTGTTCGGCTCGTCCGAGGAGAGTACGCCTGAAGAGCAAGTCAAGGACAAGGCTCTGGAGGCGGAAGGCGAGGATGCTGCTTATCCTGCCCGTGAGACGCCTGAGGTGACACCTGTCGAGGTTGAGGCCGAAGCGCCGGTCACGCTTGCTGATGACGATGATGTCGATGTGGCTATCATGGGCGGAGATATTCCCGCCGGTGTTATTCCCTCCGACGCCGCTGAGGAGGCCGAAGACAAGCTGGGAGAGAAAGCCGGACAAGCGGTTTCCGAAGCTGATCTGGCTGCGCTTGAAGCCGAAGAAGTCGTTGTTCTGGAAGAGGATGCTTCGGTTGATGAGAGCGTGGCGCGTGAGGCTGCCGCTTCTTCCGATGCTGCTTCCTTGGAAGACAATGCTGCATCTATAGAAGCGCTGGAAGCACCAGAAGCGGAGACAGAAGCGGTCGAGCTGGAAGAGGTGGTTGAGACGGCAGCTGAAGCGTCTGAACGCGTTGAGGCTTCTGCCGAAAGTGAGCCGGAAGAAGTCCTTCCGGTTTCCGAGCCTGTTGCAGACACGGCTCCTGTCGCTGAGGAGGCCGAAAAGCCTGCAAAAAAGCTCTCGTGGTTCGAGCGGCTGAAACAGGGGCTTTCGCGCTCGTCCGGTGCGTTGGGCGAGGGGATCAGCGCGATCTTTACCAAGCGTAAGCTTGATGATGACACTCTGCAGGATCTCGAAGATATTCTCATTCAGGCCGACCTTGGCGTGGAAACTGCGATGACGATCACGGATCGTCTCTCTGACGGGCGCTATAACAAGGAAGTGTCTGACAAGGAAGTGCAGGAAATTCTCGCCGATGAGGTAGACAAGGTGCTTGAGCCGGTGGCCAGGCCGTTGAATATCACCAAGCCGGCCAGCGGCCCGCATGTGATCCTCATGATCGGGGTCAACGGGGCTGGCAAGACCACCACGATCGGCAAACTGGCGCAGAAATTCCGCGCCGATGGTAAAAAGGTCATGATGGCCGCTGGCGATACTTTCCGCGCTGCTGCCATTGATCAGCTGAAAATCTGGGGTGAGCGCACCGGGGCGCCTGTGATTGCTCGCGAGGTTGGGTCTGACGCGGCAGGGTTGGCTTATGATGCCATGCTGGAAGCCAAGGAGAAGGACATGGATGTCCTTCTTATCGATACAGCCGGGCGGCTCCAGAACCGCAAGGAGCTGATGGCCGAGCTGGAAAAGATCGTGCGCGTAATCAAGAAACATGATGAAGCGGCGCCGCATTCGGTGTTGCTGGTGCTGGATGCGACCACGGGGCAGAATGCGCTCAATCAGGTTGAGGTCTTTACCAAGATGGCTGGCGTGACAGGCCTAGTCATGACCAAGCTGGATGGGACGGCACGGGGTGGTATTCTCGTGGCCATTTCAGCCAAGCACAAGGTGCCGGTGCACTATATCGGTGTGGGCGAGGGCGTTGATGATCTGGAGCCGTTCGCTTCGCGTGACTTTGCACGGGCAATCGCCGGGTTGGCGGACAATTGAGGACAGGCCTGTTCGCAGGCATTTTGAACAGGCAGATAAGGCATAGCATGAGCAATTCCGAATATCCCGGGAAGGACGCTTCCAAGGAAGCCTCTCAAAAGGGGGACGAGCCTCAATTGGACAAAGCCCAGATTCTCAAGCTGGTTCTGGAGCTGGGGCCGCTTGGCATTTTCTTTTTTGCCAATGCCAAAGGGGACATGTTGGCAGACTGGATACCGGCCCTCGCTGGCATGAAGCCGATTTTCATCGCCACGGCCTGCTTCATGGTTGCCACAGTGGTGGCGCTCGTCGTCTCGCGTGTCAAGCTTGGCAAACTGCCTGTGATGCCCATGGTCACCGGCGTGGTGGTGTTTATTTTCGGAGGCCTGACGCTCTATTTGCAGGATGATACCTTCATCAAGATGAAGCCGACCATCGTGAATGTGCTGTTCGGATCTGTCTTGCTGGGTGGGCTGCTATTTGGCAAGAGTCTGCTGGGCTATGTGTTTGATTCCGTTTTTGAACTCAATGCCGAAGGCTGGCGCATCCTGACGATCCGCTGGGGTATTTTCTTCTTTGTGCTGGCGCTGCTCAATGAGGTGGTCTGGCGCAATTTCTCCACCGATATCTGGGTGGACTTCAAGGTCTTTGGCGTCATGCCGCTGACGATGGTCTTCGGGGCCTTCCAGATGCCGCTGCTTAATCGCTATGCGCCGGGCAAGGAAGAGGAAGTCTGAGCAGGCTGCCTCTTGCGACTGGGTAGGGGGGGCTTTATTCTGATCAGTTCGCCTCGGCCAGAATCTTTTCCAGTTTGGGCATGAAATTCTCAGAGATCGAGCGTTGGGTCAGGGCACCGATATGCTTGTAGCGGATGATGCCCTTTTTATCGACAATGAAGGTTTCCGGTGCGCCATAGACGCCCCAGTCGATACCGACCCGTCCTGAAACATCCATGCCGATCTTGTCGAACGGGTTGCCGTGATTTTTAAGAAAGCGGGCCGAATTGGCCGGTTCATCCTTGTAGGCAAGGCCAATGAGATCGAAGCGATTATCGTTGGTCAGTTCGATGAGCAGCGGATGTTCATCGCGGCATGTGGGGCACCAGGATGCCCAGACATTGACCACTGAAACCTTTTGTTTGAAATCCTCTGTCTTGAAGCCAGGAACGACGCCACCCTCAGGGCTGCGAATGCCGAAGCTGGCATCCAATGCAGGCAGATCAAACTCCGGCGCGGGCTTGTTGATCAGCACGCTGGGCACTTCATTGGGGTTGCGCCCGAATTGCATCTGATAGCCAAACAGCAATGCCATGCCGACAAAGATGAGCAACGGCAGCAAAACAAAGATATTGAATCTGCGCTTGCTGGGGGGCGTCTCTTCGCTTGCTGCTTGTTGTTTCGTCTGGGTATCAGGCGTTTGGTTGTCTTGGCTCATGCTGATCATTCTGCTCGCAGGATGTGACGGGTCGGATTAGGAATTGGAGGCCGCTTTTGCGCGCTCGGAGCGGCGGTGAATACCCCTCTCATGCAATTGGGCCAAAATTTTGGTCTGCTTGTGCCCGTCCAGCATGACCCACAGGATCAACACAAGGATCGTGGCGGCGGTGACGCCATAGGAGGCGATAATGAAACCGGCGTAATTTCCAAACATGGATTGTTCTCCTCGCTCCGCTTTTGCTCTTGGTTGTCAGTGGGGTGTTGAATGGCCGGTTGTTGGGCTTGCAGTCTGGGTGGCGGTGGCCCGGTTGCCCGAGGCGACCTGTCGGGCGGCCTGCATCTGCATTGAGCGGATGCGTCGCCGTAGGATCTCGTTCTTCATGGCCTTGAGATGCAAGGCAGTGAAGAGCAGCGTGAAGCCGATTGCCATCACCATCAACGGAATCAACATGGAATTGGCCATCTTGGGGCCATTGAGCGTAAAGACGCTGGCTGGCTGATGCAGGGTGCTCCACCAATCGACAGAGAATTTGATGATCGGAATGATGACAAAGCCCACAAGGGTCAGAATGGCAACGGCCTTGCCTGCCTTGATTGGATCTTCGATGGCATGCCAGAGCGCGATGAGACCCAGATAGATGATCAGCAGAATGAGCATGGAAGTGAGCCGTGCATCCCAGACCCACCATGTGCCCCACATGGGTTTACCCCAGAAACTGCCAGTGGTCAGGCATACAAAGGTGAAGGCTGCGCCCAGAGGGGCGGCGGCCTTAGCCGAAACGTCGGCCAGCGGATGCTTCCAGACCAGTGTGCCCAGTGCGGAAATGGTCATCATTGTATAGGCGAACATAGCCAGCCAGGCGGCGGGCACATGGATATACATGATTCGGACCGTGGCACCTTGCTGATAGTCTTCCGGGGAGTCAAACAACGCCATATAGATGCCGATGCCGACGACGATCACCGTGAGAATAATGAGTGGGATCATGATCTTGTCAAGCAACGCGAGAAAGCGTGTTGGATTGGCCAAGTCTCTCATCTGGAAAGATCTTTGTTTGGTCTCAGTCATCAAGCGTCCTGCGGTCTGGTCGAGCCCCAAAGGGGGCGGCTTGTCCGGTTCGGTGGCCGGATAGGCCGGGTTTCTAGACAAATATCACGAGATGGAAGGCACGCGAATTACGATTTTGTAACATAGTGGCTTTTGCGCGCCGACTTTTACCTACTCCTGCGAACTTCTCAAGGCTGCCGCCGCCGCCACCGGGCCAATCACCAGATAGAGCAGCGAAAGTCCGCACAGGATATAGAATGGCGTGTCGAAAGGTGCCGGATCTGTGACGGCCCCAAGGGATGCGCTGACGCCGAAAATCAGCACGGGGATCGTGAGCGGTAGAATGAGGATCGAGAGCAGCAATCCGCCCCGGCGCAAGATCACCGTAAGAGCGGCCCCGACAGCGCCAATGAGCGTAAGCGCTGGTGTGCCTATGAGCAAGGTGGCTGTAACGGCGGCAATGCCAATCGGCTCGATGTTGAGAAACAGCGATAGAAGGGGCGTGGCGACCACCAGAGGCAGGCCTGTGGAAAGCCATTGGGCGGCACATTTGACCAGCACCACCAGCTCCAGCGGATGCTCGCCAAGCAGCAACAGATCAAGCGTGCCGTCTTCCTGATCGGCCTGAAACAGGCGGTCAAGGCTCAACAGCGTCGCCAGCAAGGCTCCGATCCAGAGAATAGCCGGGCCGATGCGCGCAAGGAGATTAAGATCCGGCCCCACGGCAAAAGGAAAAATGGTGACGACGATCAGAAAGAACAGTACGCCCATGAGCGCACCGCCGCCGATACGGATGGATAATTTCAGATCCCGCACAAAGAGGGCACCCATTGCTGACATGTTCTGCTCTCCTAGTGGGCGGTTGGGTCGCTCGGGGTTTCGTCATGCACCCCATCGCTGATCTGGTTGCGGTCAAGATGCAGGCGCAAAGGGTCGACCAATCCCAACGGCGCATGGGTGGCCGCGATGATGAGTCCTCCCTCGCCCATATGCTCGGCCATCAGAACCTCCAGCTTGTGTTCTGAGGCCTTGTCGAGCGCTGAGGTCGGTTCATCAAGCAGCCAGATCGGGCGGTGACTGACAAGCAGGCGCGCCAGCGATAGACGGCGGCGCTGGCCAGCAGAGAGATAGGCTGCCGGCAGATCGATCAGGTCTTCGATCCCCACCTCGATCATCGCCTGAAAGGGGCTGCGGGCCGGATGGCCATAATAAGTCTGCCAGAATTTTAGATTTTCATGGCATGACAAGGCCGGCTTGATGGCATCGGCATGGCCGAAATAGTGAGCCTGCTGGCCTACGGAAAGATCCTCGTCTCCGCCTTCAAGAAACATGGAACCGGCATGGGCCTTGATGAGGCCTGCCAATGTGCGCAATAGCGATGATTTTCCGATGCCGTTCGGGCCTGTCACCACAAGCGCCTTGCCGCCTTGCAGCTCGAAGGAAATATTCTCGATGACAGGGCGGCCTCCGCGGATACATCCCAAATTCTGAACGCTTAAAAGCTTTGTATTTTCTTGAAGGGTCAATGGTTGGTTACTCACCGCTGGATCTGTATTCGGGACCAAATCTTGCCTTGAATTTCATTATTTTATCTGGATTTTCCTGCTTGAGGCTGACTGGTCTTGGTTTTGTATATTTCAGCTATAAAAAAGAACAGTCAAGACCAACGGTTATCTAGCAATCAGTGGGAAAAGATCTTAAAAATGCCTTGTTCGATGCCTGCGGTTCTCGCGAGGTCGTGTGATGTTGCGTCCTTTTGAAGCGGAAACCCGATTCCTTGCGCTTTCTCCGTGAGCATTTTCTTTCACTCATTGCACTGCATGTGCCCTTTTGTTGGCTCGGGCGCATGATCTGCACAAATAGGTGATGATCGACGTCGGAGCAATGTTCTTTTGTCGAAGCATTGCAAGTTGATCTCATTGATTCAGGACGGCAGTTGAAATGCCCTTTTCTTCTCACCACGTTAGAGGGAAGAAAATGGTTGAGCGTTAAACGAATAAGCTGGGACCGATATGACCTTATATACAGACTATCTAGACGAAATCGAAACTCGCAAGATTCAAGGGTTGCACCCCAAGCCTATTGATGATGCCGCCCTCTTGAATGAGATTATCGCGCAGATCAAGGACACCGGCAACGAGCATCGGGCCGATTCGCTTCATCACTTCATCTATAACACGCTGCCCGGGACCACGAGCGCAGCTGGTGCAAAAGCTGCTTTCCTGAAAGAGATTATTCTGGGCAACGAAGTCGTTGAGGAAATCACTCCGACTTATGCCTTCGAGCTTCTCTCCCACATGAAGGGCGGACCATCGATCGAAGTTCTGCTTGATCTGGCATTGGGTGAGGATGCAGCCATTGCCAAAGAGGCCGCCGAGGTGCTGAAAACGCAGTTCTTCCTCTATGAAGCCGATATGGAACGGCTCCAGAGCGCCTACAAGGCAGGGGACGCAATCGCCAAAGACATCCTTGAGAGCTATGCAAAGGCAGAATTCTTTACAAAGCTGCCTGATGTGGACGAAGAAGTCGAAGTGGTCACCTATGTGGCTGCTGAAGGTGATATTTCCACTGACCTTCTGTCTCCGGGTAATCAGGCCCACTCGCGTGCCGATCGTGAGCTGCATGGCAAATGCATGATCTCTGAAAAGGCACAGAAGGAAATCGAGGCGCTGAAGCTGCAGCATCCGGGCAAGCGCGTGATGCTGGTGGCGGAAAAAGGCACCATGGGTGTGGGCTCTTCGCGCATGTCCGGCGTCAACAATGTGGCGCTGTGGACCGGTAAACCTGCCAGCCCCTATGTGCCTTTTGTCAATGTGGCTCCGGTGGTTGCCGGCACCAATGGCATTTCCCCGATCTTCCTGACCACGGTTGATGTGACCGGTGGTATTGGCCTTGATTTGAAAAACTGGGTCAAGAAAGTGGATGCGGATGGCAAGCCGATTCTCAACAATGATGGCAATCCTGTTCTCGAGCAGAAATATTCCGTTGAGACGGGAACCGTTCTGAAGATCAACACCAAGGAAAAGAAGCTTTACAATGAGGACGGGTCCGAGGAACTGACCGATGTTTCCCGATCCTTTACGCCGCAGAAGCTTGAATTCATGAAAGCTGGCAGCTCCTATGCGATTGTCTTTGGCAAGAAGCTGCAGACATTTGCCGCTGAAACCCTTGGCATCGAAGCGCCGACTGTGTTTGCTCCGCCCAAGGAAGTGACCAATGAAGGGCAGGGCCTGACAGCGGTTGAAAAGATCTTCAACAAAAATGCTGTAGGCGTGAGTTCAGAATTGCCTCTGCTTGCCGGATCGGATGTGCGCGTTAAAGTGAACATCGTTGGGTCTCAGGATACCACGGGCCTGATGACGGCACAGGAACTGGAGGCCATGGCGGCCACCGTTATTTCGCCAACGCTTGATGGGGCCTATCAGTCCGGTTGTCACACTGCATCTGTGTGGGATCTCAAGGCGCAGGCGAATATTCCAAAGCTCATGAAATTCATGAATGACTTTGGCCTCATCACCGGTCGCGATCCGAAAGGGGTCTATCCGCCTCTGACAGACGTGATCCACAAGATGCTGAACGATCTTACCGTGGATGACTGGGATATCATTATCGGTGGCGACAGTCACACCCGCATGTCCAAGGGCGTGGCCTTCGGGGCTGACTCCGGCACCGTGGCCCTTGCACTGGCGACCGGTGAAGCCACCATGCCAATTCCGGATTCAGTCAAGGTGACCTTCAAGGGCGCGATGGCCGATCACATGGACTTCCGCGATGTTGTGCATGCGACGCAGGCCCAGATGCTCAAGCAGCATGGGGACAATGTGTTCCAGGGTCGCGTGATCGAAGTGCATATCGGCACGTTGCTGTCTGACCAGGCCTTCACCTTCACCGATTGGACTGCAGAAATGAAAGCCAAGGCTTCCATCTGTATCTCCAACGATGAAACCCTGATCGGCTCGCTTGAACTGGCCAAGAGCCGCATTCAGGTGATGATCGACAAGGGCATGGACAATGAGAAACAGGTCCTGCAGGGTCTGATCGACAAGGCGAACAAGCGCATTGACGAAATCAAGTCTGGCGAAAGACCTGCTCTGCGCCCTGATGACAATGCAAAATATTTTGCTGAAGTCGTGGTTGATCTGGATGAAATCGTCGAACCGATGATTGCCGATCCGGATGTGAATAACGCTGATGTTTCCAAGCGTTATACCCATGATACGATCCGTCCTATCTCCTATTATCATGCAGACAAGAAGGTCGATCTCGGCTTTGTCGGCTCTTGCATGGTGCATAAGGGTGATATCAAGATCGTTGCCAAAATGCTGCGCAACCTTGAGGCTGCCAAAGGCAAGGTCGAGTTCAAGGCTCCGCTGGTTGTTGCCGCGCCGACCTACAACATCATTGATGAACTGAAGGAAGAAGGCGACTGGGAAGTTCTGCAGAAATATTCCGGCTTCGAGTTCGACGATTTGGCGCCAAAGAGCACCGCGCGAACCGAGTATGAGAATATTCTCTATCTGGAACGTCCGGGCTGTAACCTCTGCATGGGCAACCAGGAAAAAGCCGAGAAGGGCGATACCGTTCTGGCCACCTCCACGCGACTCTTCCAGGGGCGTGTTGTGGAAGATAGCGAAGAGAAAAGGGGTGAATCCCTGCTGGCGTCCACGCCGGTCGTCGTTCTCTCTGCCATCCTTGGCCGCACTCCGACACTGGAAGAATATAAGACAGCCGTGGAAGGCATTGACCTGACCAAGTTTGCCCCTCCGATGGAGATTCCGGGCACTTCACGGTCTGTGCATTTCTAGGAGCATCGCTCACTTTGGTCGGTTGAGCGCTGCTCAGCCTGACATGGAATATAAACCCGGCGTTCGAAAGAGCGCCGGGTTTTTGCTTGCTTGACTGTCAATAGGGACAGGCGTATTCAAGGATTGTTGATAGATACAGGAGTTTTGATGTCCCGCTGAGAAGGGAAGCCACAGGCGCTTCCAATTGCACGAACCATATGACAGCTGCGGCGCATTGCGTCAGTGGTGTTGGTTTGTGTTATCTTTTTTCGAAGCAATGAAGCCGGACGGGCTGATGCCTCTCCGAGCATAACTGGATATCAAATCATGATCCGGACATTCAAATCCGAAGACACAGACGCTGTGATTGCGATCTGGCGTTCCGCTAGTGAATTGGCGCACGCATTCCTTCCCGCCGCTTTTATGGATGAAGCTGAAAAACTGACCCGGGAGGTTTACCTCCAGCAAGCCGAGACGTGGGTTTTCATTCGTGGCGGCAAGATTGCCGGCTTTATCGGATTGATCGACGACTATATCGGTGGCCTGTTTGTTGACCCCTCTCATCATGGAGAGGGCATTGGCCGGGCGCTTGTCGATAAGGCAGTCGAGGAAAAGGGGTCTCTGGTGGTGGAGGTCTTTGTGGACAATGCCATCGGGCGACGCTTTTATGCTTCCTATGGCTTTACTGGCGAAAAGCAAGTGATGGACCCGCATTCGGGTTTCTCTTTGCTACAACTCACCTATAAGACAAACGCTTAATGAAAGAGCCTGGCGCCATTGTGCGCCGGGTTTTTACTTGCGCAGTTTGCCCCATATCTGTCAGACTGACAAAAAAGCAAAGCCTTCCAAATTGAGTTTTCCGATGTCCAAGATTGTCCCTCCTGCCGACGCGGATGCACGTCGCGCTATCAAGCCGGTGATCTGTTATCCGACAGAGACCTTGCCCAAGCCGGATATTGCGCTTTATCAGGCTGTCTTTGAGGGGGCAAAGAAAGTCGACGAGGTTATCATTTCACCGCGGGATGCAGCCAGCATAGAGGTGCCCGCCGGGCATCTGTTGCGCATCATCTGTCCGGAAGGGCCGCAGGTGGGGGATCTTGATCTTTTCAATAGTGCCAATCTTGACGAGCGCTTCTATTCGGGCAAGACCCGCGCCCTGCATGGGACCCACGTGAGCATTGGCGACCAGCTCTGGTCGAACTTTCCCTATATGCGCCCGATGGCCACCGTCATCGAGGATACGCTGGCATGGTATGGCATCGATCCGTATGGCGGCTCGGTGCATGACGTGATCGGGACGCGCTGCGATCCCTATACCGGCCGTGTGCTCAATGGGGTTGATTATCACTATTGCTGCCATTCAAACCTGACGCGCGCCTTGGCGCGTGCGCGCGGGCTCAGCTTGGCTGAGGCAGAGAAATGTATCCACGATGTGCTCAATGTTTTCATGTGCACCGGCTTTACCCGGGATACGGGGCAATATTTCATGAAGGCAAGTCCGGTGCGAGCCGGTGACACTCTGGGGCTGTTTGCCGAGATCGATCTGCTGGCGGTGCAGAGCGCCTGTCCGGGTGGGGATTGTTCAGCGGAGCATTCCAGTGATACCGCGCAATGTTATCCATTGAAGATGGAAGTCTACAAGCCACAAGAGGGCCGTTTGCAGGGTTGGCAAAGCCCTTGTGTGAACGCTTATGATTGCAGCCACGGAGAATAGGGGGGAGCGCCTAAAAAAGCGCAACGAGCGTTGCGCCTATGGCGATGAAGCCAACACCGAGCCATCCTCCCAGAGAGAGATGTTCGCCAAGGAAGAGCGCTCCGAAGATGGCGACGAGCACAACGCTCATTTTGTCTATGGGGGCAACCTGAGAGGCCTGCCCGATCTTGAGCGCACGGAAATAGCAGATCCATGATGCGCCTGTTGCCAGACCAGAGAGGATCAGAAAGAGGGTTGATTTTGTTGACAGGCTCGAAAAGCTTTCCCAGCCGCCGGTGGCGCTGAGCATGATCGCGAGGGCCAGAAGAATCACAATTGTTCGCACGAAGGTGGCGAAATCCGATCCGATACCGGATACGCCTACCTTGGCAAAAACGGCAGTCAATGCAGCAAAGCAGGCCGAAAGAATGGCCCAGAACTGCCAGGAAAATATCATATTTCGCATTGTTTTCTCTTGCTTGCTGGAGGGCGAACGGCTTCGAAATTGAGAGACTGGAATTTTGTGAGCTCTTGGGTGCTTTGACAAGCGCCAATCTGTTAGGGTCGCAATGAATATGAACGTTAGAGGTACCACTATGACATATATTGCATCGGACAAACGCTACGACACCATGCCTTATCGCCGGTGTGGCCAGTCGGGTCTGAAATTGCCTGCGGTTTCGCTCGGGCTGTGGCATAATTTCGGCCACGATACGCCGCATTTTACCAAGCAGGACATGTGTCGGACAGCGTTTGATCTGGGGATCACCCATTTCGATCTTGCCAACAATTATGGCCCTCCCAAGGGCGCGGCCGAAGAAGCCTTTGGTGAAATCCTCAGAACCGACTTCAAACCCTACCGCGATGAACTGATCATCTCCTCAAAGGCCGGCTATGACATGTGGACGGGGCCTTATGGGGAATGGGGAAGCCGGAAATATATGATTGCGTCCTGTGATCAATCCCTGCAGCGCATGGGGCTTGATTATGTCGATATTTTCTATTCCCATCGCTTTGACCCCAATACACCGTTGGAAGAAACGATGGGCGCGCTCGATACGTTGGTGCGTCAGGGCAAGGCGCTCTATGTGGGCATCTCATCCTACAATTCTCAGCGCACGCGAGAAGCAGTCCGGATTCTGAACGAGCTTGGTACCCCTTGTCTCATCCATCAGCCAAGCTACAATATGCTCAACCGTTGGGTCGAACGCGATGGTTTGAAAGATACGCTCAAAGAGCTTGGTGTCGGGTCGATTGCCTTTACGCCGCTGGCGCAAGGCATGTTGTCCAACAAATATCTCAATGGCATTCCTGACGATTCTCGGGCCGCTTCCGGGCGCTTCCTCAAAAAGGAAATGATCACCGAACGGGCCGTCGAGCATCTCAAGAAACTCAACGATATTGCCGCTCGCCGCGGCCAGACTCTGGCGCAAATGGCTATCGCGTGGGTATTGCGTGATGAGGGCATCACCACCGCATTGATCGGAGCGTCTCGTGCCTCGCAGATTGTTGACTGCGCTGGCGCCATCAACAATCTTGATTTTACGCCCGAAGAGCTGGCCGAAATCGATCTTTACGCACAAGACGAAGACATCAATATCTGGAAGAAATCGTCCGATCTCTGAGCGGTTCGGCTTGGTGATTCCACAATGATGAAAAAGGGCGAGCGGCCAAGCCGTTCGCCCTTTTGTCTATCTCTTTGTGTCCGCTTCAAAAATCAATAGCGCGACCGTCGATTTCATAGTCGTCATAGCGCGAGGGATCCAGACCCCCGCGGCCATTGAGTTCCTTTGGTCGGTCTGCACTCACCTTCAGCGCATCGCGCTCCTTGCGGCGCTGTTCCGCTTCCATGAGCGCCCGCTGGGCTGCGGGGGGCAGATCCTCGAATTTGCGGCGCGGTGTTGGTTCTTCTATCGGCTTTGCGGTATCGGCAACGCGTTCTTCCGTGCTCTTGAACTGAGGGGAGTCGACGTCAACCGTCTGTCTTTTCGGGGCTTCGTCTGTCATAAAAATGCTCCCTTGCTTTCCTATCTTGAAAATGGGTCTCGTGCGGCACCATATAGGATATTATAAAGCGATCCAATCGCTGTGCGCCATAAAGAAGGATAGATTTGGCATGAATTTCTTCCGTACCACATTGTTGCTTGCCGCCATGACTGGCCTTTTCATGGCCATCGGCTATTTGCTCGGTGGCTCGGGAGGCATGATGATTGCCTTCATCTTTGCGCTGGGCATGAATGTGTTCAGTTATTGGAATTCGGATAAAATGGTGCTGCGCATGCATAACGCCATGGAGGTGGATGCACGCACGGCCCCTGAATATTACGAGATTGTTCAAAAGCTGGCCCAGTCGGCCGGGCTGCCCATGCCCAAGGTGTATGTGATCAATTCTGATCAGCCCAATGCTTTTGCCACAGGGCGCAATCCGCAGCATGCCGCAGTTGCCGCTTCGACTGGCCTGCTCAACCGGCTGACCTATGAAGAAGTGGCTGGCGTCATGGCCCATGAGCTGGCCCATATCAAGAATTACGATATTCTGACCATGACCGTAACGGCAACCTTTGCCGGTGCCATTTCCATGCTTGCCAACTTTGCGCTGTTCTTTGGCGGAAGCAGGGAAAGAGGGGGGATCATCGGCACGATTGCCATCATGATTCTGGCACCGCTGGCGGCGTCCATCGTGCAGATGGCCATAAGCCGGACGCGGGAATACTCCGCCGACAAGACCGGGGCAGAAATCTGCGGTCAGCCCATGTGGTTGGCCTCAGCGCTGGCAAAGATTGCCAATGCTGCGGGGCGCACAGCCAACGTAACCGCCGAACGGCATCCTGAAACGGCGCATATGTTCATTATTAATCCGCTTTCGGGGCAGAAGATGGATAGTCTTTTCTCCACGCATCCGGATACGCAAAACCGTATCGACGCGTTGCAGTCTCTGCAGGCTGAATGGTATGGCGCACAGAGCCCGCTCAAGGTGAGCGGTGGCGGCTCGCTTGGGGCTAGTCAGCGCCGCAGCCAGATGCAGCAGGATATGGGCGCAGATGGACCGTGGGGGCGTAGCGCAGGGCGTCAGCGGGATGATCAGGATCAGTCGGACCAACAGCCAGGCCCATGGGGCTAGGTCTGACAGCGGTGCGGCACCACCAGCCGAATCAGACAAGGCATTTTTTTAAGCCCGGCTTAGCCGGGCTTTTTTGTTTCACCAGTAAAGGCTGTGTCTTCAATGCCACTTACTGGTGTTGTGCCACAAGCGGTTTTCCCGTGCTGGACGATAGGAGTTTTCCATAATTCATTGAGACTTGCTATTTCGCTTTCCTTGTCCCTTTTTTGCCTTTATTGGCATGTTCTAAACAGAGTCTCTACGCAAAAGAAAAAGGAATATTCGATGTTTTTGATCTGGAGAGGCTGGGGCCTTCTGCTTCCTCTTGGTGTCTTCGCCGGTGCATTTATCGGTTTTATGGTGTCCAGTAGCCTTCTTGGTCCTCAGTCTGGTTTTAGTGCGGTCATTATCTCGCTGTTTGCGACCATCGGGGCTTATGGCGTTGTCACATTGCTAGGGCGCACGGATAAAGGCAAAGTGGTTATCGACAAGGAAAGTGGAGAAGAAATGCTTTTGAAGCGGGGCGACAGCCTGTTCTTCATTCCAGTTCGGTTCTGGTTCTATCTGCTTGCCATTATCACTGTTGTGGCTTTCGGTATCAGCATCTTTTCACTGTTTGCTGGCTAAAGAGATTGTCTGCTTTGGTTTTGTGAATATAGATCGCGCAGACCATGTAACTTTCAAACCCGGATCAAGGTCCGGGTTTTTTATTGGCGGTTTTCTCGATCTATGGTTGATAGAGCGCCTGTAAAGGCAGGAAAGGCTTGTCTACTCAAGCTGACGCTGCTCTTTATTGGCTAAAATATGGGGTGAGACAAAGGGAACCATCGTGGACGGATCTTACGAATTGCTGCGCATACTGGTGCATTATTCAGGGCATTTTCTGGCGCCGTTTGTCTTGGCCCGACTGCTCTTTCCCAAAGAGATATGGTTCAAGGCTGCGCTGGTCATGGTTTCCACCATCGTTATAGATATGGACCATCTGCTGGCCGATCCGATTTTCGATCCCAATCGCTGTAGCATCGGTTTTCATCCCCTGCATACGTTTTGGGCCGGATTGGTTTATGTCGGTCTTGTGTTGGTGCCAGATTGGCGGGCGCGGGCATTCGGGCTTGGAGCATTGTTTCATCTGGCCGTGGATGCCAATGATTGCTTCCTGGGAGGTACCTTCTAGGCTCAGTCTTCCGATCACGCAGTCATGAAAAAGCCGCCTTCGGGATGGTCCGAGGCGGCTTTTTGATTGCTTTGAAGGTCAGCCTATCAGCTAGCCTTTTTGGAGGCGCGCATGGCCCGCTTGCGATCATTCGGGTCCAGCAGGATCTTGCGCAGGCGGATCGACTTTGGCGTCACTTCTACCAGTTCATCATCGGAGATGTAGCTCAACGCAGCTTCAAGGCTCAATCTCAAAGGTGTGGTCAGCTTGATGGCATCATCCTTGCCCGAGGAGCGGATGTTGGTCAGCTGCTTGCCCTTGAGCACGTTGATGTCCAGATCGTTGCCGCGCGTATGCTCGCCCACAATCATGCCTTCATAGACCTTGGTGCCCGGATCGATCATCATCGGTCCGCGATCTTCCAGCTGCCAGAGGGCGTAAGCCACAGCTTCGCCATTGCCGTTGGAAAGCAGCACGCCGGTGTTGCGGGATGCGATCTCGCCCTTGTGCGGCTGATATTCATGGAAGATACGGTTCATGATGGCTGTGCCGCGCGTGTCGCTGAGCAGCTCGGACTGGTAGCCGATGAGGCCGCGGGTCGGAGCATGGAACATAAGCCGGGTACGACCGCCGCCAGATGGGCGCATTTCGACCATGTCGGCTTTGCGTTCCTGCATCTTCTGCACAACGATGCCGGAGAATTCGTCATCCACGTCGATGGTGACTTCTTCGATCGGCTCAAGGCGCTTGCCGTTTTCATCCTGCTGCATGACAACCTGCGGACGACCAACGCCAAGCTCGAAGCCTTCGCGGCGCATATTCTCGATGAGGATGGAGAGCATCAACTCGCCACGGCCCGACACGATGAAGGCATCTGTGCCCTGAGCTTCTTCCACTTTCAGGGCAACGTTGCCCTCGGCTTCAGACAGCAGGCGGGAACGGATGACGCGGCTTTGTACCTTGTCGCCTTCCTGTCCGGCCAGCGGGCTGTCGTTGACGCGGAAGGTCATGGACAGGGTTGGCGGGTCAATCGGCTGGGCCTGAATGGCTTCGGTCACGGCTGGTGCGCAGATGGTGTCGGCAACGGTGGCCTTCTGCAGACCGGCGATGGAGACGATGTCGCCTGCTTCGCCCTTTTCGATGGAGGCGCGTTCAAGGCCACGGAAAGCCAGAACCTTGGAAATGCGGCCCTGTTCGATCAGTGAGCCATCACGGGACAGAGCCTTGACGGCCATGTTCGGCGTGACTTCGCCTGCAATGATGCGACCGGTCAGGATGCGGCCAAGAAAGTTGTCAGCCTGGATGGTGGTTGCCAGCAGGCGGAATTCGCCTTCTTCCACCTTGGGAGCTGGCACATGCTTGATGACCATGTCAAACAGGGGTTCCAGGCTATCCTTGGGGCCGTCCGGATCGGTTGCCATCCAGCCGTTCTTGGCAGAGCCGTAAAGAACAGGGAAGTCGAGCTGATGCTCGTCGGCGTCAAGGTTGGCGAACAGGTCAAAGACCTCGTCAAGGACTTCGTCGGCGCGCTGCTCTGGCTTGTCGATCTTGTTGATTGCCACGATCGGGCGCAGGCCGAGATTCAATGCCTTGGAAACCACGAATTTGGTCTGGGGCATTGGGCCTTCAGCCGCGTCTACCAACACGATAACGCCATCGACCATGTTGAGAATACGTTCCACTTCGCCGCCAAAATCGGCGTGGCCCGGGGTGTCAACAATGTTGATGCGTGTGCCGTCATGCTCCAGTGAAGTCACTTTGGCCAGAATGGTGATACCGCGCTCACGTTCGATATCGTTGGAATCCATCATCCGTTCTTCAGTTTGCTGGTTGGCCCGGAACATACCGGAAGCCTTGAGCAGCTCGTCGATCAGAGTGGTTTTGCCGTGGTCAACGTGCGCGATAATCGCAATGTTGCGCAGATTCATGTCTGTTTCTCATGTTGTTCGGGCATAGCAAACGGGCTCGGCAACCGCCGACGCACCCTTTTGGCCCGACTTATTCAGGAAGTTGGCGCAAGCTCTATACGAAATTTCCCCAGTTGAAAAGCCTTGTTGGTACGGAAAAACGGCGTATTGGCTGGGTTGCACTATTGCATAGCTCCCTAACGGCTCCTTGTGACAAGGGAATGACCGGCATTGCCATGCCTCAAAAGGGGGCATGCTAGGGATATAATTATATACGGTATTATACCTATTAATGTGCCAAAGTCGACCTGTTGGGCGCAAAAGTCAGCCAGATGGGAATGCGTGACGCCCCGATGCAATGGGCAAGGACAGCCGGTCGGGCAGGGGCGAGCGATCGTTGATTTCAAACAAGACGGAGCGCAAAGCTGATGTTGAGAATTTCATAGGGGCTCCGTCTGTCAGCGACAGCCGCAAAGGGGCTCGAAGGACGACTGCAACATGCTCCGCTTTCCTGCTCAACAGGATGCATTTGCAGATTTCCCTTTCCCACTCGGACTGGCCCGAAAGCCTGATTTGTATTTCATTTTTCGGGTTTTTCCGGTGTTATTTCAATATTTTGTAGGGTCGAGTGCCTCAATAAATGAAGCCTCCTATCTTCGAATTCGGGCAAGACAGTAGGGGGAGATGGAGCTAAATGAACAGGTGAAGGCCGGGGACTGCGGTCAGGATTGGCATGTGATTGGCACGACATAATTCGAGAGGCTTGTCCTGAAACGGGGAGTGGAAAGACTGGTTAAAATCTTGGTAATTCTGGGAACAAGCATCTTTGATGTGATGGCAAAACTGGATTTCCTGCGCAGTTGGCGTCAGCGCTCTGACGTGTTTATAGAGCGGATTTTGCTTCTACCGGCCGGTAAGAGAAATGGCAGTGACCGCCAAGCTGGCAAGGCTGGCTTTCAGATTGTGCGAGAGCCGGAGTTTGGGGCGATCCGGTCGGCAGGCAAAAGATGGTTGATTGCTCTGCACTGATTTTTTTACCAACTTGAGAGAATTGTCGATAAATACGGGTTGCCAAAGGTGAGAGACATTGTTCATCCAGTTTCGGATGGCGGCAAACTCTATGCCGTCAAGCACAAGAGTGTGCCGTGTTATTCTGAGGCTGCATCTTGTTGCAAGGCAGTGCTCCAGAGAATGGGTTTGCTCTTGTAGGCCAGATACAGGGGATGCTTTGGGTAGCCATTTTGGGAAAGCCCCAGATGATAAAGGCTGTGCCCTTCTGCAAGAAGCAGCGTTTTTACGGCATCTCCCATTCCCATATGGACGCCGTGGGTTCCCCAGGCACACAGGATGGTGTCAGCCCAGCGGGCTGAAGCCATCAGAAAGGCGAGGTTGTGCGGTCCGATCGGCTGTTTGGCGCGCTTGAGGGTCTTTGGGTCCGTGGCGCGAAAGGCAAACAGGTTGCAGGCCCGAAAGCCGCCATAACCGAGCGCCTTGCTTCTCTGCTCACAGCGCTCGATGGTTGGGTCATTCTTAAGTTCGGTTGCCGTTGACGGGTTGAGCATGATGAATAACAGCTTGGGTGCCGCTTCATTCCAGATCCGCGTCAGGTCATAGCGATAGAGCTCACATGGTGAATAATGCGCCGTGGAGATCTTGCCCTCTTCGATATGTTGTCTGATCAAAAGGTCTTTGGTCATGTGCCTTTCCAAGAGGGCAATCTGTTATGACGAAGTGACTGCCTAGAGGCGCACGACGCCCTTCTTGACGATGATATTGCCATAAAGCCGCCGCTCACCGGACTGGATGATGGCGTAAGCCTTCTGCGACCGTTCATAGAAGGCAAAGCGGTTCATTGCGGCAATTGTCGCCGGATTATCGGCCACGTCATTGATCACGGTCTGGAATTCACTCACCACAGGAGGAGTCTGGGCGGCATCACCGACCACTTCCATCACATAGGCCGGATCTTCCACGAAATCGTCCAGCGGCATCAGCTCCAGCACGGCCTTCAAGATGTCTGTGGCGAGGATGCCATCAAGGCGAATATAGCGGCAGCCATTGGCGCGGGCGATCTGCTCGCCGGGATAGTTGGCATCGGCAATGACCAGATCATCGCCATGTCCCATGGCGGCGAGGCTGTAAAGAAGATCCGGAGAAAGAAGCGGGTTTATATTTCTAAGCATTGGATGGTTCCAATCACATAAAGGCCTTATGGAGAAGGGATCGCGGAAGGTTTGCGGGTGCAAATCGAAAATGGCGCAATCTGTCTCATCCATAAAAAATGGCGAGGATTTAACCCCGCCACTTTGTCATTCCAGATTGGAAGCTTCAACTTAGCCTTTTGCCTTGCGGTTGCGATAGCCAATGGTTCTGAGGCGCAATCCCTGCAGCTCGATGAAGCCGGCAGCGTCATTGTGATCATAGTCGATCGCGCCTTCTTCGAAGGTCACCAGATCTTCGCTGTAGAGGCTATAGGCGCTGTCACGGGCGATGACGTCGACATTGCCCTTGTAGAGCTTCAGTTTGACAGTGCCGGTGACATATTCCTGGCTCTTGTCGATCAGAGCCTGCAGCATTTCGCGTTCCGGGCTGTACCAGAAGCCGTTATAGATCAGCTCTGCATAGCGCGGCATGATGGAATCTTTGAGGTGCGCCGATCCGCCATCAAGGGTGATGGATTCGATGCCGCGGTGGGCTGCAATCAGGATTGTGCCGCCCGGGGTTTCATAGATGCCGCGGGATTTCATGCCAACGAAGCGGTTTTCCACCAGATCCAGACGGCCGATGCCATTGTCATGGCCCAACTCGTTGAGCTTGGTGAGGATTTCCGCCGGGGTCATCTTGACGCCATCGATAGAAACCGCGTCGCCCTTTTCAAAGCCGATTTCGATGATGGTGGCCTTGTCCGGAGCGGCTTCAGGGCTGATGGTGCGCGAATAGACATATTCCTCGGCCGGGATTGCCGGATCTTCTAGAACACGCCCTTCAGAGGAGGTGTGCAGCAGGTTGGCATCGACAGAGAAGGGGGCTTCGCCGCGCTTGTCCTTGGTGATGGGGATCTGGTTCTGTTCGGCGAACTCAAGCAGCTTGGTGCGCGACGTCAAATCCCATTCACGCCAAGGAGCAATGACCTTGATGTCCGGGTTGAGGGCACGAGCGGCCAGCTCAAAACGAACCTGATCGTTGCCTTTGCCGGTCGCGCCATGGGCTACGGCATCGGCGCCGGTTTCCTTGGCGATCTCGACAAGACGCTTGGAGATCAGCGGACGGGCAATCGAGGTGCCGAGCAGATAGACGCCTTCATAAAGGGCGTTGGCGCGGAACATCGGGAAAACGAAGTCACGCACAAATTCTTCGCGGACATCTTCGATATAGATGTCCTTGATGCCGAGCATTTCGGCCTTCTTGCGGGCTGGTTCCAGCTCTTCGCCTTGGCCGAGATCTGCGGTGAAGGTGACCACTTCGCAGCCATATTCGGTCTGCAGCCATTTGAGAATGATGGATGTATCCAGGCCCCCTGAATAGGCCAATACGACTTTTTTGATATCGCCTTTTTTCGCCATGCGATTTCACCTGATTGTCTGCAGGCGCGTAATGCAATGTCCGCGCCATAGTCATAGGGAAGAGACTGCTCTCTATAATATATCTGGCGGCACTATAGGCGCTATATAATTCTGCGCAAGAGGGAGAGGGGAGAATTTCCTCCCGAAGGGGACGAGTTATCCGCCGCGTTTTGTGCAATTGAAGGGACAGGCGGGGTCATTGCCTTAAAATGCGCCAGAGCGCAGCAAGGCGTGCACGCAGGAGATGGCCTGCTGCGTCCCACTTCTCCTCGATCTGCTGTGCCCTTTGACCGAACCATCCGGCTTGCTCCATGAGGCGGTAGAGAATGAGCATGACCCAGCCTGTAAGCGCCCAAGAAAGGAGAATGTCGGAGAGAAAATGCCCGCCAAAGGCGATGCGGTTGAGTGATATCAGGCAGCAGAGCGTTGCGAGGAGCCAACCGGATGCCTTGCGCCAGCCAATGGGCAGAAGCAGCACCAGCCCCAATAGCCAGAAGCCCATGGATGCTTCTCCGGACACGAAAGAGCAGTTGCTCTGGCAGTGGTCAGTCATCACCCAGACCTCAGAGAAAGGCCAAGCGCCGCCGAACAAATCTGTCTGAATCGGACGGGCACGTCCCCAGTTGGTCTTCAGCAGGCCATTGACCAGAAGGCCCGGCCCCAGAAGGGCGCTTGCTCCCAGAAAAAGCACGGTCGGGAGCGGAAATAGCTTTTTAAGAGAAGACCAGAAGAGACGGGCAAGGGCAAAGCCAAGCAACAGCAGGATGGCTGCGCGAGGCAGAAATAGGCCCAGTTTGCGCAATCGAACAGGCACATAATAGGTCTTGAGCCAGAAGCCTCCTGTGTCACTGAAAAAGAGCTGGCTTGTCCAGAGGTCCAGTTCCGGCAGAATCAGAAAAAGGGCTGATAGCAGCAAAATCGCCATACTCACCCAATAGACAGGATGGCGACATGCTTCATTTACAAGGGTCTTGCGCATATGACGGGTCCTGATCGCTTGCCTTTGCCTGCTCTACCCTATTTTGCTGGCGAAGAAAAGGGACTGCGCACGGTTGCATCATGGTGGCGGTTTGTGCCCTTCTGAGGGTAAAGGATTGATTCGATGAAGAGTTTTTATACAGGCCTGATGCGATTGGCTCTTGTTGCCAGTCTTGGTGTGGGATTCTTTAGCGCCAGCAGCATGTCCGGTATGGCCGAAAGCAACGGGGAAAGGTGCAAAGCGCTTCCTAGGGTGCAGTGTGATGCGGCCTCAAAATGTATCTGGCTTAAGAGTTACAAGACCAAGGCGGGGACGCCCATTCGCGCCCATTGCCTGGCCAAGAACCAGAGCAAAAGCTCGGTCATGAACAAGCTGTTCAATGGAAATGGATCCTCTGCCATGCGCACGCGGATACTCAGCAAGAAGCGTATCAATATCATGCGCAATCCCAAGCCGACGGAAAAGCTCAAATAAGGCAGTTTGCGGGTCTATCGATTTATCATTGAAATGGACAAGCCGATGCAAGGGCTGTGATCGCTTGCATCGGCTCGTGCACTCTATCCTTGGAAGGATAGGGCTGCTATGAACAGGTCAGCAACCCAGGTGATAGATGGGGACTGCTTGTATCACTTTGGTCATACTCGGATGGTCGATTGACCGAACATGGGTCTAGTGCTTGCGGGAAAGGGCCTGAAGCATATTGACCCATGGCATGAAAGGTTGCCATTCAGGGCGTTCAAACGGATCCTGAAAGGCGTCCTGTTTGCCGTGGCTGGCCTTTGTTGCAGAATCCCACATGAGCAGTGTTTGCATATGTGTCATTTTCTACTCCTGCATTTTGCGCATAAAAATCCCTGCCGTTGGTCTGCTGGGGGCAGCAACAGTTGTCTTTATGCATTGATCGAGACTGGTGGTTCCCTTGGAGTGTCTCGGTGCAAATCCATTGAAAAGTCAAGCACCGGTCCTTGGGGACAGCAACAGATATAGCATCCTCCAAGCCGGCTCTGTAGATTAGAGTATGAAAGTCATTTTTCATTCTTGTGCGTTGCGCTCGCTCGCGCTCCGTAGGAAATAAGTGTCATGGAAGCAAGTTGGGATGATCTGAAATTGTTTTTGATTGTTGCCGAGGGCGGTGGCCTGTCGGCGGCGTCAGTGCGCACGGGCATTTCCGCCCCGACCATCGGGCGGCGGATGTTGGCACTTGAGCGGACGATGAACCGCATCCTGTTTGAGCGCAGCAGGCGCGGTTATGTGCTCGCAGCCGACGGGATCTGCCTGCTTGAGCGCGTGCGCGAGATGTCGAAGATTTCCGGAGAGATCACCGATTGGCACAGTGGTGCCTTTGCCGATCCCTTTGTCGGTATGGCCGGGGATTCCTGGATGGCAATGTTTCTGGCGCAGAATAACAAGTCCCTTTCAAAGGGACCGGGGGATATCCGCTTTTGCTGCTTTGATGCGCAGGATGGCCTCAGCATGATCAATCGGGATAGTGACATTGCGATCCTCTGCAATCCGCCGCAAACAGGCAATTTTGCGGTGCGCCCTACGGTCTGCGCGGCCTATGCAGTCTATCAGTCACCCGAGCTTGGTTGGGAGGAGGATCGACCGTGGGTCTCATTGGGCAAGGAAGACGCTCATTTCCCGCCCGAACGTTGGGTGTTCGAGCATCATGATCTGGGGATCTATGGCTGGACCAACAGTCCGCATGTGCTGCTTCAGATGATCCGCTTTGGGCAGGGGCGCAGCGTGCTGCCCTGTTTCATCGGGGATGCTGCGCCGGATCTGGTGCGGGCGAGCGACGTAATCGAAGACTTGACCGTCCGGCTTCATCTCGTGGTCAACGATGATGACCGGCGTCGCCCCGAGGTGCGTATGATAATGGACCGTGTGGCTGGATTGCTCAGCGATCATGCAGGGCTTTTTGCTGGTCACTGCGACAGCTGAAGCGGTTTCGTTTTTCTACCTGTGGCTGCGCCGTGCCGCATCTTTGCCATGATTCCTTCATACCGCTGTTTTCGGCATATATGCCCATTATTAGAAGCTCTCAAAAAGAGATGCCTGCCCGGCAGATTTGCCTTGTTTTTGGGCGAGTCGGGCGATCAGTTTTGTAAGGAAGAAAGAAGAAAATGTCCGTAAAACCGTTTGTTATCGGAGCGTTGGTATTTGCTGTTTGTGAATATCTCGCCTATGTCGCCTATACCGGCGAAACTCTGGGCGTGAGTGGTCGGCGCGGTCGCGCTATTGCCGATCTGGTCAACTGGCTCGTTGCCAAGGTGGGCACCATGCCTGCTGCTGGTATCCTTGCCGTGGTTGGGGTGGTGCTGGCCACGATTGCTTTCAAGGTGGCAGCGCGCAAATCTGCGGCCTGATCGGCTGCCAGTGCATTGAATTTGGAAAGGTGCGATCTGATGGATCGCGCCTTTTTTGTGCGCCAGAGGGGCTTTTTTCAAGGATCAGAGGGATTTGGGCTTGTTGTCGAGCGAGCGCTTGACGACACCTGCGCCTCTTCCTGCAATCAGCCAATAGACAAAACCGCCGATAAGGCCCGCCGCCATGGCGCGAATATCTATGGCGATGGTCATGGCATCGACCGGCTCTCCCGGCGAATGGGTAATGAAGAAGGACAGAACCAGTCCGTAAGCGAGATAGACCCAGATGCTGCGCCAGGAGAAGATCTCTGCGATGATCAGGCCCAGAATTGCCGGATAGAAGGCAAAATGCCCCAGCGGAAAAGCCAGCACAAAGCCGGAAAAAATCGCGAACATATTTTCCGCTGCCGGGTCATGATACATGCCGGGGCTCGGGGCCATGGAATTGAGGGCAAAACCCAAAAAGATGCTGGCTGCCATGATGGCCAGAAACAGACCGATCGGCACCATGACGATGCGGGCAATCAGGCGGGACAGGCTCATAGCAGGCTCCTTGGGCTTACGGGCATTTTGAATTGGGTGAGGGAGGGGAAGTGCTGGGGCCTTCCCTATTCCTCTTCTTCCATATCGTCGTTGCTGCCGTCCCCTACAAGGTTTGCCATGCGCATTCTTTCAAGGGCGGCCAGCTCGGCTTCCAGTTTCTCGCGCTCAACCTTGCGCAAGCGCTCGGATTCGGATTTCAACTGACCACAGGCGGCATAGATATCGCGCCCGCGGGGGGTGCGAACCGGAGACGCATAACCGGCGCGGTTGATGAAATCAGCGAATTCTTCGATCTGGTCCCAATCGGAGCATTCATACTGGCTGCCCGGCCACGGGTTGAAGGGGATCAGGTTGATCTTGGCCGGAATGCCGCGCAGCAGTTTTACAAGCTTGCGGGCGTCCTCAATGGAATCATTCACACCCTTCAGCATCACATATTCGAAGGTGATGCGCTTGGCATTGGAAACACCGGGATAGGTGCGGCAGGCTTCCAGCAGATCCTTGAGGTTCCATTTCTTGTTGATGGGCACGATTTCATCGCGCAGCTCATCATTGGTGGCGTGCAGGGAGATGGCCAACATGCAGCCGACTTCTTCGCCAGCGCGCTGGATGTTTGGCACATGGCCCGAGGTCGACAGCGTGATGCGGCGCTTGGAGATGGAAAGGCCCTCGCCATCTGCCATGATCAACATGGCGGTTTTCACATTGTCATAGTTGAACAGCGGTTCGCCCATGCCCATCATGACGACGTTGGAAACAAACCGGCCCAGTTTTGGCACGATGGTGCCGGTTTCCGGCTCACGTTCCGGATAGTCGTTGAGAATTTCACGAGCAACGCGCAGCTGGGCGACGATTTCTTCAGCCGTTAGGTTGCGCACCAGTTTCTGGGTGCCCGTGTGGCAGAAGGTGCAGTTGAGGGTGCAGCCAACCTGAGAGGAAACACAAAGCGTACCCCGGTTTTCATCGGGAATATAAACGGTTTCCACTTCCACCGGACGGCCTGCGCCCCTTGGCGGAAAGCGCAGCAGCCATTTGCGGGTGCCGTCGACGGAAATTTGCTCGGCGACCAGTTCGGGATGGGTAATGGTATAGACCAGATCCATCTTGGCGCGCAGGTCCTTTGAGACGTTGGTCATCTGATCAAAGGAAGTGGCGCCGCGCACATAGATCCAGTGCCAGAGCTGGTTGACGCGCATGCGGATCTGCTTTTCCGCCACGCCAACCCGGCGCATCGCCTCGGAGAGGTCTTCGCGGTTCATGCCAACAAGGTTGAGCTTGTCCGGATCAAGCGCAGGCCAGCTGTAATTGTGGCTTGTTTCAATGGCGACGGTGTCCAGCACAGGGCTTTCCTGCGCTGTATCAAGAGCGGATGCATGCGTCATGTAATTATCAAAGCCGCGCTTTGTCGCGGTTCCTCTTTTCAAGGCCGATCACACCTATCCCCTCGCTTGCCGATTGACAAAGGCGCAAGGGTGGAGCGCGATCCTTAAAGACTGCCATTCCAGAACGACCTCCGCACTTTGACTATGGGAGGCCCGATCCTTGCCCTTTTTTCAGCAAATGCTGTCCATCAGGGTGCAATCCGGTTGAATGCTGTTCGAATTGGCGGGTGTATAAAGCAAAAAAGCGGCCTTGTCAGCCGCTTTTGTTGGATTTCTTGGCAGTTTTTTCTTACTGGCACTCGGCCAGAGCCTTGCGGGTTGCAGCCGTAACGCCCGAGAGGGAGTAGGTGTCAACCGTCAGGGTGCCGCGTGAAGATGTGCCTTTGACGACCATGCTTGCACCAGCTCGCATCGCATTGACCAAACGGGCTTCTTCTGCCGCATTCTCAAGCCAGGCTCCATCGCCGGACGTATATAAGGAGAATGTATCCGACCCGACCTGAATGGAGGTCTTGGACCCTTCTTTATAAGGATAGCCGGTGATCACATTGACTTCTTCACGAACACCTTCGCGCGGGCGCGTGGTGATGAAGAAGTAAACCGGATCGCGGTTTACATTCTTTGGTTCCATGTCTTTGGGTTGGCTGACCGCAAAGCACATTTTGCCACGTTGAGGATCGTTAAAAACATAAGCACCCCAATCTTTGAATTGTTCGACGCGAGTGGCCGCGCCCTGAGCATATGCTGCAGTGGCGGAAAGTGCGAGAAGGGTGGCTGCTCCGAGGATTTTTACGCTTTTCATCTCTACCTGTCGCTTTCGACTGGATGCCAACAGGAGCCTCAGGCTCCAATTCATTCATTTAACATTTACCAAAGTCAGGGTTACCAAACAGTGAAGTTGCAGCAAATTTTGAATTTTTTTACGCGTTTGCCGCTCTTTGTCCGGATTTCCGCGATTCTGATGTGATTGCAGGCAAGATTCACCGCAAATGCGGCAAGAGATAGGCAGATGCCTTCTTGTCTGTTGCTGAAAGCCCTTACCTTGAGCGTCAGGGCCTTCGGGCCATTTTTAGCCCTTGAGTGCATCCGGTATGCCGGACCGGAATCTTGGCTGGCCATGCTGATGCACGCGGGGTTCTCGAGGGCCGCCAGCACGAACCGGACGATCGGTGAAGCCGCCCATGGATTGCACCCGATCATACATGATGATGGCGCCTGCGGTTGCCACATTCAGGCAGAAGCGCGTGGGTATCTTGACGATGAAGTCGCACTTGTCCTGCATGGCTTTGGTCAGGTTACCCCGCTCTGGCCCCAAAATATAGGCTGCCTTGGTCGGGTGTCTGAAGCTGGGCAGGTCTATTGCGTCATCGGTCAGTTCAACCCCGACAAGGCGGCAATCCTTGGGCAGAATGAGTTCGTCTTCGTTGGCCCATGGATAATAGGGTATGTGGTCGCCGCTATTGGAGGTGTCTGTTCCCGGTTTGGCGAATGTTCTTTCCGCCGCAATCGTGAAAAAGAAGCTGGCGCCGAAGGCGTGGGCCGTTCTGACCAGATTTCCGAAGTTACCTTCCTTGGATAGCCCTTGTACGCCGACTGCGAAATATCCGCGCATATGTTTCCTGTCTTCCGATTTGTGGTTCTTCATTCTTGTTGTTGCGGGAATTGGTTCTGGTCTTCAGCCCGAGTGCAATTCCCGCAGATGCGCCTTTCTAGACCAGAATTTGACAAAATGGAACCATGGGCAAGTGGCAGCGATTTTACCGCCGGTTGGCGGGCAGGATTATCGCAAATGGACATGGTTCGGGAGCATTCCCTGTCGCCTTTTTTTCTATTGCGGTTGTTTGCGCCTTTGTAACGCCGGTTTCTCATGCTAGGGCTTGAGTGCAATTTGTAGAGGGGAGCTTAAGATGCGGGCCATTGTGTGCGATGCCTTTGAGGGCGTTGAGAATCTGAAGCTGATCGAGATGACAAAGCCGACGGCAGGGCCGGGGGAGGTCCTGATCCGGGTGAAGGCGGCTGCGCTCAATTTCTTCGACACGCTGATCCTGCATGATAAATATCAGTTCACACCTGAATTGCCCTTTTCCCCTGCAGGAGAGATTGCAGGGGTGATCGAAGCTGTCGGAGACGGGGTGGATCCGGAACGCGTTGGCGAGAAGGCTCTGGCTTATATCCGCTGGGGTGGCGCTCGCGATTATGTCGTGGTCAACCAAGATGAAGCGATCACGATGCCCTCCAAGCTCGGCTTCGATCATGCCGCCGGTCTGATGATCACCTATGGCACGACCATCTATGGCCTGCGGAGCCGTGCCCGTATGCAGCCAGGGGAGACCCTTGCTGTGTTGGGAGCTGCCGGGGGTGTCGGGCTTGCCGCTGTGGAGGTCGGTAAATTGATGGGAGCCCGGGTCATTGCCTGTGCGTCATCCGATGAAAAGCTTCAGCTTTGCAAGGCCTTTGGTGCGGACGATCTTCTCAATTACAAGGAGGATGACCTCAAGCAGACTCTAAAAGACATGACCTATGGTCATGGCGTCGATGTGGTCTATGATCCGGTTGGCGGAGATCTGTCTGAGGCAGCCCTGAGGGCCACTGGCTGGTATGGGCGGTTTCTGGTGATCGGTTTTGCCTCGGGCACCATTCCCAAAATGCCGCTCAATCTGGTGATGCTGAAGGGTATCGATCTGCTTGGCGTCTTCTGGGGAGAAGCGGTCGGGCGCGAACCGGCCGATCATGCAGAAAATATGAAGCAGATCATGGCGTGGGTGGCGAGTGGTCAGCTCAAGCCACATATCGATCGGCGCTATTCTCTTGAAGAAACGGCAGAGGCCATCAAGGCCATCGCCAACAGGGAGGTCAAGGGCAAGGTCGTGATTACCCTTTGAGCCTTCGGGCTCATGGACTCCTTGGATCTAGCGCTCTACATGTACATCATGCTCGGCCATTGCCTGTTTGGCGCGCAAGCGGTGTTTGTCGGTGATGCTGCTATGCACCGTCTTGATGACATAGGTGAGCAATGCGATATCATCGGCAAAGCCGAGACCAAAAATCATGTCGGGAATGGCGTCGAGCGGCAACACGAAATAGGCAAGTGCCCCGATCAGTGTCAGGCGCACCTTGACCGGCGTTTCCGGATCAAAAGCACAATAATAGGCGGCTACCACATCTTCAATGATGGGCATCTGTTTGGCTGCCTTTCTGACCACAGACCAGAATTTTTTGCGTACATTGGCAGCCTTCTTTGCCATGGAGGAATCGCGATGGCCCTCTTCATCCTCGGCGGCCTTCTCCGGCGGAAGCAGTTCGATTTCATCTTCGGAATAGTGTCTGTCAGCCATGCGTCCTTCCCCCGGGGTGGTTATGCATCCTTGATATGGGGAAAAAAGAAGGGAAAGCAAGCGTCGAGGGACTGGAATCTCGGGGGGAGCTTTGGCGATTTGAAAGGGAAGCAGATAACAAAAACCCTCCGGGGGAGGAGGTCCGGAGGGTTTTGTTAGAAGATTCAAAACTGGGAGGAGGTAGTTTTGAATCGATCAGGCTTTGGGAGGAGGTAAAGCCTGAATTCCTAAGAAACTCGTGGCTTTCGCTAGGACATTTTCTGTCAGCGAAAGACTTTTTTATTTTGCAGTAGCAGCTTCACGTGCGATTTCGGTGATGTCGCCGCGGGAAATTCCCAGTTCGCCAAGATCGCGATTGCTCAGGCGGGCAAGTTCATCAACCGTGTCACGGTAGTTGCGCCACTGACGGTAGTTTTCAACAACAGTATTGATCATCGGTGTCATTCCTTTGTTGCTATGTGGCTATTCATCTTCAACTGCATTTCAAAAGCGCTTGTTTGATTTTGTCTTTCAAACCCTTCATCGCTTTCTTGATTATGAATATAGTTCATGGCTGGCGATTTTACATCGCACAAAATTGCATGGCTGTTTTGTTAGATATGCATAAATTGAGTATAATCCATTTTTGATTGTTTAATTTTGCATGCCAAATCAGTTAAGCCATATTATTCAATATCTTGAAAATTTGTTGAATTTTCCAAAAAGCGAAAAATATCTCTATTCCTGTCTCAGAAAGCGCTCGCCGATTTGAGCCCAACCAGTGGATACGTGTTTTTACGTCAAAAATCCTCCCTATTTAGGCATCTCTCACCCAATGAAAAAGCCCGAAGCGGTTGCCGCGGGCTTTGCTTGCTGGTCAGGCTAGTGCTTCGGGGCGAAAAGAACGCCTACCGTAGCGATGCCCTGCATCTGTGGCGTGGCTGGAAGGTGGCTGACCTTTCCAAGCCCTGTTAGTGGCGGAAATGGCGCATGCCGGTCATGACCATGGCAAGGCCAGCTTCGTTGGCCGCGTCAATCACTTCCTGATCGCGCATAGAACCGCCCGGTTGGATAACGGCGGTTGCTCCGGCTTCGGCGGCTGCCAGAAGGCCATCGGCGAAGGGGAAGAAGGCATCGGAGGCCACGACACATCCCTTTGTGAGCGGCTCGGCCATGCCTGCTGCTTCAGCTGCGTCTTCAGCCTTGCGGGCTGCGATGCGGGCTGAATCCACACGGCTCATCTGGCCTGCGCCGATGCCGACGGTTGCGCCGTCCTTGACATAGATGATGGCGTTGGATTTGACATGTTTGCAGACCTGGAAGGCGAATTTGAGGTCTGCCATTTCCTGCTCTGATGGCTGGCGTTCGGTGGCAACCTTGAGATCGAGATCAGCGATATTGCCGTTATCGCGATTCTGCACCAGCAAGCCGCCGGAGACGGATTTGACCGTGGTGCCTTCTTCGCGTGGATCAGCAAGGCCTCCGGTGAGCAGCAGGCGCAGATTTTTCTTTTTGGAAACCAGCGCCTTGGCGCCTTCCGTGGCATCCGGGGCGATGATCACTTCAACGAAGATCTTGGTGATTTCCTCTGCAGCCGCTTCGTCCAGCGTACCATTCAGAGCCACAATGCCGCCGAAAGCGGAAACCGGATCGCAGGCCAGAGCCTTGACATAGGCGTCCTTGAGTGTGGCGCCCATTGCAACACCACAAGGGTTGGCATGTTTGATGATGGCCACGGCCGGAGAGATGGCCGGATCAAACTCGCATACCAGCTCGAAGGCGGCGTCCGTGTCGTTGATATTGTTGTAGGAGAGCTGCTTGCCCTGCACCTGGGTAGCCGTGGCAACGCCGGGGCGGGACGAGGCGGTCTTGTAGAAACCCGCTTTCTGATGCGGGTTTTCGCCATAGCGCATCACCTCGGCCAGCTCGCCACCAAAGGCGCGGAAGGTCGGGGATTCGATTTTCAGCTCGGCGGCAAACCAACCGGAGATAGCCGCATCATAGGCTGCCGTGCGGGCATAGGCCTTGGCGGCGAATTTCTTGCGCACGTCATAGGAGATACCACCCTTTTCCTCGATCTGGGCAAGGATTTCAGCATAATCAGCCGGATCAACCAATGTTGTGACGAAGGCATGGTTTTTTGCTGCCGCGCGGATCATGGCCGGGCCGCCGATGTCGATATTCTCAACCGTGGTGGCATAATCTGCGCCCTTCAGAATGGTTTCCTCGAAAGGATAGAGATTGACGACCAGCAGATCGATTTCCGGAATGCCATGCTCTTTCATCGCTGCGCTGTGGGCTTCAACCGAGCGTGCGCCCAACAGGCCGCCATGCACACGCGGGTGCAGGGTCTTGACGCGGCCATCCATGATTTCGGGAAATTCGGTAACCTCGGAAATGTCTTTGACCGGAATGCCCGCGTCAGCAATGGCCTTGCAGGTGCCGCCGGTAGAGACAAGCTCTACGCCCTTGTCGGCGAGGGCTTTGGCAAAGTCGACAATGCCGGATTTATCGGAAACGGAGATGAGAGCGCGCTTGACGGAAACAACTTCCGGCGCGGTTACGGAAAGAGGAGCTACGGACATCGGTCATCCTGCTGCGTTTGATATGGGAAATTTCGCCATTCCGATAGCATGAATCGAGCCCGAGGGAAACAACCCATTTAGCACAAAACGGCATCACTGTGTTGCCTATTTGGCATCAATTGGGTTGATTTCATAGCGGTGCAATGGCGACGCGCTCAAAGTGCCAATTGACGGTGGGTACATGGCTGGCATGGCCATAGATCACCAATTGCGTGGTCGGGCGGATGCCATGAATGTCGGAAAGATATACGCTCTCTTCAATGCCGGGGTCGATTTCCTGAGAGACGAATTTCCAGATTTCTCCATTGGCAAGGCCCAGATAGGCAATATCCCTGTCTTCAGACATTTCCACCTGAACGGATGGGTGAAGATGAAAACGGATGGCGAAGCTGTCCTGTCCCTTGGTTATCCCCTTGCCGATGGCGTCCATTTCATCGCGCCCATCCAGACGGCGTCCGTCTATGGCCAGCCAGATCTGGCGCGTGTGTCGAATACCGAATCTTGAGCCATAGGCATCGTGGCTGGCGTGGATGGTTTCCTGCCCGCGTTCCAGAAAACGCTCATATCTCACCTGTCCTTCGTGGCAGATCAACGGGCGACCGCCAAGGTCGAAGCTTTTGGGAGCGATTTTGCAGGTCGAATGATCCTGAACGATCAGGGTGGAATGGGCTGCGGTGCTGCGGGCCAGCTCGCGCCAGCCTTCATGTTGCGGGGCGGGGGTGCCGCAGTTGACCACCATCGGGGCTGTACCTGAACAGATTTCGAAGGAAAGCGTACCCGCATGGGCCAGGGTGGATTGCTCCATAGGAGGCGGAGCGCCAGCATCCATGATCAGGATCGACTGACCCGCTTCCATGCGCTGATAGCCCGAGAAGGACGCATCCGAGACGGGAGTGCCGCGGGTGTCATCGTAAGCCAGAATGGTGGCCAGAGAATCGGCCGGTGTGGCGCCGGTGCCATTGAAATGGGCAAAGCTGCCGCTCGGATGGCGGAAAAAGCGCAGCATGGGCATCATGCGCTCAATGGCCAGATTCATGCCTTCAGGGGGCACCATGTCGCGTGACATGAAAGTCTGGCGCAAGGGCAACAGCTCCAGCAATATGGAGATGATGGCCAGCGGATTGCGCGATACATGGCCGCCATCTGGCAGGATCTGGTCGTTGAGTTCATTGACCAGCCGTTTGGATACAGAGCGCACGAGGCGTTCCTTGCCAGAGAAGCAAAGCCAGCCAGCCAGCTCGGCGATCAGAAGATGCAATCTGTCCAGATTGTTGGGCATGCCTGAATAGGTTGCACGCAAATAACGCACTTGCAAATAGAGCGCGCGCAAAAAGGCGCGATAGAATATATGGTCCGCATCTTGAAGGATCAGCGGGGAGTTGTTGAGCCATGCCAAAACCCTGTTGGCTACTACGGGAGCGGACCATGCTTCATAATCCAGCCTGCCGGAATGCTTGATCCAGTCTTCCACCAATATGCGGGCATTTGAGCGGGGCAAAGTGGCGTTGGAGGCACGGAGATGGCGTAACCAGCGGAAGCCATGCAGCTCACGCGCCCATTCCTTGCTAGGGGCGGCATGCACAAATGGCGAATGGCCCTGACAATTCTCGACTTGCCCTGCGAAAATGAAGAGGCCCGAATAGATATCTTCGGCTATCGTTGGATCCGATGTGCGTAAATCTTGCGGCGCGATGAGCAATCGATCCGGGCAGCGCGGAACATAACGCGTGTTGCAGGCTGGCCGCCTAACCGGGATGCGCTTGGCACGACGAAACAGGGTCGCCATGGAGATTCGCAGTTTTTGCCAGTGCTGTGACACGCAATAGTCGTCCGTGTTAGGTGCTCCATTCGAGCAGGGATTCTGTCAAAAGGAGCGGATGGCCAGAATTATGCGGGCGTCAAACCATGGGGCTTCTCGCCGCGCGTCATTCGATTCATGAATGGTCCAAGCGACCTGTCATCCGATCATGGCGAATCATCGAACGTGGTCACTTTTGGGTAATCGATTGGTTACGATTTTATCAAGCTATGGTTAACAAGGTCTATCCGAGTGCATCCGGTCTCGTTTTCACAGAGCTCTATCATTGTCAGGAGGAGGCGTGGTTGCGCAGCCTGATTGCAAAGAACCCATCCATGCCACCGGCTTCTGGCCAATAGTCGGGTCTGGTTCTCAAGCTGCCATCAGGTTGGATGAAGGGGGCAAGAGCGGGTGTTTCCTCTTGCGTCAATGGCTCAATGCCGAAAGTCGGGTTTTGCATAAGGAAATCCGCGATCAGTTCCGGCCCTTCTTCGGGCTGCAGGGAGCAGGTGCAGAAGACCATCAAACCGTCCGGCGCCAGCATGTCGGCGACATGATTGAGCATTTTGGCCTGAAGTTTGGCGAAATGGGCGATGTCTGCAGGTGTTCGCTGATGAATGAGTTCCGGGTGGCGGCGCATGGTGCCGGTGGCCGAGCAGGGAGCATCAAGCAGGATGAAGGGCCACTTTTCCTCAAAATTCTTTTTGAGAAGATCCCCTTTTTCAAGATTCGCTGAGAGACCGACCCGTTTCAGATTCTGGTCTATGCGCTCAAGGCGTTTGGCCGAAATATCCAGAGCTGTGACATTGGCTCCGCCAGCTGCCAACTGCATGGTCTTGCCGCCCGGAGCGGCACAGAGATCGAGCACCTTCTGACCAGCAACATCACCCAACATCTGGACCGGCAAGGTTGCTGCCGCATCCTGTACCCACCATGCGCCTTCGGCAAAGCCTTCCAGCGTGTCCACCTTGTCGTGGCTGGCAAGACGCAGGCTGCCCGATGGCATCTTTTCTGCGCCAAGGCGCTCGGCCCATTCATCCGCTGATGCAGGATTTTTCAAGGTCAGATCAAGCGGGATCTGTGCCTTCTGGAATTGCGCCATCATGGCATTGGTGCTGTCCTGCCCATAGGTGGCGCACAGGGATTCATACATCCAGTCTGGCAGGGTCGCCTTGGCCGGATCGATCAAGGCCAGTTCATCGGGGCCATCGCGGCTGATGCGGCGAAGAACGGCGTTGGTCAGGCCTTTGAAACCGGCATATTTCCGCCATGTGCGATAGTGCGATACGGCGCAATCGACAACGGCGTGGGGCGGCGTGTTCAAAAACAGAAGTTCGGCGGTGCCAATGCGCAGGATATTGCGCAAGGGTCCGGATTTCTTCGGAATACCCCGTTCCATGAAGCGGCCCAGAATGGTGTCGATTTCGCCCAGATGCTGCAAAACCGTGATCGCGATGCGTTTGGCAAAGGCGCGGTCATTACCGTTGAGTTTGCGCAAGGGACCCTCTGCCAGTTCATGGGCATAGGTTTCGTCCAGTAGAGCCCTTTCGCTGAGCACCGCATGGATAAGGCGCAGGGCGCCTGCGCGTGCAGCCATTCCGCTCTTTCCGGAGGATTGGGATTTTTCCATTTTTCTGGCCTTACGGTGCATCTTGGGCAACGCCTCAAGGAAGCGTGCCGCAAAGAGCCTTGTTTGTTGCAATGTCAAACCGGTAAGAACCAAAGGGCGCAGAAGGATGCTGGCGAGCGCCTTGTAAGCGCCCGTCCGTCCCCGCTGAATGGTCCTCATGCAGACGGTTCGCGTGGATGGCTATACATCATATCAATGCTGTGGATGCAAGGAAAAGGTTGGACGCTTTCCTCCGCCTTCTCCTTGAAACGCTTAAATCGTCTGCATCCTTCAGGCGCATTATGCTTGCTTTATGCCAGTGGGGACATATCGAGCTTGGCGATCACCGGGGCGTGGTCGGATGGTTTTTCCCAGCTGCGTGCATCGCGATAGACTTCCACGGCGCTCACCTTGTCTGCTGCCGCATCCGTTGCCCAGATATGATCGAGGCGGCGACCCTTATCTGCCTTGGACCAATCGCGGGAGCGATAACTCCACCAGCTATAAAGGCGATGCTCCACCGGAATATGGTTCCGGACCACATCCTGCCAGGGGCCAGCTTCTTGCACCGCTGCCAGTGCTTCCACCTCGATGGGGGTGTGGCTGACGACCTTGAGGAGCTGCTTGTGGCTCCAGACATCATTTTCATGCGGAGCGATATTCAAGTCGCCCACCAGAATGGAGGCATTGTCGGTTTCAGCGCCCGTCAGCCAACTTTTCATTTCCTCAAGAAAATCCAGCTTGTGCTGGAATTTGTCATTGACCGCAGGGTCTGGAATGTCCCCTCCAGCCGGAACATAGAAATTGTGGATGCGCAAGGGCCCCTTGTCTGTATCAATGGTCACTTCCACATGGCGGGCATCGCCCTTGTCACAAAAGCCACGCATATCAACCTTGGCGAAGGGAATGCGCGACAGGATGGCCACTCCGTGATAGCTCTTCTGACCGTTGATGGCAGCATACTCATAGCCCAGTTTTTTCAGGCTTGCCATAGGGAACTGGTCGTTGATCACCTTGGTTTCCTGCAGGCACAGAATATCCGGCGCACGATCGGCGTTGAACTGTTCAACATGGTGAAGTCTGGGGCGGATGGAATTGATGTTCCAGGTGGCAAGAGTGATGGTCACGGGCAGCGCCTTGTAAATGAATTGGATTGGAAAAGGATGCCGATCTGCTCATCAGGGAATCGGCCTTATTCTTACTTTATAGCAGGCGTTTGGCACAAAAAAAGCACTGCAATAGGCCGCAGTGCTTTAATCATTCATTTTTGCGGAGCCTTTTATGCTCCGATCTGCCAGCAAACGGGTTAGTCGCTTGACGGGGACAGGTCATATTTGATTTTAAAAACAGAAGGTTTGATCGGCTTGCCGGTTTCCACATTGAAGACGGTAACGGTGGTGTCATTGCCGTTGGCATCCCGAATGGTCCACTGGCGCAGCAGAGACTTTTCCCTGTCGAATATGAGGGTTAGGATGCCGTCGCCAAACAGGCTTTCCTGTTCCACCACGACCGAGACGATATCATCGGCGATGCTGGCCTGACGGACGCGTGGATCGCGGGCCAGATCCAGTTTTTCCGACAACAGAACGCGCAATGGGGTTTTGCTCAATGGATAAATATCCTGGGTCTTGAGCTTGCGGTCTTCGATGGACAGGGTTTTGCCATCAGAAATAATGTCCGTGTAAGACGGTTTGGAATAATAGAAGCGGATCTTGCCCGGGCGTTCCATGAAGAAATAGCCTTGCAACGTATCGCCGTTGGGTGCTGTCTGAATGAATTCGCCATTCATCGTTTTGGTCGCGTTGAAGGCCTTGGAGATGGTATCCAGTGCTTTCACAGAGTTTTTATTGAGAGCCGCATGCGCGTTGGGGGCAAAGCTGAGAGCCAGCATCATGAAAAGGCTGGCAGCAAGCAGAGCTCCCAAGTGGAAAGAACGGGCTGTCTTTGCCATCAGTCGTGCAGTATGCGAGGTGATCGGGCCATCAGAATAGTCATAGTCCATAAGCTTGCCTTCGTTCTTTTCATGTTTGCCGCGTCGTTGTGCGGTCTTCCCCACCACTTCACTATCAAGTCAATGCGGCAGAATCACGAAACGAATCTGACGATTGTTTGATTTCGCAATGGCCTTGGCCATCGTTTGGTCCCTGAGGGATAAGGATAGCCAAGGCTACATGGTTGCGCCCTCTTCGGGAACCAGAATTTCGCGCTTTCCTGCGTGGTTTGCCGGGCTGATCACGCCCTGTTGTTCCATCTGCTCAATGAGCGTTGCTGCCCGGTTGTAACCAATGGAGAGGCGACGCTGGATGTAACTGGTCGAAGCCTTGCGATCCCTCAATACAATGTCTACAGCCTTGTCATAGAGGGTTTCGGCATCGCTGGATCCGCTTCCTGCCGCGGAGCTGTCGGTTTGATCGGTATCGCTTTCCTCGGTCACGGCTTCGAGATAATCCGGAGTGCCCTGCAGCTTGAGATGCGCAACGATTTCCTCGACTTCCTCATCGGACACAAAGGCACCGTGGACACGCTGGATACGGCCGCCACCGGCCATGTAGAGCATATCGCCCATGCCGAGCAGCTGTTCGGCACCCATTTCGCCCAGAATGGTGCGGCTGTCGATCTTGGAGGTTACCTGGAAGGACATGCGGGTCGGGAAGTTGGCCTTGATGGTACCGGTAATCACATCCACCGATGGACGCTGGGTTGCCATGATCAAATGGATGCCGGCGGCACGGGCCATCTGGGCCAGACGCTGGATAGCGCCTTCGATGTCCTTACCAGCAACCATCATCAGGTCGGCCATTTCGTCGACGATGATGACGATGAATGGCATCGGCTCAAGGTCGAGCGTTTCCTGTTCGTAGATCGGTTCGCCGGTGTCCGGATCAAAGCCCGTCTGAATGGTGCGGGTGACTTCGTCGCCCTTTGCCAGTGAATCACGCACGCGCTTGTTGAAGCCGTCAATATTGCGCACGCCCATCTTGGACATATTCTTGTAGCGCTGTTCCATCTCGCGCACGGCCCATTTGAGGGCGACAACCGCCTTGGATGGGTCTGTCACAACCGGGGTCAGCAGATGCGGAATACCATCATAGACCGAAAGCTCCAGCATTTTCGGGTCGATCATGATTAGACGGCATTCTTCAGGGCGATGCCGATAAAGCAGCGATAGAATGGTGGTGTTGATCGAGACCGATTTACCCGAACCGGTGGTACCGGCCACCAGCACATGGGGCATGCGCGCCAGATCGACGACAACCGGATCGCCCGAGATATTCTTGCCAAGACAGATTGGCAGCTTGGCCTTGGATTTCTCGAAATCCTTGGAGGCCAGCATTTCGCGCAAATAGACGGTTTCCCGACGGGCATTCGGCAATTCGATGCCGATGGCATTGCGGCCCGGAACCACGGCGACACGGGCAGAGATGGCGCTCATGGAGCGGGCGATATCGTCAGCCAGGCCGATGACGCGGGATGATTTGATGCCCGGGGCCGGTTCCAGCTCATAGAGCGTGACCACGGGGCCGGGGCGTACCTTGATGATTTCGCCGCGGATACCGAAATCCGAGAGGACGCCTTCCAGCAGGCGGGCGTTATGCTCGAGCTGGTCGGCGGTGAGGCCTGCATTTGGGCCAAGGCTTTCTGGTTCGGAGAGGATATCCAGAGACGGGAACTGATATTCGTCTTTGCGGCTGAACAGGTTGCCCTGACCAGCCTTGACCATGCGTTTGCCCTTGCCGCCACGGGCTTGAGGGCCTGCGGGTTTGGTCTTGGCTCTTTCGTTGGTCTCGGCTCTGTTGCCCTCTTGGCTGGACGGTCGGTTCAGCTCCGGAGGGGCAATGCCGACAGGGGCTGACGGATAGTCTGCATCCTCGTCCCAGTCCCCTTCATCGTTATAATCATCATATCCGGCAGCAGATTGCGGCGCGAAGTCTTCCGGTCCGGAATAGCCCATATCGGGGGCGGGCCCTGGTTTTTGCGGCTGGTAGCCCGGCTGCGCCGAGCGCTCCAGGCGTGGTTCCATGCGGTCGGTCAGTGCGTCCAGACCATCATCTTCAACAGCCAGAAGGCGCGAGAAGAAGGACGGTTTTCTGGCCTTTTCCTGTTGTTCGAGTTGGCGTTCTCTTGCCTTGCGTGCCTTGTTGGCGCGGTAGGAAAGATACCAGTGGTTCAGAGCACCAATCGGCACCGAGAAGAAGGAGCCGCGTTTGGATGCCGGGCCCTTGGTGCGATCAAGCGTGCCATCGCCATAATGGTGGTCCTGGGCATAGTCTTCGTTGTCTTCCTCGTCCCAGTCATCCTCTTCATAGTCCGCTTCGTCATAGCTTTCTGCGTCTTCTTCCTTATAGGCAGCGGTCGGTTTGCGGCGGAAGGCAAGATCCTTGAGGCCCATATCCATTGAGGCCAGAAGAATGAGGACTCCCAGAAATGCGGCGCCAGCACCAACGAGAACGGCGCCAAGCCCATGCATGACCTCAGGGTCAAAGCGGCTGACAATCGACAGGAATGCATCGCCAACCATGCCGCCGAGGCTGAGCGGCAGTGGCCAGCTATCGGGTACAGGAATGCTCGAGCAGGCAATGGCCAGCATGCACAGTCCGGCAAACCAGCCCATGAATCGGTTGCGGCTGATTCGGGCCGGATGCATGAGCACAAGCCGCCAGAACCAGACCGTTGGCGTGATGATCAGGAAGGCAGAAGCCAGCCCCAGACCCTGAAAGCTGAGATCGGAGATGATAGCGCCAGCCAGCCCGAACGCATTGCGCGGGCTGATTTCCGTGGCGTTGGACAAGCTCGGGTCGGCAACATGCCATGTGACCAGACTGGTTGCCACGATTGCGCAGAGCAATAGCCCCAGCAGCCCAAGGCCCGCATAGGCATTGCGGCGCAAGGCGTGTTTCAAAGCTCCATCGCGATCTCGTCTTCCCATTGCTCCGCCTTCATAGGGTGCGGTTCGATAGTCGTCGAATGTGGTCATGATCTGCTCTGTTCCAGTTTCATCTGCCCCATATCAACTCGTGTGGCTTTCCTGTTCACCCTGAAAAAGACGTGAGCGGTCTCTGCTTGTAGGACCGGCTCGATGATACGCGCCTGACTAGCCGATCAGGCAGGCACGCAGTCTTTTCAGGGCTTCTTCTGTTTCTGCAAGGTCTCCCACCAATGCAATGCGCAGGAACCCATCGCCGGGATTGACACCGGAGCGGTCTGCGCGCGCAAGATAGGACCCTGGAATGACCTTTACCCCCACTTCCTTCCAAAGCTTTTCTGTGACCGTGACATCATCACCAAAGGCACTGACATCAAGCCAGAGGAAAAAGCCTGCAGGGGGCGTCTCATATGGCAACTCTTTGCCCAAAATACGGCGAGCGGCGTCGAACTTTTCGTTATAGAGTCTGCGGTTTTCTTTCACATGCTCTTCATCCCGATAGGCCGCGGCAGCTGCTGCTTGTAGCGCCATGGATACCTGAGGAGCAACCAGATTACGGTATTTCGTCCACTGGGTCATGAAGGCCCCATCCCCTGCGGCAAAGCCACAGCGCATACCGGCAAGATTGGAGCGTTTGGAGAGTGAGTGGAAAGCCACCACGTTGGAGAAATCGCCTTCACAGGCCTGCAGAATACCGGCAGGGGGCGTCTCACGGTAGAGCTCGGAATAGCATTCGTCAGCAAAAACAAAGAACTGATGCTTGCGGGCCAGAGCGATCAGTTTTTTCCATGTGGCGATGTCGGCCACATTGCCTTGCGGATTGGCTGGCGAGGCATAATAGAAGGCAATGGTGCGGTCGAGCAGCTCGGTTTCCTTGGCCAGTTCATCAAGATCTGGCAGGAAGCCTGTTTCTGCGGTGCCATTGAGGAAAACCTGTTCGGCATCGATCGCAGCGGCTGCGCCCTTATAGGTGTGATAGAATGGGTTGGGCAGCAGGACAGCCGCATCGCTCGTGTCCTTGCCAAACTGTGAGCGAGCCCAGTCGCGCGCGCCGACGCAGGCGTGGAACAGCCCCTCGCGGGTGCCATTGAGCGGCAGGATATTTTTCTCGCCCAGCGGCAGGCCGCCCAGATCATAGCGCCAGTTCAGCCAGTCCTCTACTGCTTTGCGGAATTCGTCGGTGCCGCGCATCTGAGGATAGGGGCGAAAATTATGGGCATTCTTCATGATCACATCCGGGATGAAATCAGGAAAGGCGTGGCGTGGCTCGCCAATGGTCATGTTGATTGGCTGGGCGTCTTTTTCATTGACCGGTACAACACCATCCAGCAGATCTGCGAGTTTCTGGAAAGGGGAACGTTCGTCTTGCATTGGGAATCTGGGCCTTTCGAAAAGCCTTGGGTGTTGTGGTAAATCGGCGATCATTTTAGCTGGCTTTTGGTTAAGGCAGTTTTAACTTTTACAAGCGGGAAAGAACGCAATTTGCATGCCTTGGATGGTTGTTAACCATTTCGGCTTGCCCGTTTTCATGACCGGATCGATCCATCACAGATGTTAAAGGCACGTTGTTTGGGAAGCGATGGTGCCGGGTATGCTCCCGGGCCATCCCTCTGGCAGAGCTGTCAGAGGTTTGAGAAAACCATGGTCCAAAGTCATGCATCAGGCAAGGCTTTAGCCTTTGAGGAAATATACGATGATCATGACTTTGCGGAATGGTAAGGGCCATATGGTCTTCTCTTTGCCATAGGGATAGCCCCGAAAGCTTCATGTGCAAAGGCCCTAAAAATGAAAACAGCCCGATGATTCATGTCATCGGGCTGTTTTCATTTTCGTTTGGCCTTGTGGTCTGATCGATTCAGAGGCCGTCAGGCCTGTCTTGCCAGATCCTGCAGCAGACCGGCAGCAACGGACAATTTGGAAACTGTCAGATCATCGCTCTGGGTGATTGTGTTGACAGACTTGACCGTGCGTTTGATGGCATCGGCTTCCTGTTCCAGCCAGATTTCCATGCCACTCTGGTCCTTGCTTGCCAGCCCCAGAATATAAGCCGTCATCTGGTTATGGGCAGACGCGATCGAATCACGGACACGATCCAGTGCCAGACCTTCGTAATAGTCAGATACATCAAGATCCTCAGCGATTTCATCAATGCGGCCGATATTGAAGTGGCCCGCCACAGCGAAATAGGCCTCTGCGACTTCATTGAGCGAATGCTGGGATTTCTCTGCAATCAGCACCATGTCCGGAATATCCGCGATCAGGAAGAGGCGGGCGATTCTGGCAGCCAACTCTGAGGGAATATTCTTCTGCTCGAACTTGCGGGTTTCGCTTTGCACGAGTTCCGTAAGATAGGCGGGCAGATACTTGTCCATATGGCCGGAAAGGGTGCCTATGCCTTTTTTGTAAAGGGCGACCGTTTCTGCAATCGGGGTGGCTGAGGGGATGTTGCGCATGAACCACTGGATATTGCCCAGCAGCAGCTTCTGGATCTCTCCATATAGCTCGAGCTGAACCGCTCCGGATATCTTGTTATCCAGCGCATCGATGCTTGCGTTGAGCGCCGGCAGATCGAAGGAATCGCGTACCGTGACATAGGCTCTGGCAATGTCTTTTGCAGAAGCGCCTGTCTTGTCGGCAATGCGCGGGATGAGCGTCGCGCCCCCCCGGTTGATCATCGAGTTGGAGATAACCGTAGAGATGATTTCGCGGCGCAAGCGGTGGCTCTTGATTTCCTCGGCATAGGCCTCACGCATTTTCTCAGGGAAATAATGCATCAGCTCATGTTCGAGATAACTCTCGTCGGGGAAGTCGCTATGGAGCAGCTCTTCATAGAGCGAATTTTTGGCATAGGCCAGCAGCAGCCCCATTTCCGCGCGACTCAGAGGCTGGCCCTTCTTGCGGGCTTCCTTGAGGGCCTCATTGTCCGGCAGGAATTCAACCGTCCGATCCAGCTCGCCTGCTTCTTCCAGCCGTTCCATCAGACGGCGCTGATAGCCGAAATCTTCCATGCCGCGCAGCTCTGTGAGCGAGATGGAGAGGGTCTGAAGATAATTGTTGCGCAGGATCAGTTCGGAAACATTCTCCGTCATTTCAACAAGCAACTTGTTGCGGCCATCCAGATCAATCTTGTTTTCGCGAATGGCAGCACCAAAGGCAATCTTGATATTGACCTCCATGTCGGAGCTGTTGACGCCCGCGGAGTTGTCGATGGCGTCCGAGTTGCAGCGTCCGCCCAGATGGTCGAACTCGATACGGGCCCGCTGGGTGACACCAAGGTTCGCCCCTTCGCCGATGACCTTGACGCGCAGCTCCTTGGGCGTGACGCGAATGGCATCATTGGCGCGATCATCCGCGTCGGCATCGGTTTCCGAGCTGGCACGAATGTAGGTGCCGATACCGCCGAACCACAAAAGATCGGCAGGCGCCATCAGGATGGCCTTCATCAGCTCTTGCGGCGTGACCTTGGTTTTGGAGATGCCCAAGACCGCTTTGACTTCCTTGGAAAGGGAAATGGATTTTTCAGAGCGCGAGAAGATGCCGCCACCCTTTGAAATCAGGCTTTCGTCATAGTCGCGCCAGGAGGAGCGGCCCAGATCGAAGACGCGTTTGCGCTCCTTCCAGCTTTTGGCCGGGTCCGGATCCGGGTCGATGAAGATATCCCGGTGGTCGAAGGTGGCTATGAGGCGGGTTTCTTTTGATAGCAACATGCCATTGCCGAAGACGTCGCCGGACATGTCGCCCACCCCGACGGCGGTGAAGGGTTCGCTCTGGATATCGCGATCCATTTCGCGGAAATGCCGCTTGACTGCTTCCCATGCGCCGCGGGCAGTGATGCCCATTTTCTTGTGGTCATAGCCAGCCGAACCACCAGAGGCAAATGCATCGCCGAGCCAGAAGCCATAGGATTCGGAAATGCCATTGGCGATGTCGGAGAAGGTGGCCGTGCCTTTGTCGGCGGCAACCACCAGATAAGGGTCATCGTCATCGTGACGGGTGACATTCTCTGGCGGCAATATGGAATGGCCTTCCAGATTGTCGGTCACATCAAGCAGTGCAGAGATGAACAGCTTATAGGTTTCAATGCCTTCGGCCATAAAGGCCTCACGTCCGCCTTCGGTCGGCAGATGCTTGGGCACGAAGCCACCCTTGGAGCCAACCGGCACGATCACTGCATTCTTGACCTGCTGGGCCTTTACAAGACCAAGCACTTCGGTGCGGAAGTCCTGCGGACGATCAGACCATCTAAGGCCCCCGCGGGCAACCTTGCCAAAGCGCAGATGCAGGCCTTCCACGCGCGGGCTGTATACGAAGATTTCGCGGAAAGGTTTCGGTTCGGGCATGTCTTCCATGGCCCGTGGATCAAGCTTGAGCGACAGGGTTGGCTTATAGGTGCCTTCAGGCGTGCGCTGGTAGAAGTTGGTGCGCAGCGTGGCCTGAATGACGCCGTGGAATTTGCGCAGGATACGGTCATCGTCAAGGTTGGAGACTTGCTCAAGGGCCGTCAGAATGCCGTTTGACAGGCGATTGCATTCATCCGCGCGCTTGTTCTGGGCCGGATCGAATTTGGCATGGAAAAGATGCACCAGAAGCGCCGCCAGATCCGGATAGGTGTTGAGGGTTTCCCACATATAGTCCTGATCATAGGGGATGCGGACCTGTCGCAAATAGCGCGAGATGGTTCTCAACACGGTGATGTCCCGCCAAGGCAGATCGGCGGCCATGGAGAGCTTGTTGTAGCCATCATTTTCAGCCTGCCCGTTCCAGACCGCAAGGAAGCAGGATTCCAGATCATCCTGCACATCCTTGAAGGGAATCGGCTTGCCACTGGCGCGCTCCAGATCCATGTCATGCAGCCAGTATTTACGGTCTGAATCGAGCGGAGCAATTTCATAGGAGCGCTCATCAATGACCTGGAAACCCATATTTTCCAGAATGGGTACGCGCTGGGAAAGGGGAATCGGCATACCCTGATGGAAAATCTTCAGAGTGATGCGGTGATCCTGATCCCTTTCCTTGCGGTAAAACTGGATCGCGGTGTCATGCGTGCCATCCATGCCTTCCATGATGGCGATGTCGTCCATGGCCGTTTCCGGAGAGAATGTGTCCCGGTAGGCATCTGAGAAGGCGACGCAATAGCGATCAATCAGTCTGCTGGCCGTTCTGATGGAATTCTTGGCCTTGACGACCTTGCAAAGACTATCGACCCAGGTGCGTACGATGCTGTTGATGGCATCTTCGAGAATGGTGCGCGAGGGCGAAGGGGTCTTGCCGCCCGAACGGCCGATGATGAAATGCACGCGGGCAAGCGGTCCGTCCGGAAATTCGGGATAAACGGCCGAAAGGCGCCCCTCATAGACGTCTTTGAGCAGCTGGCCGATTTCTATGCGGGCCTCGGTGTTGTAGCGGTCGCGAGGCACGAATACGAGGCAGGATACGAAACGGTTGAATTTATCCACGCGGGAGAGCACCCGCACGCGCGGACGCTGATGCAGACGCAGAATTTCCTGCGAATGATAGAGCAGGGTTTCACTATCGGTCTGGAAGAGTTCATCGCGTGGATAATTTTCCAGCACGTTGAGCATTGCTTTGCCTGAATGGCCGGACGGGTCGACCGCTGCCATGTCGATGATGCTTTCAACCTTCCGCCTCAGGAAGGGGATATTCATGACCGAGCGGTTGTAGGCGGTGTTGGTGAACAGGCCGACGATGCGTAATTCGCCCGTCAGTTTGCCTTCATCATCATAGCGCTTGATGCCGATATAATCCATGTAGGTGCGGCGATGCACCTTGGTTTTCACATTGGCCTTGGTGATGAAGAGGGGTTCGGGGCGCATGAGGAAATCACGGATTTCCGGCGTCATCGTTACCAGTTCGTTGCCTCGGCGCAAGACGCGCACTTCGGGATTGCGCAAAAGGCCGAGCCCGTCGCGTTGGGTCCGGACGAGATCGCCCTCTTCGGTGGTGCTGTCAAAGGTATATTCGCGCATTCCCAGAAGGGTGAAGTTATTGTCGACCAGCCAGCGCAGGAATTCCACGGTCTCTGTTACATCCCCTTCGGGCAGAGGCGGCGGCGTGATCTTGAGGATTGCGATGGTTTCTTCAAGCCGCAGGAGCATCGGCTTCCAGTCGTCAACGACTGAATCGACATTATCAAGGATGCTGTCGAGCGTCTTTTGCAGGTCTTTCTTCTTCTGACTGTCGGAAATGCGGGAGATGTGGACGTGGATGAGGCTTTCACGCTTGAGAAGCGGGTTGGTCTGCACATCCTTGCGCTCTTTGAAAGCAACGACCTCCCCGTTTGAATCGCGTTCCACATTCATGATCGGGTGTAACACCAAGTGAATGCCAAGACCGGCCTGCTGCAATTCACCCATGATGGAATCGACCAGAAACGGCTTGTTGATGTTATGCAGCTCAATGATGGTGATCTGATTGGTGACCGCATCCTTGTCGGCCTTGAAGGCTGGCTCGGTAATATCTATCCGGTGCTTGCCATCAAAGGGGGCGTGGAATTTTTCGAAGGAACAGTGGGCAAGGAACGCGATTTCTTCAGCGCTGTAGCGGGAGAGATCTTCCATATCTCCCTGAATGAAAAATCGCTCTAGAAACTCAGCTTCCAGTGCACCGTTCTTTGCTGCCAGCGCTTTGGCTTCTGCCATGTGCTTTTTATGCTCGCGTTTTAAATCCGTTACCATTTTTTCCTCCGGCGACCTTGTTTGTCCAAGACCTGCCTGATTTTATTGACTGCAATTTGACATTCTGTCGTTGAATCCACCTTGTGCGACAAAGTCTTGATGTAAGACGATACGCTGATTTGCTTAAGGCAGCGTCAAACAAAGCTTTCAAACTTTGGTATAGGGGGGCTTTTGCAATCCGGGATATCGGGGCGGAGGATGGCGTTTAAAGAGGGGTCTGATTCTGGCTGTGGATGGTGCGCGCAAGAGCTATGAAGGCTGCGGCTGTCGGGGAAGGGGGGCTGCGCAGGATCGCGGTGGCGATCGTGGCTTTCATTGGCAGGTCTTTGAGATGCTTGTAGCTGACATTCTCAAGGGCCAGCTGACGCATGCATTCAGGCACGAGCGAAATGCCCTGTTCGGCGGAGACCATACTCATGATCGAGGTGATCTGTGGCGCAGGCTGGCCAAGACGCGGTTCAAATCCGGCCCGCCTGCAGGCTGAAATCGCTGAATCATGAAGGCTTAGCCCGATATGGCGCGGGGTTAGAACCAGCGGTTCATCCCTGAGCAGGAACAGGTCTATCACGTCGCTGTTCGGCATCGGGTCACGGGACGTCGGGATCGCCGCAATCAGGCTTTCTGAAGAGAGCGGATAGGTTCGAATGCTCTTTGGGTCGTCATGATTGGGGCGCAGGATGGCAATGTCCAGCGTGCCATTGAGCAAGTCATCGCGCAATTCGACCGAGTTGCCTTCTTCCAGCTTGAAGCTGACATCGGGATGATCGCGCCGAAAGGTGCGGATGAGACGGGACACCGTCGGGTTGAGCAGGGAGGCGCCGGTGAAGCCCAGATTGAGGGTGCCGGTTTCGCCACGGGCGGCCCGTCTTGCCGCTTCGCTGGCTTCCTTTGCGATGTTGGGCAGGGCGATGACCCGCTCCATGAAGGCCTGCCCGGCGGTGGTCAGTTCTGCGCCATGGGGAACACGATGGAATAGCTGTACGCCGATTTCCTTTTCCAGATCGCGGATTTGCTGGCTCAAGGGTGGTTGGGCGATGCCGACCTTCTGTGCGGCACGGGTGAAGTTTCCCTCTTCGGCAACGGCGAGAAAATACCGGATATGGCGCAGTTCCATGCTATATCTTTTTTATATGAAAAATGACTGTGCCATATATTAGATAACTTATCCTGCCTGCGCTATACTCTTTTTCCTACCTTGATAAGAGAGTCTCAGGAAGAGTCCATGTCCACGACCTACTCCGATCCCGGAGAAATAACTTCGGGATTTGAAGAGAATGCCGCTTCTCACGTTCAGTCCGGCACCAGCACCTTTCGCCGGATTTCGATTGCCTTTTTCCTTGCCGGCTTTGCGACCTTTGCGCTGCTCTATTGTGTTCAGCCGCTGTTGCCGCTTTTTGCCGAGCATTTCCATGTTCTTCCCGCCACCAGCTCGCTGCCCCTATCCCTGACATTGGGCTGCCTTGCGGTTTCCATCATGATCATGGGGGCCCTGTCCCAGCAGCTGGGGCGCAAGGGGCTTATGCTTACCTCGATGGTTTCGGCGGCTGCGCTCAACCTCTTGGCATCCATTGCGCCCGACTGGTCCACGCTTCTGATTGCGCGGGCGCTTGAAGGCGTGGCGCTCGGTGGGCTTCCTGCCGTAGCCATGGCCTATCTTGCCGAAGAGATTGACCCGAAACATCTGCCCAAGGCCATGGGCATCTATATTGCAGGCACCTCGGTTGGTGCCATGTTGGGGCGTGTCGGCATGGGCTCGCTCAGTGAGTTCATCTCCTGGCAGCAGGCCATGGAAGTGCTCGGTGTTCTCTGTCTGATGGCCGCCGGAGGCTTTGCCCTGTTGCTGCCGCCTTCAAAGAATTTTACAAAGACCAGACATGTTGGGCTGGGGTTTCATGGGCAGACATGGTTGGGACATCTGAAAAATCCGGCCTTGCAGAAGGTCTATATGCTGGGCTTCTGCCTTACCGGTGTTTTCTCCACGGTCTATAACTATCTGTCTTTCCGTCTGTTCGAGCCACCCTACAATATGAGCCCCTTTACGGTGAGCCTCATGTTCCTGCTGTTCCTGTTCGGAACGGTGGCGTCTTCCTATACGGGCGCCCTGACATTGCGGTTTGGAGCCAAGCGGTTGCTGCTGTTCTCTTTTGCGCTGACCTTTGTCGGGGTGCTGATCACGTTGCCGGGCTCGCTATTTTTCATCTGTGTTGGCATTGCCTTCATTACGGTTGGATTCTTTATTGGTCATTCGGTGGCGAGTGGCTTGGTCGGCTTGTCTGCCAAGGGCAACAAGGGGCATGCGTCTTCGCTTTATCTGCTGTTCTACTATATGGGAGCGAGCCTTGTGGGTTATGTTGGCGGCTGGTTCTGGCATCTGGGCCAATGGCCGGGGTTGGCGGCGCTCACATGCCTTCTGGCAATGGTTGCGCTTGTGGTTTCTTCACGGCTGAAAAAGGCCTGAGGGTCTTACAATTGTTTGGCATGAAAAAAGCCGGATGGTTTCCCATCCGGCTTTTGCTTTATCTTTTTGAGGCTGGTTCGCCTTATGCCAGAGCCTTGAGCTCGGCCAGAACCGCAGCGCCCATTTCAGACGTGGTTGCGACAGTGTCGCCTTCCTTGGCAATGTCGGCGGTGCGCAGTCCCTTTTCCAGCACAGTGGCGATGGCCTTGTCGATCATGTCGGCTTCCTTGCCCATTTCGAAGCTGTAGCGCAGGGCCATGGAGAAGGAGGCGATCATGGCAATCGGGTTGGCGATACCTTTGCCTGCAATGTCCGGAGCGGAGCCGTGTACTGGCTCGTACATAGCCTTGCGTTTGCCGGTTTTCGCATCCGGAGAGCCAAGAGACGCCGATGGCAGCATGCCCAGAGAGCCGGTCAACATGGCAGCTACGTCAGACAGGATGTCGCCGAACAGGTTGTCGCACAGGATGACATCGAACTGTTTGGGGCGGCGCACCAGCTGCATGGCGCAGTTGTCGGCCAGAATATGTTCAAGCGGGGTCTCGGGATATTCCTTGGAGCCCAGCTTGGTGACGACTTCCTTCCAGAGCAGGCCGGACTTCATGACATTGTGCTTCTCAGCCGAAGCCACGCGGTTGGAGCGGGTCTTGGCAAGGTCGAAGGCAACACGGGTGATGCGTTCGATTTCGCTTGTCGTATAAAGCTGGGTATCGATGGCGCGTTTCTGGCCATCTTCCAGCGTCACAATTTCCTTCGGTTCACCGAAATAGACGCCGCCGGTCAATTCGCGCACGATGAGGATATCGAGGCCTTCAACCAGTTCTTTCTTGAGGGAAGAGCTGTCAGCCAGAGCAGGATAGACCAGAGCCGGACGCAGATTGGCAAACAGGCCCAGATCCTTGCGCAGGCGCAGAAGAGCTGCTTCGGGGCGGGCTTCATAAGGCACATTGGCCCATTTCGGTCCGCCAACTGCGCCGAAGATGACTGCATCGGCTGCCATTGCCTTGGCCATGTCTTCTTCCGAGATGGCAACCCCATAGGCATCATAGGCAGAGCCGCCGACGAGCCCGTCGTCGGTTTCGAAGCTCACATCGAGAGTGGCATTCATCCAGTCGATGATTGCCTTTACTTCTTTCATGATTTCAGGGCCGATACCGTCGCCGGGCAGAAGGAAAAGTTTGTGGGACATGGTCTACTTCCGATTTTGGATTATCTTCGAATTTGCGTGATTGTGCGCAAGGATCGAAAAGATTGGATGGGTTGTGCATTCGATTAATACCGAATGGCGGTGAATGCAAGATCAAAGCCGAGGAGTTTCAGACGCCACCTATGATCTGATACAAAAAAGCCAGACCCGTGGGGCCTGGCTTGTTGATTGATCGTTGTAGGTCAAGATGCCCCAGGCTCTGGTTGTTCCAGATGCGATTGCTCTAGACCCAGGGACGTTCTTTGGTCATTTCAGATTCGAACTTGTCGACATTGGCGATCTTTTCCATCGTCAGGCCGATATCATCAAGGCCTTCAAGCAGACATTTCTTCTTGAAAGGATCCAGTTCAAAGCTGATTTCGCCGCCATCCGGCCCCTTGATGACCTGATTTTCAAGGTCTATGGTCAGGGTGGCGTTGGCGCCGCGTGACGCGTCGTCCATCAATTTGGCCTGATCTTCTTCGCTCACAACAATCGGCAGGATGCCGTTCTTGAAGCTGTTATTGTAGAAGATATCGGCGAAGCTGGTGGAGATGATGCATTTGATGCCGAAGTCTTTCAGTGCCCAAGGTGCGTGCTCACGGGAAGAACCGCAGCCGAAATTGTCGCCTGCCACGATGATTTCTGCGTTGCGGTAGGCATCCTGATTGAGAATGAAATCCTTGTTCTCGGAGCCATCTTCGTTGAAGCGCATTTCATAGAAGAGATCGACGCCAAGGCCGGAGCGCTTGATTGTTTTCAGGAACTGTTTCGGGATGATCATATCCGTATCGATATTGATCAAGGGCATGGGTGCCGCTACAGCGGTCAAAGTTGTGAATTTTTCCATTCTCTGGCGGTCCTTCTGATTACAGATCTGCGATGGTGAGGCCGGTGGTCTCTTCAATGCCCATCATGATGTTCATATTCTGAACGGCAGCGCCAGAGGCGCCTTTGCCCAGATTGTCGTACACAGCCAGCAAGACGGCCTGTCCGGTCTCGTCATTGCCGTGAATATGAAGATGAAGCGAGTTGGTGCCATTCAGCTTTTCCGGAGTGATCGCTTCAAGGCGTCCGGCCGCTTCCAGAGGCGCGACCTTGACGAAGGTCTCGTTTCTGTAGCGCCGTTCAAGGCAGGCATGCAGGTCGGCAAGTTTGGGAGCCGAGTCCAGCGCCCACAGATTGAGCGGTACGGCATCTATCATGCCCTGCGCGTAGCGGCCAACGGCGGGCTGGAACACGGGTGGGTGTTCAAGCCCGGCATAAAAGGTCATTTCCGGCACATGCTTGTGCGCAAGGGTCAGGCCATAGGGCCAGTAGGGCACCGTTACGGGCTCTTCCTCGCGCTCATATTCGGCGATCATGCCCTTGCCGCCGCCCGAATAGCCTGAGATGGCATTGAGCGTTGCGGGAAAGTTGGCCGGAATGATGCCTGCATCGACCAGTGGCCGCATGATGGCAATATAGCCCTGAGGATAACAGCCCGGATTGGCAACCCGCCTGGAAGCGGCAATCTTTTCGCGCTGATCGGAATCAAGCTCGGCGAAGCCATAGGCCCAGCCTTCCGCCGTCCTGTGAGCAGTTGAGGCGTCGATGACGCGTGTTTCCTTGTCTTCGATCAGGCCAACCGCCTCGATTGCGGCTGCATCGGGCAGACAGAGGATGGCGATATCAGCCTCATTGAGCATTTGCGCTCTGGCTTCGGCATCCTTGCGTAGATTTTCAGGCAAGCGCAGGAATTTGATATCGTCGCGGCCTTCAAGGCGAGTCCGAATCTGCAATCCGGTGGTGCCTGCTTCGCCGTCGATGAATAATTTTGTCGTCATTGTCTTCTGCCTGAATGCTAGTGAGGCTGCTTGTTTGCCTTCATGGGGATGGTTTGCTGCACCAATCCTTTGATGGATCTGATTTACAGCACTTAAGGTCTTTTGTCATCGGGTGAAATGATTGACAAGCCAAAGAACGAGAAAGATCGCAAAGATGACGCCACCAATGCGGCCGATGCGCGTGCCCCAGACCTCGATCGGGTCGTTAGGGTCTGCATCATTGGCGCCCAGATGGTCCTTGGCCCGGTTTGCCGTGCGGGCAAATGCCGACGTGCCAAGAGCTTCCCCTTCGGCGTCAACACGCTGAAGCGCGCGCTCGGCTTTCATGGCCTCGTCATCCTGGCGTTGTTGCCGTAATGTGGGTTCCCGTTCTGTCATACGCTTCTTTAACCTGCTTTTTGCTCAATTTTCAAGATAATATGCTGTATTGAAGGTCCGTTTGGGGGCTCTTTTCAAGGGATTCCGTATCGCATGGGCGTTATGTGAGGTTTTTGTCTTGACTTGCGTGCACCCATAACGCAAAAGGCATGACGTGAACCGAGAGGGTTGGGCATACGCTTGCCGCGTGTGACATGTGAAATGGCATTTGTAATGAAAACAGTAATGATGAGCAAAAACACTGGCGGAATCGCTGGTGCTCTCGCTGCTGGCCAGATGACAGACACAACAACCACTACCACCACCAAGGTTTAGGCCCCTCTCGCTCCCTGCTTCGGCTTCCCCCAGGGATGTGAGGGGAGCGAAACCGCCTGCCAAAGAGCGAAAGCACAGGGCAGAGCGGAAACCTTAGGGGGAGCTTGCGGATCAGGAGATCATTGAAAATGGGTTATAAAGTTGCAGTTGTCGGGGCTACGGGCAATGTGGGTCGTGAGATGCTCGACATTCTTGCCGAGCGTGGTTTTCCCGCGGATGAAGTTGTGGCTCTGGCTTCCAGCCGTTCCAAGGGCAAGGACGTGTCTTTTGGCGACAAGAATCTGAAATGCAAGGTGCTGGATCATTATGATTTCTCCGACACCGATTTCTGCCTGATGTCTGCCGGTGGCAGCCTTTCTGCCGAATGGGCACCCAAGATTGCTGCACAAGGCTGCATCGTGATCGATAACAGCTCCCAGTGGCGTTATGACGAGCGTATTCCGTTGATCGTGCCCGAAGTGAACGCCCAGGTGCTTGAAGAGTGGATCAAGAAAGATGATCGTATCAACATCATCGCCAACCCGAACTGCTCGACGGCTCAGTTGCTGGTTGCTTTGAAGCCCCTGCATGACAAGGCAACCATCAAGCGCGTCGTTGTTTCCACTTATCAGTCCGTTTCCGGGGCTGGCAAGGAAGCCATGGATGAGCTCTTCACCCAGACCCGCGCCGTATTTGTTTCCGATCCGATCGAAGTGAACAAATTCACCAAGCGCATTGCCTACAATGTGATTCCGCATATCGACAAATTCATGGATGACGGCTCCACCAAGGAAGAATGGAAGGTTGTGGCTGAAACCAAGAAAATGCTCGATCCGAAAATCAAGGTGACCTGCACCGCCGTGCGCGTTCCAGTCTTTGTTTCCCATGGTGAATCGGTGAACCTTGAATTCGAACAGCCGATCTCCGCCGATGAGGCCCGTGATATCCTGCGTGAAGCCCCCGGGTGTCTGGTCGTCGACAAGCGTGAAGATGGTGGCTATATCACCCCGATTGATGCTGCTGGTGAAGATGCAACCTATATCTCCCGTATCCGTGAAGATCCGACCGTTGATAACGGGCTCAACATCTGGGTGGTTTCTGATAACCTGCGCAAGGGTGCCGCACTGAACACCGTTCAGATTGCAGAAGCCCTGATCAACCGCGGTCTGGTCAAGCCACGCGCCGAGGCATAAGTCTGTCTCTTTCGTGTGTGATGCTTATATTAAAAAACCGGTCTGGTTTGTACCAGGCCGGTTTTTTCTTGTCTTTGATCGGCAAGGCCAAGGCCTGACTAAAGCCTGGAGGGCATGCCCAAACAGGGTCAAACTTTCAGGAAGGTGCCCTGTTCTTCCTCATAATATTCCAACTCACCGGTCGAGATGTCAAACCATGCGCCATGTAGGGTGAGCAAGCCTTCCTGTACGCGGGTTTTGACAAATTCGTAGGAATAGAGATTCTCCAGCGAATGGATGATTGAGGCGCGTTCCAAGAGGCCGCCATGGTCAAGATCGGGACGGTTGAGCGCCTTATAGCGGATCGGGTTGTCGGCTGCCTGCAGCTGGCCGGACCATTTGCCGATATAGTTGCTTTCAGACAGTGGCTCGGAATCGCCTGCTGAAATATAGCTTTTCACGCCACCGCAGCGCCCATGACCCATGATGACGATATGTTCGACCTTGAGGCCGTTGACGGCAAATTCCAGCGCAGCGGTGGTGCCGTGGATGCCATCATCCTGAGAGGATTTGTGCGGCACGATGTTGGCGACGTTCCGCATGACGAAGATTTCGCCCGGCCCGGAGTCGAAGATGATTTCCGGTGCTGCGCGGCTGTCGCAACAACCAACGAGCATGATGTTCGGGCTCTGGCCTTTCTCAGCCAGTTTTTCATACCGGCCCTGTTCTGTGGGGAAGCGTCCCTTTTTGAACTCGGCGTAGCCTTCGAGCAAGCGATCAGGTAACTGGGCCATCATATCCTCTCTTCGTTGCGTACTGGTATTTACGTATGACATCTCGCGTTGGGCGCATAAAAAATCAAGAGTTGTTATGCGGGTTTGCGCGAATTTTCTGCTTTGTCAAAGCGGCTATGCCGAAAATACGGGGGAAAAGGCCCGTATCAGTCCTGCGGTTGCGGTTTCTTGGGTGCGCGTCTTAGCGGTGTCAGCTTGGGGCCTGCACCGATCTGGCGCATGTTGACCATGGCTATGGGGGCGTGGAAACGGTCGGCAAAGCGCGCAATCTCCAGATCCCGATAGCCTAGGTTGGCCGAGCGGGTGACGACTTCCAACACGCCGCTTGAGGCTTTCTTGAGCGCGGTTTCATCGGAGGCTCCAGCCAGCTTGTGGCCAAGAAACAGGGAGGCCATCATGTCGCCGGTGCCATTTTGAGGATTGGGAATGGCGGGATGCTCGCACATGATCGGCAAAGGCTGCTTTTCTGCAGAGCCCTGCTGAATGAGCAGATTGGCAATGGAATTGCGCATCAGGGCAAAGGCGCTGGTGATCAGCGTGGTTTTGCGTCCGAGCTTTTTGGCCTGTTCGATGAGGCCGACATTGTTTTCCTCGGCAGATTCGGTGAGCCAGTTGAGCTCGAAGCGGTTGGGCGAAATGATGTCGGCGCGTGGGATCAATGTATCGCGAATGGCAACCGCGATTGGTTCTGCCATGTAGAGCCCGCCCGTGTCGCCAACCACCGGATCGCAGAAATAAAGGCCTTCCGGGTTGACCTGTTTGTATTTGTCAACGAGTGCGGCAATGGCTGCGACCTGCTCCAATGAGCCCAGATAGCCCGAATAGATGGCGCTGACAGACGCGAAGTCAGGGTGGCGCGACAGATCTTCAAGGCTCCTGGCAAAGAGTTCCGGATCGATCTTCTGAACCGTGCCCGGGCCGTGGCCGGGGTGCCAGGGAAGAATGACCGTCGGGACTTCCCAAACCGGAAAGCCCAGACGCTCCAGCGTGAAGGCAACGGCGCGGTTGCCCACCGCACCTGCCATGACATGAGAGGAAATCACGATGATCGGTTTTGCAACAAACACGGCGTCACGCGTATTTGGATTGCCGGTTTGGGTCATCAGGTCGGTCATGCGATCATCTCTTCGCCGGTTGCGTCAGATGATGTTGAAGTCTCTGACGGGTTTCTTGTTCGCGATCTTTTCATAGCCGAAAAAGGGTGCCGAAATCGAGCGTTAATCGATGCCCGGGCGGAAGACTGGCACCATCATGGTGGATTATATGCTGCCCCGATAGACGAAATCGACTGCGAACATGATCGTCGCGCAGATCGCCAGAAAGACAGCCAGCAGTAAGGTCGGTACCAGTTTTACTGCTGGCTGTCGATTATGATGATCAGATGATGTTGAATTCACGGACCGGCTTATTGTTGGCAATCCGCTCATAGCCGAAAATGGAAAGATCAAGCGAGCGATATTCGCCATAGAGGAAGAGTTCTCCAATGGCAAGTCCGGCTGCCGGTGCATGTTGAAGGCCATGGCCGGAATAGCCCGCGTTGAAATAGAAGTTGGTCAACTCGGGATGGGCGCCGATAAAGGCATTCTGATCCAGCGTGCAATATTCATAATGTCCGGCCCAGGCATTCACCATCTTGATGGCATCAAAACCGGGCATGCGATTATAAAGGGCAGGCCAGACAACCTCTTCAAACAGATCATAATGAGGATCATGGTCGTTGATGTCTGCTGCAGGATCATCGATGGGCGGCAGACCGGAGATATAGAATTCGCCTTCCGGGCGAATATAGACGCCGGAAGTGTCTGCGATCAGCGGCATATTCGGATGCGGCTTCTTGTTGTCAATGACAAAGACGGTGCGTTTGCGCGGCTCGACCGGCAACGCGATATCTAGCATGGAAGAGACGTGACCGGCGGCGGCACCGGCGCAGTTGACGGCAGCGCCGCAGGCGATGGTTTCGCCCGACTTGAGTTTGACTGCTGTTACCTTGTCGGCGCTTTTTTCCATGCCGACGACCTCGTCCTTGATGAATTCGGCTCCGGCTGCAATGGCACCCTTGCGCACCAGATCAAGGAACATGTGGGCGTCGAACCAGCCTTCGCCCCTGGCGCCATAGGTTCCGGCGGCGAGATCCTCGACATTGAGCCATGGGAACTTGTCTGCCATTTGAGCCGGGGTCATCCATTCAATGGGCGCGCCATTTTCAATTTGAATGCGATGGTTGTTTTCCAGAATAGGCAGGCCTTCTTCGCTGGCGAGCAGAAGATAGCCGCCTTCATGATAGGCAATGTCAGCGTCTGGTCCGAAGCGGTCCTTCAATTCGTCAAAGAATTTAAGGCCGAATTTGGAAAGGGCGATATTTTCCGGAGTGGAGAATTGCTGGCGGATCGAAGCCGCCGAAAGTGTGGTTGAGCTGTTGGCATAGGTGGGGTCTTTTTCGATCACAATGACAGAGCCTTCGAAGCCGAGATCCTTTTTCAGGAAATAGGCCACAGAAGCTCCCATGATTGCGCCACCAATAATGACGAGATCTGCCTGTTTCATTTGCTGTTCCGCTTTTCTTCTAGTCTTCCTTTAGGTGGAAGGTTGGCCTAAGGAAGGGGATGGCTAGGTGCGCGTTTGTGTTTTAAGTTGTCGCGCGCCAGCATATTGCCTCAAAGATTGGAGAAATTTCAATGTCTTTCAGCCCGCGCCGAACAGCCCTGTACATGCCCGGATCGAATGCCCGTGCTCTTGAAAAAGCCCGCAGCCTTGATGTGGATGTGCTGCTGCTGGATCTGGAAGATGCGGTCGCCATCGATATGAAGGAAGTGGCCCGCAAACAGGTGTGTGAAGCAGTCAAGGCGGGGGGCTTCGGGCACCGCGAAGTGGTGATCCGTATCAATGGTCTGGAAACCCAGTGGGGGGCGGATGATCTGGCCGCTGTGATCGAGGCAAAGCCGGATGCGATCCTTGTGCCCAAGGTCAATTGTGCTGAAGATGTCTATATGGTGGGGCGCAAGATGAATGATGCCGGCGCCGAACAGGAGATCAAGATCTGGGCCATGATGGAAACGCCGCAGGGGATGCTGCGGGCGTTGGAAATTGCCGAGGCAACGAAGGAGTATCATGGCCGTCGCCTGAACTGTTTTGTTTTGGGAACCAATGACTTGGTGAAGGAAACCCGCGTTGCCATGGTGCCCGGACGAGCCCCGGTCTATGGTTGGCTGATGAATTGTCAGGCCGCAGCCAGAAGCTTTGATCTGGATATCATCGACGGGGTGTTCAACAATTTCAACGATACGGACGGCTTCGTTGCCGAGTGTGAACAGGGCAAGGAAATGGGCATGGATGGCAAGACGCTGATCCATCCCAAGCAGATCGCTGATTGCAACCGCATTTTCTCGCCGGACGCCGACGCCGTGGCATGGGCGCGCAAGGTGATCGAGGCTTTCGATGCGCCGGAGAATCAGTCAAAGAATGTCATGACGATTGACGGCAAAATGGTCGAGAGACTGCATGCGGAAATGGCGCGCCGTCTGGTGGATATTGCCGAAGCCATTGCGGCGCGGGATGAGGAATAGTCATGAACGAAAAACAAAGAGTATACCGGTTTCTCACAGGCGTGGATGATGCCAACTTCTGTCACCGGGTTACAGAGGCGCTCTCCAAGGGCTGGGAGCTGCATGGCTCCCCCAGCTATGCCTATGATGCCGAGGCACGGGTGATGAAATGTGGGCAGGCGGTGACCAAGCTGGTCGAACCGTTTGACTATAGCCGGGACGTGGTTCTGGGCGCGCTGTAATCAGGTCGCGTTTGATTGATAGTCTTCTGGTCAAAGAGCCAAGGGAACAGCCTCATTATTGAGGCTGTATCTTTTTGCGCATTGTATAATCCGTGATTTCAAAGCCGAGGGATTGATAAAGGGCAAAGGCTCTCTCGTTGAAGGCAAAAACATGCAAGCCGATGGACGCAAGCCCCATCTTTGCGACTTCCGCTTCCAAAGCCTTCATGGCAGCGCGGCCATATCCCTTGCCGCGTTCTGCATCATCAATCTCGATATCATAGATGAAGGCGCTTTTCTGATTGAATTGGGTTTGTACGGCAATCCAGATTGCGCCGATGCTTGCGCCTTTTTCATCTTTGATCTTGAAAAGATGGTTGTCCTTGGTTTGCAAACCGTCCGCAAGGGCGCTTTGCATACTGGATTGCGCAAAGGCGCGGGCTGCCTCCAGTGTGCAGCCAAAGCTCTTCTGCTTGTCCTTGGCATATTCTTCCGTGCAATGATCAAACCAGCTTTGGAAATCGGCCTTGGCAAAGGGGACAAGGGTTACGGATGGCTTTGCGGCGGCATCGGGTGCCATCGGCTCTGTCGGTGTCTCGGAGTGGGTCATGTTGGGTCTCTGATTCGTTCGGTTTTGCTGCATAGTAGGAAATACGAAGATCGATTGATATGGCAGCAGCGGCAAAGGGCGCGGTTTCTCCGGTCTTGATTCAGAAAAGTTGAGTTAAAAACTCTTGAATTCTCTCATTTGCTTCCGATATGGTTCAGATATTTCAAAAACAGATTGAGTGATGACAGTATGACTTCAGAAAACAGCAATGCCCCGACCCTTGAGCGCGTGCACCACGAGTTGAAAAGGCGGGATCTGGAAGTAAAGAGTGTTGAGCGACTGACGCCCTCAATGATCCGGGTTATTCTGATCGGCGAAGACTTGGCGGACTTTACCAGTCTGGCGGCCGATGATCACATGAAGCTGTTTGTGCCGGATGCCAGCGGCATGATGGTGATGCGCGATTATACGCCGCGGGCCTATGACAATGATGCGCGGACATTGATGGTCGATTTTGCTGTGCATGACGCCGGACCGGCGACGGCCTGGGCTCTGTCTGCAAAGCCGGGAGATCGTCTGCAGGTCGGTGGCCCGCGCGGGTCCGCTGTCCTCAAGGGGGATATTGCACGCTATGTGCTGATTGCGGATGAAACGGGCTTGCCTGCGCTGGGGCGCTGGGTGGAAGAGTTGGGCGCAGATGTTGAGGTAGAAGCTTTTGCAGCCGTTCCCGGTGCTGCGGATGAACAGGATTTCCAGAGCGATGCCAAGCTGACGATGCATTGGATTCATCGCTCCGATAAAGAGGCTGCCCGCCCCGAACCGTTCCTCAATGCTGTTAAAACCGTTTCCTGTGGTGAGGGGACTTATATATGGATTGCGGCTGAAGCGCGTGTTGCCAAGGCGATTCGAAGCTTCTTCCTTGAAGAGCGGAAGCATCCGTTGCAATGGATGAAAGCTGCAGGATATTGGGTGCATGGTCAGGCGGACAGTTCTGAGAAATCCATCGGAGGTTCCTCGGCCAAACCTGCCTGAACTATTCGCTTGTTGATGAGTGGATGCATAAGGGGTGCCGGAGGCGGTATCCCTTTTTGTTTATTCGCCTTTCCTCCAAATGACAGCTTTGTTGCGGTGCAATATATTGCCTGCACAGTCTGCCGCTCTGCTGGGGTGGTGTGTAAGGGGAGGGGACGATGAGCAAGACCAATTCTGGCAACTTTTTTGAAGATTTTTCAGTCGGTCAAGTTATCCGGCATGCAACGCCGCGCACGGTGACCGAGGGCGATGCCTCGCTTTATACCGCGCTCTACGGTTCTCGTTTTGCGGTGCAGAGTTCAGACGCCTTTGCGCAGTCCATCGGCTATGAAACAGCGCCTCTGGACGATTTGTTGGTCTTTCACATTGTCTTTGGCAAAACCGTACCGGACATTTCTCTGAATGCGGTGGCCAATCTGGGCTATGCAGGCTGCCGGTTTCTTGTGCCGGTGTTTCCCGGAGACAGCCTGACGGCGACCTCCGAGGTGATTGGCCTGAAGGAAAATTCAAACGGCAAGACCGGCGTCGTCTATGTGCGCTCCTTCGGGGTCAATCAGCATGGTGACACTGTGCTGGACTATGTCCGCTGGGTCATGGTGCGCAAGAAAGACCCATCCACGCCAACCGGCCATGACATGGTGCCTTCGCTGCCTGCTGCGCTGGCCCCCGACGCATTGGGGGATGCTGTCCCCATTCTCGATGTGGAGGGGTTCGATACCGACCTGTCCGGTGCTCTTTACAAGTGGGGGGACTATGAGGTGGGCGAAAAAATCGATCATGTGGATGGCATGACTGTCGAGGAAGCCGAGCATCAGATGGCGACGCGCCTTTATCAGAATACGGCCAAGGTGCATTTCAACCAGTTTACAGAAGGCAAGGGGCGATTCGGGCGCAGACTCATTTATGGTGGGCACGTCATTTCGCTCGCCCGTGCTTTGTCTTTCAATGGTTTCTCCAATGCTTTCCATGTTGCTGCGATCAATGGCGGTCGTCATGTCGCGCCTTTATTTGCGGGAGAAACCGTATTTGCCTGGTCGGAGATTGTTGATAAGGCCGAGCTGCCCGCGCGCGATGATGTGGGCGCATTGAGGGTGCGTCTTTATGCAACAAAAGATGCGCCATGCAGTGCCTATCCGGGGGAATTTGAGGCCGGTTATGAACCATCTGTTATCCTGGACATGGATCTGTGGTTGGTGCTTCCGCGCTGAACATGATACAAGAATGCGAGCCGGTTTGGTTCGGCGTGCCCTTATGAGCAGCCTGTCCACCGGAATCAAGAGGAGGGAAAGACGCTGGGATTCTGCCTTGAGAGTGCTCTTGGATGTGTCTTGATGTGTCTTTTTATAAATGTCTTGTGGCTAGTGAGCCAAAAGTCGGGAGGATTTGCGAAATATCATATATCATCCCCATTATTGCAATTAAGTTTCGTCACGTCCGCTAAGATACTGCTTACTTGATCTTAATCTTGATCGAGATAATGGCATTCTTGTTCAAATGTGATGCTGTCCGTTAGGCGTAGTTTGGACAAAATTCATCGAATTAGCGGGTTGGTCGCTTTGACCAGATCCAGAAATCTCGCTATGACAACAGACATGCAGACCAAAACCTGGTTATTTTTTACGTAATACGTAAGTGTCAGCTGTCGAGGACCGAAAATATGACAGACGTCGACCTGAAGGGTAAACGCCCTACATCTCCCCATGTCCAAAACTCTGCCTACAAGATCACCCTGTCGATGGCGACTTCCATTAGCCATCGTGTAACCGGGGTTGGTGCTTATGTCGGCATGTTCTTTTTGGCGTATTGGCTGATTGCTCTGGCAATCGGGCCTGAAGCTTTTGAAACCGCGCAGACCCTCTGGGGCTCCATTCTGGGGCGCTTTGTGTTGTTCTGCCTAACCTGGTCACTCATGCATCACATGCTTGGTGGTATTCGTCACTTCCTGTGGGATATCCCTGTGATGATGGAGAAGCCCCAGATTGAATTCCTTTATCGCGCAACCATCCTGGGCGGCTTTCTTCTGACTGTCGTTATCTGGATCATCGGTTACGCCGTAATGTGAGGACGGGGAGAGAAAAATGAAAACATCTACCAAAATCATTCGTGGCCTTGGTGAAACCCATCACGGCACGGAACATCACTGGATGATGCGCCTTACGGCTCTTGCTCTGGTTTTCCTCACCATCGGTTTCGTTATTTTTGTAATGGCCGCTGCTGGATCTGACTATGAGCAGGCCAAAGCGCTTGTGGGTCATCCGATTGTCGCGATTTTCCTTTTGTTGGTTATCGCCGTTTCCGGATATCACGCCTATCTGGGCGCGATCACCATTCCGGAAGACTATTTCCAGAATCAACTTTATCGCACGCTGTCCAAGATTCTGAACAGCTTCGCGGCTATCGTCGTCTGTGCCGCCCTTTTCTTCGCGGTGCTTAAAGTGGCATTTGGAGGGTAAGATCAGATGGCCAATACTTACAATATCAATGGTCGTGCCTACGAAGTTCACGACCACTATCATGACGTTGTTGTTTTGGGGGCTGGCGGCGCTGGTCTGCGCGCAACTCTCGGCATGGCCGAGCAGGGTCTGCGCACAGCTTGTGTGACCAAGGTTTTCCCAACCCGTTCGCATACAGTTGCCGCACAGGGCGGTATCGCAGCCTCTCTTGAGAATATGGGGCCTGACAGCTGGCAGTGGCATATGTATGACACCGTCAAGGGCTCTGACTGGCTCGGTGATACCGATGCCATGGAATATCTTGCGCGTGAAGCTCCGGCTGCGGTTTACGAACTGGAGCATTATGGCGTTCCGTTCTCGCGTACCGAAGAAGGCAAGATCTATCAGCGTCCGTTCGGTGGCCACATGCAGAACTATGGTGAAGGGCCTGCTGTGCAGCGCACCTGCGCTGCTGCTGACCGTACCGGTCACGCGATCCTGCATACGCTCTATGGTCAGTCCATCCGCAACAAGGCTGAGTTCTATATCGAATATTTCGGTCTTGACCTGCTGATGAACGAAGATGGTACCTGTGAAGGTCTGGTTGCCTGGAATCTTGACGACGGCACCATCCATCGCTTCAACGCCAAAATGGTTGTTCTGGCAACGGGTGGCTATGGTCGTTGCTACTTCTCTGCAACCTCTGCCCACACCATTACCGGTGACGGCAACGCCATGATCGCCCGTGCAGGCCTGCCGCTACAGGATATGGAATTCGTTCAGTTCCATCCGACCGGCATTTATGGCGCTGGCTGCCTGATCACCGAAGGTGTTCGTGGTGAAGGTGGCTATCTGGTGAACTCCGAAGGCGAGCGCTTCATGGAACGCTATGCTCCGAGCGCCAAGGACCTGGCGTCCCGTGACGTGGTGTCCCGCTGCATGACCATTGAAATTCGCGAAGGTCGTGGTGTTGGCCCGAACAAGGATCATATCTTCCTGCATCTTGATCACCTTGATCCGGACATGTTGGCAGAGCGTCTGCCGGGTATTTCCGAATCAGCTGAAATCTTTGCCGGTGTTGACGTGACCAAGGAACCTATTCCGGTTCTGCCGACCGTTCACTACAATATGGGCGGCATTCCGACCAACTATTGGGGTGAAGTGCTCAACCCGACCAAAGATGATCCGAACGCAGTTGCTCCGGGTCTTATGGCCGTTGGTGAAGCCGCCTGTGCTTCGGTTCATGGTGCCAACCGCCTCGGTTCCAACTCGCTCATCGACCTTGTGGTCTTTGGCCGTGCTGCTGCCATCAAGGCTGGCAAGGTTATTGACCGTGAAGCGCCGATGCCAACGCCGAATCAGGCTTGCTTCGACAAGATCATGGCCAACTTCGACATGGTCCGTCATGCAAATGGTTCTCAGACCACTGCTCAGTTGCGTCTGAAGATGCAGAAGAGCATGCAGAACAATGCTGCGGTCTTCCGTACTCAGGAAACGCTGGAGCAGGGCTGCAAGGAAATGGCAGCTCTTTGGGGCGAGATGAGTGAAATGAAAGTGACCGACCGGTCGCTGATCTGGAACTCCGATCTCATGGAATCCCTTGAGCTTCAGAATCTGATGATCAACGCCCTTCCAACGGTTGTTGGCGCTGAAGCCCGTAAGGAAAGCCGCGGTGCACACGCTCGTGAAGACTATAAAGATGGTCCTCTGGGTGGTCGTGACGACGAAAACTGGCGTAAGCATACGCTGGCATGGATAGCTGAAAATGGCGATGTCAAACTTGACTATCGTCCGGTTATTCTCGATCCGCTCACTTCTCAGGAAGAAGGTGGTATCGACCTTGCCAAGATCGCGCCGAAAGCTCGCGTCTACTAATGTCTTTCAAGTCGGGCAGCATGACGTTGCCCGGCCTTTTCGAAATTAAAGCCCGAGCTCGCCTTGATGCGATAAGGGCGCGACCCGAATACGGAGCGAAAAGATGGTTGAACTTGCGCTGCCGAAAAATTCACGGATTAAAGAAGGCAAGACTTGGCCAAAGCCTGAAGGTGCGACCAACTTGACCGAATTCCGCGTTTATCGTTGGAATCCTGATGACGGCAAAAACCCCCAGATCGACACTTATTATGTTGATCGTGACGACTGTGGTCCAATGGTTCTCGATGGGCTGCTCTACATTAAAGACAATATCGATGCGACACTGACGTTGCGCCGTTCTTGCCGTGAAGGCATCTGCGGTTCCTGCGCCATGAACATCGACGGGGCAAACAATCTCGCCTGTACCTTTGGTATGGACGAATGCAAGTCCAAGTCTGTGAATGTGTATCCGCTGCCGCATATGAAAGTGGTCAAGGACCTTGTTCCCGACCTCAATAATTTCTATGCCCAGCATGCGTCTATTGAGCCTTATCTGAAAACCGATACTCCGGCTCCGGACACTGAATGGCTGCAGTCTCATGAAGATCGTCAGAAGCTTGACGGCCTTTATGAATGTATCCTTTGTGCCTGCTGCTCGACCTCCTGCCCATCCTACTGGTGGAATGGTGATCGTTACATCGGCCCATCGGCTCTTCTGCAGGCTTATCGCTGGATCATTGATAGCCGTGACGAATATACCGGCGAACGTCTGGATCAGCTTGATCATGCCTTCGGTGCCTATCGTTGTCACACGATCATGAACTGCACCAAGGTTTGCCCGAAAGGCCTGAACCCGGCCAAGGCAATCGCCGAAATCAAGCGTATGCTGCTTGAGCGTGCTGTTTAGTATCGTTCGCGATTTCTGGCTTTGAGCCAGAAGCAATGTGAATCAGAACCGCCCTCCAGAGTGATCTGGTGGGCGGTTTTCTATTTTTTGGTCCGAATGATTTTGAGCAAAAATGTCCAGTTGTGGATGACCTTGAATGTGGCGACAATGCGGGATTATTGTTTTTAGTTTGTTGAAATATATGAGAAAATCGTAATCTTGACATGCAACCTGACAATGGCCATCTAAGAGCTGACATTATCAATCAAACAGAATTCCTGATTTCCGGCTTGCTTCGGGGGAGTGAATGACAATTTTGCGGAATTGTCACGGAGTTGTCGGAAAGATTGTTTAGTTGGCAGCCTGTGCGTTGGCAGAACGGAGGGTTTCATGCTGCAAACGAATATCCTGTTCCTTGATGAAACGAACAATGATCGGAGCATCATGGCTGAAGCCTATTTCAATCGGGGGCTCAACAATGCGGTGCGCGCGTTCAGCGCAGGATTTGCGCCTGCGGAAAGATTGGACAGATACGTGTTCGACGTGCTCAGAGAGAATGGCATAGCGCCCGAGGATTATTGCCCAAAGCCGGTCGATATCTTCTTGCAGGCCTACTCGCCACGTATTGATCTCGTTGTCGGATTTGAACCTGCAAGTGGGGCCTATAAACGCCCGATCTTTCCTTGCAATCCTCCGGCCACTTATCTTAACGTGCTGGCCTCCCATGATCGGGAGCAACTGCCAGGCCATCGTCGAAGAACAGTAAGAGAGACCTATGCGGACCTGCGCCTTGCCATCGATCGGGCTATTGCAACGGGCTTGTTGCCCGGCTCCATGGCTGCTTGATGGAAGACTATGCCTTTCAGGCCGGGGTCATCACCGGGTCCGGTCTGCTAAAACTGCATGACAGCTCGTGTAAAAAGGCTGACATAAGTAATAAAATGCTACTGATTGGCATTTGCTTTTCTGCGTTTGCGGCTAAACATTGAAGCGGTTCAATGATTTGTGCTAACACAGGGAAAATACTAACCGATAGAACCGATATCGCTTCCTTCTTTGCTATTTTCTGGACGTTGGAGAAGGAATGTTTTATTTGACTATTGAGAATTAATTTAGTCTCGAAACTTTAAGGGAGATCAGCGTGAGCGGAATCAAATTGAGCCCGGGCGTCATCACCGGCGAAGAGTATTTGCAGCTTCTTGATGCTTGCAAAGAAGGTGGATATGCTCTGCCTGCCGTCAACGTTACCGGCACCAACAGTCTCAATGCGGTAATGGAAGCCGCTGCCAAAGCAAACTCCGATATCATCATTCAGATGTCGAATGGCGGCGCACAGTTCTTCGCTGGTCAGGGCGCTCCTGATGCGATGCGCGCGCGCGTTCTGGGATCTGTTTCCATTGCGCAGCATGTGCATCTGTTGGCAAAAGAATATGGCATCTGTGCCGTTCTTCATACCGACCACTGCAACAAGAAACTGCTGCCATGGGTCGACGGTCTGTTGGACGAAGGTGAAAAATACTACAAGGCGAACGGTCGTCCGCTTTACACCTCCCATATGATCGACCTGTCCGAAGAATCTCTGGAAGACAACGTTGCCATCAGCGCCAAATATCTGGAACGCATGGCTCCGATGGGCATGAGCCTTGAAATCGAGCTGGGCGTCACCGGTGGTGAAGAAGACGGCATTGGTAAAGAGCTGGAAGAAGGCGATGCAGCCGATCCTCGTCTCTATACTCAGCCTGAAGACGTGCTTTATGCCTATGATATCCTTTCCAAGATTGGTCACTTCACCGTGGCTGCATCCTTTGGTAACGTGCATGGCGTTTATGCTCCGGGCAACGTCAAGCTGCGTCCGGAAATCCTGAAGCATTCTCAGGAACTGGTTGCCAAGGAACGTAATCTGGCTGACAAGCCTTTGAGCCTCGTGTTCCATGGCGGGTCTGGCTCTCCGAAAGCCCAGATTTCCGAAGCTGTGTCCTATGGCGTGTTCAAGATGAACATCGACACCGACATCCAGTTTGCCTTTGCTGAAGCTGTGGGTGCGAAAGTCGATGAGAATCCGGTTGCCTTCAAGCATCAGGTTGATCCGAAAGACGGCACTCCATACAAGAAATTCTACGATCCGCGCAAATGGCTGCGTGCAGGCGAACAGGGCATGATTGCCCGCCTCGAAGAAGCCATGAAGGATCTGGGCTCTGCTGGTCGTTCTGTCGCTTCCAAGTGATAGGCGAGCATTGTTGCTCTCTGAACAAGGCCCTCCGGGAGTTTTCCCGGAGGGCCTTTTTATGTCGGCCTTTCAGCCCTCATAAGGCTTGTCTTTGGCTGTGGTCCTGTGAATTGGACTTATGGAACGAAGGCTTTGGCAAAAAGCTTTTGTCTTTGCCACATTTCCCTGTTATCCGTTGGTGCATATCGGATATTTGCCCCTGCAAATCACTGATTCTTGCCATTTTGGGCTGGTTGGGCGTGATTTGCTTTCATGCAAGTCGAGCATGTTGCTATTCTACTCTTTGAGGTGTCGGAGCTGATTGTGAAAAATTCTGGAACACTCATGATCATGCCTGTCGTTGCCTTGGTTTTGGGGGGCTGTGCGGTCTCTTCCGGTGGTCTTTCTTCAAACCACACTTCAGTGCAACAGGCCGCAAGAACCCCGGTTGGTGGGCCGATTGCCTTGCCCGCAGACGGACGTGTTGATCTGGCTATGGCTGCCTCGACAGACAAATTCTCCAAACCGAATGAGGAAACACTGGGTGTCGCAGAGCCTGAGGCGGCATTTGATGCCGTTGATGCCGAATTTCGGCAGGCCTATGCCGAGGCTTCGCAGAATTTCATACCTGCTGGTACCACGCATGCAGAGTTAAAGCCCTTTGTTGGTCGTTGGAAGTTGCAGCCCAAAGGCTCAAGGGAGAAATTGCGACAGCTAGGGGCTTCTTTGGGACTTTCGCAGAGTTGTGAGCTCGTTCTTGAAGATACGCGCGGTGGGTATGGCTATAAGGCGTCCGGGAGTTCGGCTTGTCCGACGAACCTGTTCATGCTGGATAGCTGGGTCGCCTTTGATGATCGTCTCGTCTTGCGTGACCATATGGGGGACGATATTGTGAAGTTGCGGTCTGATGGAAACGGTGTCTGGGTCGGTGTGAATAAACAAGGCAATATGCTGGTTCTGAAGAAATCTTGACCCGTTTCTTCTTGAAATTAACGGATCTTTCAGTTGGTCCTTGAATATTTACCAATAAGAATCAAAACTCTTATTTGTGTGATGTAAGGAGAGTGGTATGATTCGCTATTCCGCGCTTTTGTGTGCCGGTTTGCTGCTGACAGCTTGTTCATCCGCTGGTTTTGACCGGTTTGGGGGCAATAACGCATCCTCGTTGAATCCAGCTCCGACATCGCCTGTCGAGAGTCAGGCGCTTGGAACCCTTATTCCCAATGACCAATATCCGAACCAGTCCTATTCGACGGCTCAACAATCAGGGCAGCCGATCAACAATGCGATGGGGGCGGAAGCCGAGCTTGCTCCGCCGGTTCAGAATAATATGTCTGCTCTATCCCAACCAGTGCCTTCTTCGGCCCGCGCTCTCAAGCGAACCGATTTGCTGGGCGCCTGGACGCTGACGTCCGGGGCTGAGCAGTGTAAGCTGAATATCAATCTGACCAATTGGACAGGCGGCTATCGAGCATCTTCACGTGGCTGTCGCTCTGCTGATCTACAGAGGATAAACGCCTGGCGCCTTGATGGTGAGAAGCTGGTTGTCTTCCTGGCAGAAGACGGATCTACCATTCTGGCGCGCTTCCATTCAAATGCGCCGGGGCAGTTTTCCGGCAAGGCTACGATGGATGGGCGCACGTTGTCTTTCGCTCGCTGAATTGGGCAGTTTATTCAAGGGTGATCGCGTATTCGGGAGAGCATGAAGCTGGTCTTTATGCTCTTCATCAGTCTTAGGGATCATTTCCTTACGCCATCATTTCCCCTAAAGCAGGACCATTCTTTTTCGTGTTTTCCCCGTGTCTTGTCGCAAAGCTGGGCATACGGGTGAGGGTGTCGCTGTTCGCCTCTTTTGTGTGCTCGTCCTGTCGAAGGGTTGAGGCCATGAGGGCAGAGCATGGGCGGTACAAGCATATTTAGGGCATCTCTATGCCGGAGCATGACGAGGCAAGCAATTGAATAGTGAACTGGGCGGCATTTCGGTATCGGATCTGTATGACAGCAAGGTGCGGCACGGCGATATAGAGGGCGATGCGGATCAAAGGGCGCTGGCGGTTCGCTTCGACCAATTGCTTGAAAAGGTGAGCGAAAAGCGACTCTCTCGAAAAACCTCTTCTCTTGGCTGGCTGTTTGCCAAGCGTCAACCTGTAGAGCCGGTTAGGGGGCTCTATATCTGGGGCGAGGTTGGTCGTGGCAAGACCATGATCATGGATCTGTTTTTCGAGGTGGCTCCGGTCAAGCGCAAGGGTCGGTATCATTTCCATGAATTCATGCGTAACATGCATGCCCGGATCAAGCAGGCGCGTGCGGATATCGCCAGCGGCAAGATCAAGGGCGATGATCCGATCAAGCCCGTGGCAGATGCTTTGAGCCAGGAAGTGCGGCTGTTGTGCTTTGACGAATTCAGCGTAACCGACATTGCGGATGCGATGCTTTTAGGGCGGCTCTTCTCCCGACTATTCGCAGATGGTGTGGTCGTTGTTGCCACGTCCAATGTCGATCCGGACCTGCTCTATAAGGACGGGCTGAACCGGCAATTGTTCCTACCGTTCATTGCGCTTCTAAAAGAGCGTTGCGAGGTGGTTCGGCTGTCTTCGCGGACGGATTTCCGGATGGAAAAGCTGGGCGGTCAGCCGGTTTATCTTTACCCGAAAAATGAAGAAACCGGCGCGCGTTTCCAGTCTATGTGGGAGACGGTGATCGAGGCACCTCGTGCACCGAGCGATGCGGTGGAAAATCAGGGGCGCAGCATTTCTGTGCCTGAAGCCTGTCATGGCATGGCCCGTTTTTCTTTCGAAGATCTCTGTGCTCGTCCTTTGGGCGCATCGGACTATCTGCGTTTATGTGAGGTCTATCATACGATCTTTATCGACGGTATTCCGCTCTTTGAGCGGTCCATGCGCAATGAGGCCAAGCGGTTTATCATCCTGATCGATACTCTTTATGACAACCATGTGCGCGTCATCGCTCTGGCCCATGTCTCGCAGTTCGATCTGGGCCAGAATCTGGATGGAACAGAGGCCTTCGAATTTGATCGCACAGCGTCCCGTCTCACAGAAATGCAATCAGATGAATATCTGGAAGATTGCTCAAGGTTATAATTCCCTTAACGTAAAGGTTAAGTTCGCCAAAAGTCTCGGGTTTTTTATGCATTTAAAACTATCTGCGACTTGAAAGCGCACCGGATTCGCGGTACTCACAGCCATCCATTCCCAGTTTTGGGAGAACCTTACGTTAAGGGAAACTGAATATGGCGCGGAAGAAAATTGCACTTATCGGATCAGGCCAAATTGGCGGCACTCTGGCGCATCTTGCCAGCATGAACGAACTGGGCGATGTCGTCCTTTTCGATATTGCTGAAGGGACCCCGGAAGGCAAGGCACTCGATATTGCTGAATCGTCTCCAGTAGACGGCTTCGATGCTAAATTGTCTGGTACCCAGTCCTACGAAGCTATTGCCGGTGCTGACGTTGTTATCGTCACCGCTGGTGTGCCTCGCAAGCCTGGCATGAGCCGTGATGACCTGGTTGAAATCAACCTTAAAGTCATGAAGCAGGTTGGTGCCGGCATTGGCAAATATGCACCAGATGCTTTCGTCATCTGCATCACCAACCCGCTCGATGCGATGGTTTGGGCTCTGCAGAAATTCTCGGGTCTGCCTGCCAACAAAGTCGTCGGCATGGCTGGCGTTCTGGACTCCGCTCGTTTCCGTTACTTCCTGGCAGACGAATTCGACGTATCCGTACAGGACGTTACCGCATTTGTTCTGGGTGGTCATGGCGATAGCATGGTTCCGCTCATCCGCTACTCTACTGTTGCAGGTATTCCTCTTCCTGATCTGGTTAAAATGGGCTGGATCGAACAGAGCCGTCTGGACGAAATCGTTCAGCGTACCCGTGATGGTGGCGCAGAAATCGTCAAGCTGCTGAAAACCGGTTCGGCTTTTTATGCTCCGGCTGCTTCGGCAATCGCAATGGCAGAATCTTACATCAAAGACAAAAAGCGCGTTATGCCTTGTGCCGCTCATCTTTCCGGTGAATATGGCATCGACGGCATGTATGTCGGTGTTCCGACTGTGATCGGTGCTGGTGGCATCGAACGCGTTGTCGAGATCGAAATGGATAAAGACGAAAAAGCACAGTTCGACAACTCTGTTGACTCTGTGAAAGGCCTCATCGAGGCTTGTCAGCGTCTCGCTCCAGAACTCGCTTGAGTAAGATTGGCGATTGAGATCCCCCCTCTTGAGACGGCTTGAACAATCGAGAGGGATTGATACCGGGTATTCCTGCGCTCCTGGCTTACGGCTCAGGAATATTTCGGCCTAAATTTTTGCATCACTTCCAAGCGTGAAACGGTCCATGGGGATGGATCGGTAAGCAGGCGGAAGTGGTGCATTAATACCACAAGCAAAGACCAGTCTGGTGGCGCTTGCTCACGGTGCGCATCAGGCCGATCCAAAGATTAGGGGAGATCCCATGAATATTCATGAGTATCAGGCGAAGGCCTTGCTTAAGGAATATGGTGCACCCGTCGCTGACGGTTTGCCCATCTTTTCCGCTGATGAAGCAGGTGCTGCTGCAGATAAACTGGGCGGTCCGCTCTGGGTGGTTAAGTCCCAGATCCATGCGGGCGGTCGCGGTAAAGGCAAATTCAAAGAAGAATCCGCTGGCGAAAAAGGCGGTGTTCGGCTCGCTTTCTCAAAAGAGGACGTCATTGAGTTCGTCGGACAGATGCTGGGGGCAACCCTGGTAACGAACCAGACCGGTGAAGCCGGTAAGCAGGTCAATCGCATCTATCTGGAAGATGGTGCCGATATCGACCGCGAACTCTATCTTTCTATCCTGGTCGACCGGACAACCGGTTGTGTCGCTTTCGTGGTTTCGACCGAAGGCGGTATGGATATCGAAGCTGTGGCTGAGGAGACGCCGGACAAGATTCTGACCGTGCCGATCGATCCGAGTGCTGGCGTGACGGCGGATAATGCAATCGCGCTGTGCAATGCGTTGAAGCTGGAAGGCTCTGCGCGCGACGATGGCATGCATCTTTTCCCCATCCTCTACAAGGCCTTTGTCGAGAAGGATATGTCCCTTCTTGAGATCAATCCGCTGATCGTTATGGAAAACCAGCGCCTGCGTGTGTTGGATGCCAAGGTGTCGTTCGATGGCAACGCGCTGTTCCGTCATCCCGATGTGATGGCCCTGCGGGACAAGACCGAAGAAGACGCCAAGGAAATTGAAGCCTCCAAGTATGATCTTGCCTATGTGGCGCTTGATGGCAACATCGGCTGCATGGTGAATGGCGCTGGCCTTGCCATGGCAACGATGGACATCATCAAGCTTTACGGTGCGGAACCGGCCAACTTCCTTGATGTTGGTGGTGGAGCCAGCGTTGAGAAGGTGACCGCTGCCTTCAAGATCATTACCTCAGATCCGAATGTGAAGGGTATTCTGGTCAATATCTTTGGCGGGATCATGCGTTGTGACGTGATCGCCCAAGGTGTGTTGACCGCTGTTCAGGAAGTCGGGCTTGAAGTGCCCCTCGTGGTGCGACTGGAAGGCACGCGCGTTGAAGAAGGCAAGAAGCTGATCGCCGAAAGCGATCTCAATGTCATTCCTGCTGATGATCTCAACGATGCCGCTCAGAAAATCGTCGCAGCTGTGAAGGGGGCCTAATTCGATGTCCATTCTTGTCAACAAAGATACCAAAATCATCGTGCAGGGGCTGACCGGTAAAACCGGTACGTTTCACACCGAGCAGGCTCTCAATTACTTCGGCACGAAAATGGTGGCGGGCGTTCATCCCAAGAAGGGCGGTGAAACCTGGTCTTCCGGTGTTGAATGCGCTGCCGAGTTGCCGATCTTTACCAATGTGAAGGAAGCCAAGGACGCGACCGGTGCAACCGCGTCGGTGATCTATGTGCCGCCTGCAGGGGCCGCCGCTGCGATTGTCGAGGCCATCGATGCCGGTGTTGAATTCATTACCTGCATCACCGAGGGTATTCCGGTGGTGGATATGGTGAAGGTTAAACGGCGCCTTGAAGATTCCAATTCACGCCTGCTTGGCCCGAACTGCCCCGGTGTCCTGACCCCTGAAGAGTGCAAAATCGGTATTATGCCCGGCTCCATCTTCAAGAAAGGCTCGGTTGGTATTGTATCTCGCTCTGGTACTCTTACGTATGAAGCAGTGTTCCAGACGACGAATGAGGGCCTGGGCCAGACCACAGCCGTCGGTATTGGCGGTGATCCGGTCAAAGGCACTGAATTTATCGATGTGCTGGATCTGTTCCTTGATGATCCGGAAACGGAATCCATCATCATGATTGGTGAAATCGGTGGATCCGCTGAAGAGGACGCTGCCGAATGGCTCAAGGAGCAGGCTGCGAAAGGGCGCAAAAAACCAATGGTCGGTTTCATTGCCGGCCGCACGGCTCCTCCCGGCCGGACAATGGGGCACGCAGGTGCCGTGATTTCCGGCGGAAAAGGCGGGGCTGAAGATAAAATTGCTGCGATGGAAAGCGCAGGGATTCGCGTTTCACCTTCTCCGGCAAGTCTCGGTACCACTTTGGTTGACTTGCTCAAAGGTAAGTAAAAGCGCGACATTAAGTTATTGCCACGAGATAGGTATTGTACTTAGCTCGTGGCAGCAAATCAGTTCAGCAATGGTGCTGGACCCGAAAAAAGAGACCGAACGAAGGTTCGGCGGTGGTGGCGATGGCACGTCAGGACGCAAATGAAGCGTTTGCGTTATCTTCCTTCCTCTATGGAGGTAACGCGTCTTATATCGAAGATCTTTATGCCCGTTTTCAGAAAGATCCGACATCTGTAGAAGAAGAGTGGCGAGTCTTCTTCAAGGATTTGCAGGATGACAGCGGCGATATTGCCGCGAATGCGCGCGGCGCATCCTGGAAGCGAGACGACTGGCCTCCGACAGCCAATGGTGAGTTGGTATCAGCATTGGCTGGTGGCGATTTCGTCGTTGATGAGAAAAAGCTGGGCGACAAGCTGAAAAGCAAGGCGCAGGGTCAGGGTGTGGAACTGACCGATGCTGCCGTTCAGCAGGCAACGCGCGATTCCGTGCGTGCCCTCATGATGATCCGTGCCTATCGCATGCGCGGTCACTTGCATGCAGAGCTTGATCCGCTCAATCTGGCAGACGCCAAGGATCATGAAGAGCTGCATCCTTCCTCCTACGGCTTTACCGAAGCTGATTATTCCCGCAAGATTTTCATCGACCATGTTCTGGGGCTCGAATTTGCCACGATCCCGGAAATGCTCGAAATTCTGCGCCGTACCTATTGTTCTACCCTTGGTGTGGAATTCATGCATATTTCCGATCCGGCTGAGAAATCCTGGATTCAGGAACGCATCGAGGGTCCGGACAAGCAGATTGCCTTTACCGAAAATGGCAAGAAGGCCATTCTCTACAAGCTGGTGGAAGCGGAAGGCTTCGAGAAATTCCTCGACGTTAAATATACAGGCACCAAGCGTTTCGGCCTTGATGGTGGCGAGTCGCTCATTCCTGCGCTTGAACAGATCATCAAGCGCGGTGGTGCCATGGGCGTCAAGCAGATCGTGTTCGGCATGGCCCACCGTGGCCGGCTCAATGTTCTTAGTCAGGTGATGGGCAAACCGCATCGCGCCATCTTCCACGAATTCAAGGGCGGCTCTATCACGCCGGATAACGTGGAAGGCTCTGGTGACGTGAAATATCACCTTGGTGCGTCTTCTGACCGGTCATTTGATGACAATAATGTGCATCTGTCGCTTACGGCGAACCCGTCTCACCTTGAAATCGTGAACCCGGTTGTTCTGGGCAAGGCGCGTGCCAAGCAGGATCAGATTTCTGCAGACAATGGCAAATTCATCGAAACCACGGAAGTGGATCGTACATCGGTGTTGCCACTACTCATTCATGGCGATGCTGCCTTTGCCGGGCAGGGTGTTGTGGCCGAGTGCTTTGGACTGTCTGGCCTCAGAGGGCATCGGACCGGCGGCTCGATCCATTTCATCATCAACAACCAGATCGGCTTTACGACCTATCCGCGTTTCTCGCGTTCGTCGCCCTATCCGTCTGATCTGGCCAAGATGATCGAAGCGCCGATCTTCCACTGTAACGGGGACGATCCTGAGTCGGTTGTGTTCGCAGCCAAGATCGCAACGGAATTCCGGCAGCTGTTTGGCAAACCGGTCGTGATCGACATGTTCTGCTATCGTCGCTTCGGTCATAACGAAGGCGATGAGCCGGCCTTTACCCAGCCGCTGATGTATAAAAAGATCCGCAAGCATCCAACCAGCCTGCAGCGTTATGCAGACCAGTTGATTGCTGAAGGGGTTATCACGCCGGACGATTTCGAGCAGATGCGTGCTGACGTGCGCAAAATGCTTGAAGAAGAGTTCGAGGCCGGTCAGAGCTTCTCGCCGAACAAGGCGGACTGGTTCGATGGCAAATGGTCCGGTCTGACGACCGCCAGCGCTGAAGATGATCGCCGCTCGGGCAATACCGGTGTTGCTGTTGAAGAATTAAGGGAAATCGGCGAAAAGCTGACAACCGTTCCTGAAGGCTTCAATGTTCATCGTACGGTTCAACGCTTCCTCAACAACCGGGCCAAGATGATGGAAACTGGTGAGGGGATTGATTGGGCAACTGCAGAATCTCTGGCCTTCGGCTCTCTGGTTCGCGAAGGCTATCCTGTGCGCTTGTCCGGTCAGGACAGTGAGCGCGGTACATTCTCCCAGCGTCATACGGTTCTGTATGATCAGCAGGATGAAAGCCGCTATATTCCGCTCAACCATGTTGGCAAAGGCCAGAACCGCTATGAGGTCATCAACTCGATGCTCTCGGAAGAAGCTGTTCTTGGCTTCGAGTATGGGTATTCTCTGGCCGAACCAAGTGGATTGACCATGTGGGAAGCCCAGTTTGGCGACTTTGCCAACGGCGCTCAGGTGGTGTTTGACCAGTTCCTGTCTTCTGCAGAGCGCAAATGGCTGCGTGCATCCGGTCTGGTTGTTCTGTTGCCTCATGGCTATGAAGGGCAGGGGCCGGAGCATAGTTCCGCCCGTCTTGAACGCTATCTCCAGTCTTGCGCCGAAGATAACATTCAGGTGGCCAACTGCACCACGCCGGCCAACTATTTTCATATTCTGCGCCGTCAGGTAAGACGTAGCTTCCGTAAGCCTTTGATCCTGATGACACCCAAAAGCCTGCTGCGCCACAAGCGTGCCGTTTCCAATCTGGCCGAGCTTGGTGCTGGCAGCACATTCCATCGTGTGCTCTGGGATGATGCGGAGATCCGTCCAAATCAGGAAATCAAGCTGGTATCGGATGACAAGATCCGTCGTGTCATTCTGTGCACCGGTAAGGTTTATTATGATCTCTATGAAGAGCGTGAAAAACGCGGCTTGAATGATGTCTATCTGATGCGCGTCGAGCAGCTCTATCCATTCCCGGCGAAGACCCTGATCAAGGAACTCGGGCGCTTCAAGCAGGCCGATATGGTCTGGTGTCAGGAAGAGCCGAAGAACCAGGGCTCATGGACCTTCATCGAGCCTTATATGGAATGGGTTCTCAACCAGATTGATGCGAGTGTCAAACGGCCGGCCTATGTAGGGCGTCCGGCATCCGCAGCGACAGCTACCGGTCTGATGAGCAGGCATTTGAACCAGCTCAAGGCCTTTCTTGATGATGCGTTTGCCGAGTAACGGCTGAACCAAATAAATAAGTGTGAGAAAACCAAATGGCTACGGAAATCAAAGTCCCTACACTGGGCGAATCTGTGACCGAAGCAACGATCGGTCAATGGTTCAAGGCAACTGGTGATGCGGTTCAAGCCGATGAGCCGCTCGTAGAACTTGAAACCGACAAGGTGACCATCGAGGTGCCTGCGCCGGTTTCCGGTACCATGGGCGATATTGTTGCTCCGGAAGGGGAGACCGTTGAAGTTGGCGCGCTGCTGGCGATGCTGCTTGAAGGGGAAGGCGCAGCTGCGGCTCCGGCTCCCAAGAAAGAAGAAGCCAAGAAAGAGCCTGCCGCTGCGGCTGCTCCTGCGGCTTCAAGCGCTGCGCCGACCTCCATGCCTCCGGCTCCGAGCGCTGCCAAGATGATGACAGAGCAGAAGGTTGATCCGGCGTCCGTTTCCGGCACCGGTGTGCGCGGTCAGGTGCTCAAGGGCGATGTGATCAATGCGATTGCTGGTGGTGTAATCGCTCCTGCCGGTTCTGCGCCTCAGCCTGCGGCAAAGCGTCCGGCTTCTGCGCCAGACGATGCTGCCCGTGAAGAACGCGTCCGTATGACCAAGCTGCGTCAGACCATCGCGCGCCGCTTGAAGGATGCTCAGAACACGGCCGCCATGCTGACCACATTCAACGATGTGGACATGTCTGCCGTCATGGGTATGCGCAAGCAGTATAAGGATCTGTTCGAGAAGAAACACGGTGTTCGCCTCGGCTTCATGGGCTTCTTTGCCAAGGCGATCTGTAAGGCTCTGGAAGAAATTCCTGCCGTCAATGCAGAAATTGATGGCACGGATCTGGTCTACAAGCATTTTGTTCATCTCGGGGTTGCCGTGGGCTCTCCGCGCGGTCTGGTGGTCCCTGTTTTGCGAGATGCCGATCAGAAATCGCTCTCCGAGATCGAAAAGGAAATTTCAGACTTTGGGCGCCGTGCCCGCGATGGCCAGCTGACCATTGAGGAAATGCAGGGTGGTACCTTCACTGTTTCCAACGGCGGTGTTTATGGGTCCATGATGTCCACGCCGATCCTCAATGCGCCGCAGTCCGGTATTCTGGGCATGCATCGCATCGAAGAACGCCCTGTGGTGCGCAATGGCGAGATTGTTATCCGTCCGATGATGTATCTGGCATTGTCCTATGATCACCGCGTTGTGGATGGCAAGGAAGCCGTGACTTTCCTTGTGCGCATCAAGGAAAGCCTTGAAGATCCTCAGCGTCTGGTTATGGATATCTGATTTGACAATTTAGGAAACGGGGCCAGTGTGCCCCGTTTTTGATATTTGAGTTTGGTTTTTGCCAACGCTCCATCAATCCAGCATTCTTCAGGAGTGAATGAAATGTCTTATGATATGGTCGTGATCGGTACCGGCCCTGGCGGATATGTTTGCGCGATTCGTGCCGCGCAATTGGGCATGAAGGTGGCTGTGGTCGAAAAGCGCAGCACACATGGTGGTACATGCCTGAATGTCGGCTGTATCCCTTCCAAAGCCCTGCTGCATGCCTCGGAGTTGTTTGAAGAAGCTGGCCATGATTTTGCCAATATGGGTATCAAGGTCGGCAAGCCGTCTCTCGATTTGAACGCTATGATGGGCCACAAGCAAGCCGTGATTGATGGCAATGTTGGCGGTGTCGATTTCCTGTTCAAGAAAAACAAGATCGATGTTTTCCATGGCGCAGGCAAGATCCTTGCTGCGGGCAAAGTGGAAGTCACGCCGGAAGCCGGTGATGTACAAACCTTGGAATCCAAGGCCATCGTGATTGCAACCGGTTCTGATGTTGCGCCGCTGCCGGGTGTCGAGATTGACGAAAAGCATGTCGTCTCCTCCACTGGCGCGTTGGAACTGGACAAGGTTCCGGGCAAGTTGATCGTGGTCGGGGCTGGCGTTATCGGTCTGGAGCTTGGTTCTGTCTGGCGTCGGCTTGGTTCGGACGTCACTGTGGTGGAGTTTCTTGATCGCATCCTGCCGGGTATGGATGGCGAAGTGGTCAAGAATGCCCAGCGCATCTTCAAGAAACAGGGCTTTGATTTCAAGCTGGGCACCAAGGTGACCGGTGTTGAAAAGCACAAGAAGGGCGTCAAGGTAACCCTTGAGCCAGCCAAGGGCGGGGATGCTTCGGAACTTGAAGCCGACATCGTTCTGGTGGCAATCGGGCGCCGTCCTTATACCGAAGGCTTGGGCCTTGAAGAAGTGGGCGTTGTTTTGGATGAGCGTGGCCGCGTTGCAACCGACGGGCATTTCAAGACCAATGTGGACGGCATTTACGCCATTGGTGATGTGATCGCCGGACCGATGCTTGCCCATAAGGCTGAAGATGATGGCGTTGCGCTGGCTGAAACCTTGGCCGGACAGGCCGGGCATGTGGACTATAATCTTGTTCCGGGCGTTGTTTATACGATGCCGGAGATTGCCGTTCTCGGCCAGACCGAAGAGCAGCTCAAGGAAGCCGGTATCGCCTATAATGTCGGCAAGTTCCCCTTCACGGCCAACGGACGCGCCAAGGCACAGCGCCATACGGACGGTTTCGTCAAGATTTTGGCAGACAAGACCTCCGACAAGGTTCTGGGCGTGCATATGATCGGTGCCGGTGTCGGCGAAATGATCCACGAAGCCTCTGTTCTGATGGCCTTCTCAGGATCGGCTGAAGATCTGGCTCGCACCATTCATGCGCATCCGACCCTGTCCGAAGCTGTCAAGGAAGCCGCATTGGCGGTTGATAAACGCCCGATCCATATGTGATCGCCCGGCCAAAGCCGTAGACATAATTCATAAAATCACAAAAAGGCCGCTCTGAATCAGGGCGGCCTTTTTGTTGATCCAAGATATGAGAATCTTTGCGCATCTTGCGCGAACCCGACTCACTATTTGCGCCAGAGAACAAATGAGCGCGTGGTATTGGATTTACGCGAATCATGGAAATCGTCATAGACAGTGGCATCCATGCGTTTGCCATTGATGGACACGGTGACTGTGCGCCTTGCGAAAAAGGTATTGTAGCTGACCGTCAGGCTGGTCGAACTGCTTTGATGGGCAATAGAGCGCCCCCATGTGCAATCGCGCGGTGCGCATGCGGTATAGGCCTTCACCTGGATATGGGGAACGGTGCGTGTGTTGCAGATTTCCTTGATCTCGAGTTTGGTGAGATCATAGCGATGACCGGCAAATGGATTTTCCCAAGTCCCAAGGGTTTGTGTATCGACACATTCACCAGCCTGAGCAAAGCTCGAAGCGAATAGACTCAGTAAAAATACTAAAGCGGCGCGATATACCATTTGGCTCCTCCTCCGATATATCGTTTGATTGCCAAAACAGGTAGTTACTCCACTTTGAGTAACGCCTTTTGTAAAGTATAGACCAAATGTGTTACGTCGATATTAAGAAAAATAATAGAAAATTAATTCTAAGTCGTATTTGATTTGTTGAATTTGAGTTTATCTACTGTGGTCATTGTATGAAAGAGCATTGCAATTTTGACTGGCGGAATATTGTTTTACTAGGATTGATGCATTAGGAACGCGGATGCGCCTTTTGATAGATTTGCATCAGCTCCGACATTTCCACCTCAGTATAGGCTTGCGTCGTTGAAAGGCTGGCATGGCCGAGCAGCTCCTGAATGGTTCGCAGGTCGCCGCCGTTGGCCAATAGATGCGTGGCAAAGGAATGGCGAAGGGCGTGCGGTGTGGCGCTGTCTGGCAGGCCAAGCGCTCCTCGCATGGAGGCGATGGTTTTTTGCACGATGCGCGGGTTGAGAACGCCTCCGCGTACGCCTCTGAAAAGGGCTTCATCGGATTCCAACTCGAAGGGGCAAAGGGAGATATAGTGTTGCAGAGCAGATTGCACGACGGGCAACACCGGTAGCCTTCGTTGTTTGCCACCCTTGCCCGTTATGGTCATGGCGTCCTGCCCGGGCAGCGGTGCGGTGCTTGGCGTTAGCGACAGAGCCTCTGAAATGCGAAGACCAACAGCATAGAGCAGAAGCATGATGGCGCTGTCTCGGGCGGTTACCCATGGTTCGTCCGAGAGTGACTGGTTCGGATCCACCAGCTGGCTTGCCTTTTCTGCGCTGAGAGGTTTGGGTAGTGAGCGGGAATATTTGGGCGTCTGGATGGCTTTGAATGGCGCGCTGGAAGCCAGCCCCCGCTCTTCCAGATAACTGACAAAAGAACGGATGCCAGCCATGCTACGTGCCAACGAGCGTGAGCCTGTGCCCTGCCGCCGCCGCTCGGCCATATAGGCGCGGACATCCGCTGGCCTCAGGCCAGGAAAATGCGGCAGGTCCGAGACTTCACCCATATGCCGGGTGAGGAAGGAAAAAAACTGATCCAGATCACGATCATAGGCTTCAAGCGTTGCGGGCGAGAGGCGACGTTCGCTTCCAAGGCTCTTGAGCCAACGTGCTTGATTCTGGCGCAAGGCAGGGGTTGCGATGATGAGTGGTGCATCGCTGTTGACCTGTTTTCTGGTCTGCTTTTTGACCTGATCTCTTGGCATGGCGCAGTGTCTCATTCTGTCTGGCCCGAAGCGAAAGAGGCATCAGGCACGGCGCAGCGAGAATCAAAAATCCCCGGTGCTGGTGGTCTCAGCATCGGGGATAAAATTTACGCAAGCTTTAAGGCAGATTTGGGTCCGCCTTCATCCACTGTTGATTACAGGATGGACTGACCGGTGGTTGCCCAGTCTTTCATGAAGGCTTCGATGCCTTTGTCGGTCAGGGCATGGTTTGCAAGACCCTTGATCACTGCTGGCGGAATGGTTGCCACATCGGCACCAGCAAGCGCACATTCCTTGACATGGTTGGCATTGCGGATAGACGCTGCCAGAATTTCGGTTTCGAAACCGTAATTGTCATAGATGGTGCGGATGTCTTCAATCAGTTCCATGCCGTCGATGTTCAGATCATCAAGACGACCGATGAACGGGGAAATGAAGGTAGCGCCAGCTTTTGCTGCCAGAAGGGCCTGGTTCGCCGAGAAGCACAGGGTTACGTTGACCATGTGGCCTTCGTCGGTCAGGGCTTTACAGGTTTTCAGACCGTCGATGGTCAGGGGAACCTTGATGGCAATGTTGTTGGCGATCTTGAGAAGCTCTTTGGCTTCTGCCAGCATCTGGGTGGTTTCCAGAGCTGTAACTTCAGCAGAAACCGGACCGTCAGTGATTTCGCAGATCTCTGCAATGACTTCTTTGAAGTCGCGCCCGGATTTCACGATCAGGGATGGGTTTGTGGTAACACCGTCGATCAGGCCTGTAGACGCCAGTTCGCGGATATCTTTGGTTTCGGCAGTATCGACGAAGAATTTCATTGTCTTTCGTGCTCCGTTTCCGTTAGCCATGCATGCGCGACTACCAGATTGGAAATCGCGGGCGGGGTACGATATGTTCAATAAACCATAGTACACGGATCGTCAGCCCACCTCTAAGGCGAAATCAATTTATTTGCTTCCTTCGTAAAGGAAAAGGGATCATCTTGTCGTCAAAGCGTCAAATTGTGTCAGTTCTCGTCCCGGTTTATGTGGATAGTTGCTACAGCTATCGGGTCCCTGCCGATTCGCCTTCTTTGTTTGGCGAGCAAGAGGGGGCGGGATTTGCAGAAGGGCTTGAGCCCGGACAGCTGGTCAGGGTGCCTCTCGGTCCACGGTCTGTGCTGGGTGTGGTGTGGGATGACCCGAGCGAATTCTCCGATGAAGCGCGGCTAAAGGATATTCAGGAGGTTTATCACGGGGTTCGGCTGTCTGAAGATTTCCGCAAATTCGTTGACTGGATTGCACAATATACGCTGGCCCAGCGAGGCATGGTGCTGCGCATGGTTTTGCGCGGGGAGGATGCGCTGTTGCCGCCAAAGCCGGTTTCTGCGCTGAGATTAACGGGGGATGCACCCGAGCGCATGACCAAGGCGCGGGCGCGGGTTCTGGAAACCATGGAGAATGGGCTTGCAGAAACCAAGGCTGCCATCGCGGAGCGGGCCGGTGTGTCGGCATCAGTGGTCGACGGGTTGGTCAAGAGCGGGACGCTTTCTCAATGCCTGTTACCGCCCCCGGCCCTGATGGAGCTGCCGCAGGCCGATTTTGCGCCGCCCGCCTTGTCCGACCTTCAGGCTGAAGCGGCCGAAGAGATTCGCAAGATTGTTGAAGCGCAGGCCTTCGAAGTCATCCTGCTGGACGGGGTGACCGGCTCGGGCAAGACCGAGGTCTATTTCGAGGCTGTTGCAGAGGCTCTCAGGCAGGGGAAGCAGATCCTGATTCTTGTGCCGGAAATTGCCCTCACGGATGCATTTTTGCACCGGTTTGAAAGCCGATTCGGTGTGCGTCCGGGGGAATGGCACTCCGGACAGGCGCAGCGTTACAAGAATCTGGTTTGGCGCGGGGTTGCCACTGGCGAAGTGCAGGTCGTGGTAGGGGCACGGTCTTCCCTGATGCTGCCTTTTCGTGATCTGGGGCTTATCGTGGTCGATGAAGAGCATGATGGGGCCTACAAGCAGGAGGACCGTGTCATTTATAATGCGCGGGACATGTCGGTGGTGCGCGGTCATCTTTCCGGCTTTCCCGTGATTCTGGCCAGCGCTACACCTTCGGTGGAGAGCCGAAACAATGCTGATCAGGGGCGCTACAAGCATATTTGTTTGCCCAGCCGCTATGGCGGACAGTCGATGCCGGATATTTCCTTGATCGACATGCGTGTCAATCCGCCAGAGAAAGGCAGCTGGCTGTCTCCGATTCTGATTGATGCGGTCAATGAAACCATCGAGGCGGGGCAGCAAAGCCTGTTGTTCCTCAACCGCCGCGGCTATGCGCCGCTGACCTTGTGCCGCACCTGCGGGCATCGCTTCCAATGTCCCAACTGTTCCACATGGCTGGTGGAGCATCGCTTCCGCAAGCAGCTGGTCTGTCATCATTGCGGCCATTCAGAGCCCGTGCCGCCCGCTTGCCCGCAATGTGGTGACGAGCATAGCCTTGTGGCATGTGGGCCTGGTGTCGAGCGGATTGCCGAAGAGGCGGCAAGCCGGTGGCCGGATCACAAGATTGTTATTCTCTCCAGCGATCTCATTCACGGGGTGCAACAATTGCGGGCCGAGCTTGATCTGATCGCCTCCGGAGAGGCGGACATTGTTATCGGCACACAGCTGGTTGCCAAGGGGCATAACTTTCCTGCAATGACGTTGGTCGGGGTGATCGACGCCGACCTGGGGCTAGCGCACGGCGATCTCAGGGCCGGTGAAAAGGTTTTCCAGACATTGGCACAAGTAACAGGGCGGGCCGGTCGTGTGCAGGGGCAGGGGCGTGGCCTGCTGCAGAGCTATGTGCCTGATCATCCTGTTATTGCTGCGCTTGCGAAAGGCGAGCGGGAAGAGTTTTACACATATGAGTTGGACCAACGTCGCAAGGCCGCTATGCCGCCTTTCGGGCGATTGGCCGCCGTGATTCTGTCTTCCGAGCATCGCGAGGCCGCTTTAGCCTATGGTCGCGAGATGGTCAGGGCCGTGCCTCACGAAGAGGGCGTGCGGGTTCTGGGCCCTGCTGAAGCGCCGATTTCCGTGCTTCGCGGGCGTTTCCGCTTTAGACTTTTGGTTATGGCTCCACGCTCGTTTCCGCTGTCGCAATGGCTGCGCCGGTGGCTTGCACAAAGCCCTAAAATCGCAGGATCTTTACGTATTCAGATTGACGTGGATCCGGTTTCTTTCGTGTAATCTTTTTGCTTATGCGAAGGGATGAAACTGTGTAGAACAGGCTCATAAGCCTGTATTTGCGGTACGATTTACGACTTATGGCTTTAACCGCAATGTTGCGCATGCTCATTCCATGTGCTAGACGAGCTAGCGGTTTCAGGGATTTATATCCCCGGACAGATGAGACAGACTTCCAGGGAAGATAAGGGCTTTTATTGGCTCATGTTTTCGCATTATGGTTGGGAGTATTCTCCTAATGTCAGAGAGCGACCAAGTGACAGATACAAATTCAGAAGTTTCAGGAGTGGCCGAACGTTACGCTCGCGCGTTGTTCGATCTTGCTCTCGAAGAAAAGGCAATCGATGCGGTGGAAGCTGATCTTGCACGCATTGAGGCCATCATGGATGAAAGTGAAGATTTCATGCGGCTTGTTGAAAGCCCTGTCTTTACTGCTGACGAGCAACTCTCGGCTGTTTCAGCGCTTTTGGACAAGGTCGGCATGTCCGGCACTGTCGGAAACTTTGTTCGTGTCGTTGCTCAAAATCGCCGGCTGTTCTCTCTGCCGGGAATTATTAAAGCTTTTCGCAAAATTCTTTCCATCCATCGTGGTGAGCAGGTGGCAGAAGTCACGTCTGCTCAGCCTCTGGGCGATGACGACTTGACCGCGCTCAAAGCGTCGCTCAAGGAGGCATTGGGTAAGGATATTGCAATTCATGCCAAGGTCGATGCAGATATTCTGGGCGGCCTTGTTGTAAAAGTAGGCTCGCGGATGATTGACTCATCTGTGCGCACTAAACTCAACTCGCTCAAGATTGCACTGAAAGAGGTCGGCTGATGGATATTCGGGCCGCGGAAATTTCCGCAATCCTCAAAGAGCAGATCAAAAACTTCGGCACAGACGCTCATGTCTCCGAAGTTGGTCAGGTTCTGTCTGTTGGTGACGGTATCGCCCGCATCTATGGTCTGGATAATGTCCAGGCCGGTGAGATGGTGGAATTCCCTGGTGGAATGCGCGGTATGGCGCTCAACCTTGAAATGGACAATGTCGGCGTCGTGTTGTTTGGCGATGACCGCGGCGTTAAGGAAGGCGATGTGGTCAAAAGGACCGGCGCCATCGTTGACGTACCTGTCGGCAGGGGCCTTCTGGGCCGTGTCGTTGATCCGCTTGGTAACCCAATTGATGGTAAAGGCCCTATCGAGGCCGACGAACGCCGTCGTGTGGACGTGAAAGCGCCGGGCATTATCCCGCGTAAATCCGTTCATGAACCAATGCAGACGGGCCTGAAGGCCGTGGACGCATTGATCCCGATCGGTCGCGGACAGCGCGAACTGATCATTGGTGACCGTCAGACCGGTAAAACCGCGATTGCTCTTGACGCTATCCTGAACCAGAAGTCGATCAATGCTTCTGGTGAGGAAAGCGAAAAGCTCTATTGCGTTTATGTTGCTATCGGTCAGAAGCGCTCCACCGTTGCCCAGTTCGTGAAAACGCTGGAAGAAAACGGTGCGCTGGAATATTCCATCATCGTGGCTGCTACGGCTTCCGATCCTGCTCCAATGCAGTATCTGGCTCCGTTTGCCGGTTGCGCCATGGGTGAATTTTTCCGTGACAACGGTATGCATTCGCTTCTGGTTTATGATGACCTGACCAAGCAGGCTGTGGCTTATCGCCAGATGTCCCTGCTTCTTCGTCGTCCTCCAGGGCGTGAAGCTTATCCAGGTGACGTGTTCTATCTGCACTCTCGTCTGCTGGAACGCGCCGCGAAGCTGAACGAAGACAATGGCTCTGGCTCCATGACCGCTCTGCCGGTTATTGAAACCCAGGCAAACGACGTGTCCGCGTTCATTCCGACCAACGTGATTTCCATTACCGATGGTCAGATCTTCCTGGAAACCGATTTGTTCTATCAGGGTGTTCGTCCTGCTGTGAACGTTGGTCTGTCCGTATCCCGCGTGGGATCGTCGGCTCAGATCAAGGCCATGAAACAGGTTGCCGGCCCGATTAAGGGTGAATTGGCGCAGTATCGTGAAATGGCCGCGTTTGCGCAGTTTGGGTCCGATCTTGATGCTACCACCCAGCGTTTGCTGAATCGTGGTGCCCGTTTGACCGAACTTTTGAAACAGCCCCAGTTCTCACCTCTTCGGGTGGAAGAACAGGTCGCTGTGATCTATGCCGGTGTGAACGGTTATCTGGATACCATTGACGTTAGCCAGGTTCGCTCGTTCGAAGAAGGTCTGCTTTCCGTGATGCGCAATGAGCACAAAGACGTGCTTGAAGCCATTCGCGAGAAGAAGGCTCTCGATGACGAAATTACATCTAAACTGAAGGCGGCGGTCGACGGTTTCGCAAAGAATTTTGCGTAACTTCCGGCTGACGGGGAACGGAGGCTAATTATGCCAAGCCTTAAGGACCTCAAGAATCGTATCGCCTCGGTTAAGGCGACTCAGAAGATCACCAAAGCCATGCAAATGGTGGCGGCCGCAAAACTCCGTCGTGCCCAGAGCGCGGCGGAAAATGCGCGGCCCTACGCCGAACGCATGAGCGAGGTGCTGGCCAACGTGGCAGCGCGGTGTGCGATGGATGAATCCACGCCAAAGCTGCTGGCAGGAACCGGATCTGATCAGACCCACCTGTTGTTGGTTTGCACCGCAGAACGTGGTCTTTGCGGTGGTTTTAACTCTTCTATCGCGCGTCTTGCGCGCGATAAGGCTCGTGCTTTGAAAGCTGCGGGCAAGACAGTCACGATGATCTGCGTTGGCTCCAAGGGCTTTGACGCACTCAAGAGTGAATTTGGTGATATTATCATCGAAGTCGTTGATATGCGCGATTTGAAAAATATCCGCTTCTCCGACGCAGAAGTCCGCATTGGACGCCCGATTTTGAACAAGTTCGAAAAAGGTGAGTTCGATGTCTGCACGCTCTTTTATGCTCAGTTCCAGTCTGTGGTGACACAGGTGCCAACCGAGCATCAGATCATTCCGGCCGTCTTCGAAGAGGTCGAGAGCGAAGGGTCTCATGCATCTGGTGCAGTATACGATTATGAACCGGATGAGGAAGAAATCCTTTTGGATCTTCTACCGAGAAACGTATCGGTTCAGGTTTACCATGCGCTTCTTGAAAATGGTGCTTCTGAGCAGGGTGCTCGCATGTCTGCCATGGACAATGCTACGCGCAATGCTGGCGAAATGATTGGCAAACTTGAAATGTCATACAACCGTCAGCGCCAGGCTCAGATTACGAATGAATTGATTGAAATCATCTCGGGTGCTGAGGCGCTCTGACGGCGATTGATGAGGACAGACGAATGGCAGCAAATGAAGCAGCTACCGGACGTATCACGCAGGTTATCGGCGCTGTTGTGGACGTCCAGTTCAAGGGTGATCTTCCACCGATCTTGAACGCACTTGAAACTGACAATAACGGTCAGCGCCTCATTCTCGAGGTTGCTTTGCACTTGGGCGAAAATACCGTTCGTACCATTGCAATGGACAGCACCGAGGGGCTGGTTCGCGGCCAGAGCGTTTCCGACACCGGAAAGGCTATTTCCGTGCCGGTTGGTGTGGAAATGCTCGGACGCATCATCAACGTTGTTGGTGAGCCTGTTGACGAAGCTGGCGAACTGGGAACCACGCTGACCAGCGAGATTCACCGGCCTGCGCCTTCCTTCGTGGAGCAGTCCACTGAAGGTGAGATTCTGGAAACGGGCATCAAGGTTGTTGACCTGCTGGCTCCTTATGCAAAGGGCGGTAAGATTGGCCTGTTCGGCGGCGCCGGCGTGGGCAAGACCGTGCTTATCATGGAGCTGATCAACAACATCGCTAAAGCCCATGGTGGTTATTCGGTGTTTGCCGGTGTGGGGGAACGGACCCGTGAAGGGAACGACCTGTATTGGGAAATGATCGAATCCGGCGTGAACAAGGAAGGCGGCGGTGAAGGCTCCAAATGTGCACTGGTCTATGGCCAGATGAACGAGCCTCCTGGAGCCCGTGCCCGTGTTGCTCTTTCCGGTCTCACCGTGGCTGAGCATTTCCGTGATGAAGGTCAGGACGTGTTGTTCTTCGTGGATAACATTTTCCGCTTCACGCAGGCCGGTTCCGAGGTGTCCGCGCTTCTGGGTCGTATTCCGTCCGCTGTGGGTTACCAGCCAACTCTGGCAACCGACATGGGCCAGCTTCAGGAACGTATTACCACGACGAACAAGGGCTCGATTACGTCCGTGCAGGCGATTTATGTGCCTGCCGATGACTTGACCGACCCGGCGCCGGCAACCTCCTTTGCTCACTTGGATGCAACGACGGTTCTGAACCGTGCGATTGCCGAGAAAGGGATTTATCCGGCTGTGGATCCGCTTGACTCCACCTCTCGTATGCTTGATCCGCGTATCATCGGTGATGAGCATTACGAAGTGGCCCGTCAGGTTCAGGAAACGCTGCAGCGCTACAAGTCTCTTCAGGACATCATTGCCATTCTCGGCATGGATGAACTTTCAGAAGAAGACAAGATGGCTGTTGCACGTGCTCGTAAGATCGAGCGTTTCCTCAGCCAGCCGTTCCATGTTGCCGAGGTCTTCACGGGCTCTCCTGGTAAGCTGGTTTCGCTGGAAGACACCATCAAGGGCTTCAAGGGCCTTGTGAATGGCGACTATGACCATTTGCCTGAAGCGGCCTTCTACATGGTTGGTTCCATTGAGGAAGCTATCGAAAGAGCCGAGAAACTCGCAGCAGAGGCCGCTTAAGCGGTCTCTTCCCGGCGGAGAAGGAGTAGGTACTCATCATGGCTGAAGCTTTTGGTTTTGAACTTGTGTCTCCCGAGAGACTGGTTCTTTCCGAATCCTGTGTCTCTGTTCTAGTACCGGGTACAGACGGTTACTTCACGGTTCTCAACAACCACGCACCTGTCATTTCCACGATTGCTCCGGGTATTCTCGAAGCAGAACTGGAAGATGGTAGCAAACGCGATATCTATGTTCGCGGTGGTTTTGCCGATGTCAACGATACGGGTCTGAAGATCCTTGTCGAACAGGCGCTTCCCGTTGAAGAACTGGACCATGAAAAAATGGCCCAGCTGATCAAGGATGCCGAAGAGGATGTTGCCGACGCGGAGACCGACGATCAGCGGAACGAAGCGGCTTTGCGCCTTGCTCGTTTGCAGAAGATTCAGATTGCTGTAGCGCAGTAATTGAACAAGACATTTTAGATCATGAAGCTGCGAGTGGTATCATTCGCAGCTTTTTTTATGTCCAATACTTGTGGTCTATAAGTATTTATAACATTGATAATTTTATCAATAGTATTTGATGATGGTTGCTAAATTGGCCTTTCTTGAAAATTATATTGTGGAGTAAAATTACCAATAGTTATGTACATTTTTGTGCAATTATCTGAATTTGTTGATGAATCTGCTTAAACTTGAGGTGGAGTGGCCTCGGTGTGACAATTCTGGTCCTGCTGATTTAAAGCTGCGTTAACCCCCAAAACCAATCCTGAAGCAGGGTGGAGAGTGTTGTACAACACGCCGAGGCGTTGCTTGAGGAAGTAAAAGATGACGATAAGTGGAGAAATCATCGACCGTGTGGGGGAGCAAAATCCGGAGGAGGACCACAAGACCAGTAAACTGATGAATTGGCTAAGGCACCTTAAAATAGGTCATCGGATATTTATTGGCTTTCTGGTTGTGATCGCGGTTTTGAACGGGGCGTCTTTCTATGCCGGCCAGGCACTGAACAAGCTTGATACGAGCTTTGAAAAATACGGCGATTTTGCCGACGACTCCATTATTGCAACAGAGCTGCAAACGCAGCTGGTCGAATTGCAATTGTCAGCCCGCGAATATCTGGCTCAACCAACCAAGAAAAATGTAAACCGTTTCAAACAGCGCTATGCTGACCTGCACAAGTTGCTGCTTACGGCGCATGACGAAATTCAAGATGCGCGACGCGTTGAATTGTTGAACTCGATTGACCTGAATGTCGAAGACTATGACATCGGCTTCGATACGCTCGTTGCGCTGACGAACAAGCGCAATGAGCTTGCCAACAAGACGCTTGCTGAAATTTCTGATGACATCGATACGAAGATTGATGCGATTGGTGACAAGATCGCAAATTCTCTGGATCTTGGCTTAAATATTTATGCCGTCACTATTCGCGAAAGCATGCTGCGTGCTCGGATAAAGGTGATGAAATTCATGGATGACGACAAGGATGACACCTTGGCGTCGGCTTTTGCGCATCTTGACGATTTGGGGGCCGCGATTAGGAAAATCCGCGGAGCAACCGTGAATGAAGATCTGAAGACCGCTCTCATTCGTCTGTCGTCGCGCGTTGATGACTATAAAAGCATGATGGCGTCTTTGCAGAATACCATTGATGAACGCAATATTGTGCGCGAGCAAACATTGGACAATCGTGCGACCGAAATCTTGACCGCTTCCAGGGAAATTGTTTCGACTGTTTCATCCGATAGCAATGCGGTTGAAGGCGCCGTCAAATCCAGTTTCAAAAGCACCAACAAGATGCTGATTCTGGCAACGATTGTCTCTGTTCTGGTCGGGATTGGCTGTGCCTTGCTGATTTCTCGCGGCATCACGAAACCTCTGTTGGCCATCACAGCTGCCATGAAGCAATTGGCATCCGGCAAGCTGGATCTGGAAGTGCCGGGTAGTGAGCGGGGCGACGAGATCGGCGAAATGTCCACCGCTCTGGAGGTGTTCAAGCAAAATGCCTTGCGGACAAAAGAGTTGGAGTTGACACAGGAAGAAAATCACCGGCGCGCAGAAATAGAGAAGCGCGCAATGATGAGCAAAATGGCCGATGACTTTAACGAGCATATCGGTGCTATCATTGATACCGTATCCAATGCATCCGAAGAGCTCAGTTCGAATGCACAAGCTATGGCTGATGTGTCCGAGCAGACTGAAAAGCAGATTTCTGAAGTTTCTGCGGCCTCGGCGCAAACATCTAGCAATGTTCAGACTGTTGCAACCGCGACCGAAGAAATGACCAGTACGATTGGTGAGATCAGTTTGCAGGTTCAACAGGCGTCTGGCTCGGCTCGGGATGCTGTAACCAAGGTGGATTCCACCAACCAGATGATGGAGATGCTTGCGCATAACTCCCACAAGATTGGTGAAGTGGTCGAGATGATTTCAAAGATCGCGGAACAAACCAATCTTCTTGCTCTGAACGCGACAATCGAGTCCGCCCGCGCCGGGGAAGCTGGCAAGGGGTTCGCTGTTGTTGCTGGCGAAGTAAAGGCGCTTGCAGGGCAAACCGCGAAGGCAACAGAAGAGATTGCCTTGCAGATCAATGAAATACAGACAGCGACTGAAAAAGCGTCCTTGTCGATGCGTGATGTCAGTCAGGTCATCCAAAAGCTCGATGAATTCAGCGCATCAATCGCTTCTGCCATGGATCAGCAGAATTCGGCCACGAGTGAAATTTCAAGCAGTATTCATCAGGCCGCACAAGGGACGGAGATTGTAGACACCAGCATCACATCCGTTTCCAAAGCGTCGCAGGAAGCATCGCAAGCTTCAGGGCACGTTATGGTTGCGGCGCGTGAGCTTTCGAAACAGTCGGATTTTCTGAAGTCAGAAGTGCAGAGCTTTATCGCTCATGTGCGCGAGGGATAGTCCTTTCCGACAGGCTTATACGAGTAAGGCCGCACATGCCCTGTGCGGCCTTTTCTATAGTATATATGAATGAGTGGACGTAAAGTATTTTCTATATATGGGTTTATAGATACTTGTAATTACTATTTAAATAGAATTTGAGCAGAATTTTTGGACATTATGGTTTTGTACTATAATGTATTATTGTAGACAGAATAGTTCAGAATTATTTTTTAACACTTTATCAATGGAAATTAACGTTTATATTCAAATTGTTAATTTCATTCATCTCCCCATTGAGGAAATTTAACCAATTGTTAACCACGGTCAACAAGTCTTGAGGTTGTTTTCTGAATCAATTCATCTTGGAAGTGTGTGTTCTGGGGAGAACCAAGCATGTCAATACAATCAACTGAGGGTGGTACTTCTCTTGTTAGTGCTCCGTTGGATGCTCCGGGCTCTTCGCAAAAGAGATCTTTCTCTGTCTTTCGAAATTTCAAGATCGGAACCCGGATCTATCTGGGGTTTGCGATCGTTCTTTGCCTTCTGGCAGGGCTGACTATCTATGGGAATTCGAAGCTCACAGGTCTGGAAGGACGCATCATATTCTATGGTGACAAGGCTGGGGATGCGCTTCTGCTTTCGGATATGCAACGCGCGGTGACAGAGGTTCAGTTGGCTGCGCGCGAGTATGTGGGCACCTCTTCGCCAGCCAGGGCAGAAGAGGCGGAGAAAGAGTTCAAGGCCCGGTTTGATGTCATCCTCAATTTGATGGTGGACGCGCGCGATGAATTGCAGCAGCCGGATCGTTTGGCTTTGCTCAACAAGATCGACGGCAGCCTTGGGGCCTATAAGGAAGGGTTCGTTGATATCACGCGGCTGAAGGAAGAAGCTTATCATCAGCTGCATGACATTCTCGCGCCTACTGGCGACATCATCACAGGTGCTTTGCATGATATTCATGCGGGAGCCTACACCAGCAACCAGCTGCCCTTGCTGAACAAGGTTGGAGACGCGCAGGAAAGCATGCTGCTTGCCCGGCTTGCGGTTGTGAAGTTTTCGTCCGAAGGAGATCGGGAAGACAAAGGCAAGGTGACCCAACATCTGGCAGAGCTGGAAAATAAGCTCGTTCAAATGCGCGGGGCGATCGTGGGCGACCAGAACCAGTTCAAGCTGGAGCTGGCGGTCAAGAATGTGCAGCTTTACGAAATGTCGTTCCGGAAGATGGTTGAGGCAATCGAAGAAAGCAAGCGCATCAGGGTTGAGACTCTGGATGATGGCGCTTCCGAGATTATGGCTGCTGCCAAAGCCATTACGGTTTCCGCCAAGGCCGAAGAAGAAAGCACTCAACAGGAGGTCAACAAGCAGATAAGCGATTTCCACTTTATGCTGCTGAGCGTTGGTGCTGCTGCCTTGATCGCCGGCATCATGAGCGCATTCTTCATCGCACGGGGCATTACCAAGCCGATGCTCTTGCTCACGGCAACCATGGGGCGTCTGGCGCATGACGATCTCGGGGTTGAAGTGCCTGGCGTTGAACGCGGCGACGAGCTTGGCAAGATGGCGGCGGCTGTGGAGGTTTTCAAACAGAATGCGATCAGAGCGCGTGAATTGGAGGCCGAACAGGAAGAGCAGAAGCGTCGCACAGAACAAGAAAAGCGCCAGATGATGCTTGCCATGGCGGATGACTTCGATGCCCATGTGGGCAGTATTGTTCAAACCGTCTCCGCAGCGTCTACCGAGCTCAATGCCAGTGCCAAGTCCATGTCTGATGTGTCTGCACGGACAGCCAAACAGGTCACGGATGCTTCGGCGGCGTCCCAGCAAACCTCGGGCAATGTCCAGACCGTTGCCTCGGCAACCGAGGAGATGACCAGCACGATTGGTGAAATCAGCGAGCAGGTGCTTCAGGCTTCCAAATGTGCGCGGGATGCTGCAGGCAAGGTGACCCATACCACCGCCCAGATGGCAACGCTGGCCGAGACGTCATCCAAGATTGGCAAGGTCGTGGAAATGATTTCGTCCATTGCCGAGCAGACCAATCTTCTGGCGCTTAACGCAACGATCGAATCGGCGAGAGCCGGGGAAGCGGGCAAGGGCTTTGCTGTCGTGGCTGGTGAGGTGAAGGCGCTTGCCGGGCAAACAGCCAAGGCAACCGATGAGATTGCAAAACAGATTGACGAGATCCAGACCGCTTCACGGGATGCTTCTAACTCCATGGATGAAGTCTCGCATGTGATTCAGAGTCTGGATGAGATTTCGGCTGCGATCGCTTCGGCTATGGAAGAACAGAATGCTGCGACCAAGGAAATTTCGGGCAGCGTCTTTCATGCCGCCCAGGGCACCGAGGTTGTCAGTGAGAATATTCAGCATGTTTCCAATGCCTCACAAGAGGCAGCGGCCGCATCCGCTCAGGTTATGGGAGCTGCGGAAGAACTGAATAAACAGTCAGCACTGCTCAAGGCTGAAGTCGACAAGTTCATGGAGCAGGTGCGCAATGCTTGATTGGTGAGCGAGCAACGATAAAAAAAGTCCCCCACATTGATGACTATGAGGCTACGTCGCGTAGCCTCATTTTTTATGGGGAGCCTGTTGCTTTTGGTCCAGTTGTTTTTAGCTCAGTCGGCCAGATCGGCGAAGGCCTTCACGACATCCAGATAGACAGCTCGCTTGAAGGGCACGATGAGGTCTGGTGTTTTGGCAAGAGAGTCCCAGCGCCAGCCTTCGAATTCCTGTGGGTGCTTGCCCTCAGCAGGATTGATGACGTCAATTTCGGACTCATCTCCTTCGAAGCGAAAGGCGAACCATCTTTGTCTCTGGCCTTTATATTTGCCGATTTTTCCTTTTTTCACGACATAATCGGGAAAGTCATACTGGAGCCACTCAGGCGCCTCCCTGATGAGGGATACCGACTTGATGGAGGTTTCCTCATAAAGTTCACGGATGGCCGCCTCAAGGGGCTCCTCGCCCTTGTCGATGCCACCTTGAGGCATCTGCCAGGTATAGCTGTTGTTTTCCAGTTCGGACGCGCCGTAGCGGTTGCCGATCCAAACCTTGTTGTCGGCGTTGAACAGGCAGATGCCCACGCAATCGCGGTAGGGCAGGGTATCTTTATGGGCCATCATAGATGCCTTATTGCTTCAGAAGTGTGGTGACGGGCACCAGTGCGAAACCGCGCTGCCGCAGGGACTGGGTCCAGTCGGAAATGGATCTGATCGAGGTGGGGAAAGCCGAGGCGACACCAAGCGCCGAGCCGCTCTCCTGCGCGATGGACTCAAGCTGGACAAGGCGTGTCTCAATATCCGAGGGGCGGCCCCGGAAGTCGATTACGAGATCGGAACGCAGATTGGGGATGCTCATCTTGCTGGCAATCGTGTTGAGGTGACTGCGGCCGGATGAGCCATTCTCAACATAGAGGAGGCCCTTGTTTTTCAGCTCGGTCATGAATTCGGAACCGGCCAACTCATCGGAGGCAAAGCGGGCGCCCATATAGTTGATGACCCCAACATATTGATCAAACCGTTCCAGCACCCAATTGAGATTGGCCTTGTTCGCTTCGGCGTTGGCCGAGGTGAGGAGGGTGTGCGGACCGGGGTCATTGTTGGGATAGTCAAAAGGTTCCATGGGAACCTGCACCAGCAACTCATGGCCCTGGCTGCGTGCTTTGCGTGTCCAGCGGGCAAGGCTGTTGCCGTAGGGTGCGAAGGCCAGGGTTACGTCCGGCGGCAGCAAGGCCAGAGCTTCTTCGGTTGTGGTTTGAGAGAGGCCAAGGCCGTCCACGATGATGGCGATTTTGGGTAGACCGGCAATGGCATCGGTGTTGACCGGGCGTGCGAAGGCCTTAAAGGGGACCGTGCTTGCGGTTGCGGCGGCCGAATTCAGGCTGGGGTCGGCAGGGTCGAGCACGCGGATCTCATCGGTGCTGTTCGTGCTTTGAGGCATGGCTTCAGCCAGCTCTGGTGAGCGCGCCGCCTGTTGGTCGGGGAGTGTGGTTTCCGGTATGCCCGGCTTGATGCTGGGGCGAATGCCGGCAACGCCGACGCGGGAATCAGACCCGATGGAGGCGTTGAGGTCCACTTCGCTGGTCGGCAATCCGCCATCGGGATTGTCTGCCAGCATGATGACGGACGCGAGGCCAAGCAAAACCAGCGCCAGCAACCCGAAGGAGCCGAACATGAACAGCCGGCTTATCCCGGATGGGTCGCTTTGATTCTGGCCCAGAGGCTTACTCAGATCACTCGCCGCCATGATCCGTCTCCTCAAAAGAGGGTTAAGGTGGGCTTTTTAGGCCCACCCTTGATAGTGCTTTATTCAGTTTCCCCTTTGGGAGGGAATGCGTCATTGGTGATTTCACCGCGCATCAGCTCAAGAGCGAACTGAAGCTGGGTGTCTTTTTCCGCATCGACAGGCACATAGGATGGAGAATAGGCTTCCTTCTCATCCTTTGCTTCTTCCCCTTTGCCGTCTTCTGCCAGAAGAGCGTCGGTTGCTGTTTCGCTTTCGCCTTCAGCTTCCAAATGCCCCTTCAGTGTGGCTTCCGTCGTCGTTGTCTGCGGGAACTTGTCCTTGAGATCATCGGGCAGTTCCTGCTTGACGAAAATGTCAGGCACGATGCCCTTGGCCTGAATGGAGGTTCCAGACGGAGTGTAATAACGTGCCGTGGTCAGGCGAATTGCGCCATTGTTGCTCAGAGGGATGATGGTCTGAACCGATCCCTTGCCGAATGATTTGGAGCCGACGAGTGTGGCCCGGTGATGATCGGCCAGAGCCCCGGCAACAATCTCGGATGCGGAGGCTGAGCCACCATTGATGAGCACGATAAGCGGATGCCCCTTGGCCAGATCGCCCGCACGGGAATAGTAGCGTTTGACTTCTTCCTTGTTGCGACCACGCGTCGAGACGATTTCGCCCTGATCAAGGAAGGTGTCGGCCACGGCGATGGACTGATCGAGTTGCCCGCCCGGGTTGGACCGCAGGTCAAGAATGTAACCCTTGATCTTGTCTTCGCCGATTTCTTCTTCGAGTTTCTCGATGGCATCCGTCAAACCGGCAAAAGCCTGTCCGTTGAACTGGGTGATACGGATATAGCCAACATCGCCCTGTGCCTTGAACTTGACCGAGGTCAGCTTGATGATCTCGCGTGTGATCTCAACTTCGATCGGTTTTTCGACATTTTCGCGTACGATCGTCAGCTTGATTTTGGTGCCGACTTTGCCGCGCATCTTATCGACAGCTTCGCTGAGGGTCATGCCGCGCACGGGTTGACCATCCAGATGGGTGATATAGTCATCCGCCAGAATGCCCGCAGCATGCGCCGGGGTGTCATCCATAGGGGAGATAACCTTGACGACGCCTTTGTCCATGGTCACCTGAATGCCAAGTCCGCCGAATTCGCCTTGCGTTTCAACGGTCATGTCTTCAAAGCTGTCCGGGGACATGTAGCTTGAATGCGGATCAAGAGAGGTCAGCATTCCGTTTAGGGCTGAAGCGATCAGCTTGTCATCGTCGGGAATTTCGACATATTCGCGCCGTACGCGTTCGAATACATCACCAAACAGATTGAGTTGGCGATAGGTGTCCGAACTTGCGGCGTTGGCTGTTCCTGTCGCCTCCCAAGAGGCAACTGAAAGGGTCGCGACCAGACCTGCTCCCATGAGAGCGCCGATTAGCAATAGTGAAAGTTTCCGGATCATCCGTCTGCCTTTTCCTTCAAATCTGCTGTCCACCATGGTGAAGGATCGATCGCAACACCATCTTTTCTGAATTCAATATATAAAACTGGCCGTGAGGCGCTTGCATCCAAAAGATCACTGGAAGCCAGTCTCGTCTGCTGCATCTTTCCTACAGGTTCATTGGCCAAAACAAAACTCCCAACTTCGGGATATACTTCGTCCATTCCTGACAGAACGATATGGTAGCCGCCTCCGGCATTGATAATCAAGAGTTTCCCGAATGACCGGAAGGGGCCTGCATAGACAATCCAACCATCTGCCGGGCTGGAGACCTGCGCACCAATGCGTGTCGCAACGGACATGCCCTTGGTTTGGCCTCCAAATCCATCATTATTGCCATAGGTTTTTATAATTGCACCATTGGCAGGTAAATGCATAAGGCCTTTCATCTTAACAAAAGGTATGGCAGGAGAAAGGCGAGCGGCATCTTTTAATGCGGCTATCTTCTGCTTTTTTGTTTCAATTTCCTGCTGAAGGGCTCTTTTCTCGGCTTCTTTCGCTTCCTTGACGGCAATGCGGGCTGCTTCGATTTCCTGCTCCATGCCATTTATGAGCTGTTCAAGCGTGCGTGCTTTTGCTGCCAGTTCGGATGTTTTCTGCTGCTCCTGCTCTGCCGCTTGCGCCGTGGTTGCTTCTTGTGTCTTCTTTTTCTCGATCAGCAGGGCGAGGCGTTCATTTTCCTCTTGCAGGCTGGCCAGGCTGGATTGCAGCGCGTCCTTTTCCTGTTCGATATCTTTTTGCAATCGGATCATTTCTGCCAACTGGGTCGCCAGGGCGTTGGCCTCCACCCGGATTTCGGGAACCAGGGTGGAAAGCAGGATGGCCGAGCGCACAGCATCCAGTGCTTCATTGGGGCGAATGACAAGAGCCGGTGGCGGGTTCCTGCCAATTCTTTGCAGGGCGGCAAGGATCTCGGAGAGTGAATCCCGCTCCTCTGCCAGAGAAACTTTCAGCTCGGTCTGGTCTTCAAACAACACTCTCAGCCGGTCTTCCCGCTGTGAAATGGAGCTCTCCAGATTGGAAATGCGCTTCCCGGTGGCGATCATATCGCTCTGGATGGTTTGGCGATCCGACTTCAGCTGATCAATTTCCGCGCCTAGTTCTTCTTGTCTCTTTTGGGAAACCGCAATGCTGGATTCCAGCTGGGCGAGGGCTTCCTCCTGCTCCTTGCGCGCCTTCAGGCGTGCTTTCAGGGCCCGCTCTGCTTGCAGTTCGGCTTCGGTTTTCTGGGGAGACTGGGTGGCGGACGGCTCCGCGTCTGCTGCGGGTGCAGGGATATTGGCGGGTGCTTCGGGGGCCGGTATAGGAAGCGGTTGGGTATTTTGAGCCTGCCCTGCCTTTGGCATCAAGGCGAGCATTGTGGCAGCCGCAAAAGCAAGGCCGATGAACGACCTTGTGCATGACTTTGTCCTCAGAGTGGGTTTGCTTGCCTTTTTGTCTCGCACCCGAATCACCTGTTGCGCCGATTTGTCAGCAATTTAGTGCATGCCCTTGACGGGTGGAATCGTCTATGCGTGAAAAGGCTGCAATTATCGACCTTTTGTGACGACTTTTGGACGGACAGGTCAGCTGCGATGATAAGGATGGCCCGAGAGAATGGTCATGGCGCGGTATATCTGCTCGGAAAGAAGAATACGTGCGATCTGGTGGGGCCATGTCATGGCGCCAAGCGCAAGCTTTGCATGGGAGGCGCCAAGCAGTTGCTGGCCATGTCCATCAGGACCACCAAGGCAAAAGGCCATGGCTGGTGTCCCCTGATTGCGTTCCCTGTCTATCAGCTTGGCAAAGTCTTCGCTGGACATGTTCTTGCCATGCTCATCCAGTGCGACGATGAAGGTGCCAGTTGGCAGGGCTGAGAGGGTCTGCTCGGCCTCTTGTGCCTTGCGCTCTGCTGTATTGCGGGCGCGGCTTTCGGTAAACTCGAGAATGTCGGGACCATTGAGGCCGAGATTCCGGCCAGCCTTCTGGGCCCGGTCCTGATAGCGCGCAACGAGATCCGTTTCGGGGCCAGCCTTTTGCCGCCCGATAGCGCTGATTATAAGCTTCATCATCCTCTTTCCGGCTGGTCTCTCAAAGATATCTGGCCGATTTGGACATCGGTCAGATCAAGAGACCAGTCTGTCAGACGGGATTATAGATCTTCGTCTGCGTCCGCGGCCCACATCTTTTCGATGTTGTAGAATTCGCGCACTTCCGGACGGAAGATGTGAACGATCACGTCGCCGGTGTCGATCAGGACCCAATCGCAGTTGGGCAGACCTTCCACATTGGCGCTGCCAAAGCCGTTATCCTTGAGGTCTCGGAGGAGACGATCAGAAACGGCACCGACATGTCTGTGGGAGCGACCGGACGTGATGACCATATAGTCGGCAAGAGCGGACTTGCCGCGTAGATCAATTGACAGAATGTCTTCGGCCTTGGCTTCGTCAAGGCTCGAAAGAATTACTGCGAGCGCCTGCTCAGGGTCCTTACGACCCGAAACGAGGCGGATGGGAGATGGACCTTCTGGCATGATCTCCATTTGTGCTGCGGTGGACAGGAATATACCTCTTGAATCAAACTGCAGACAGTTTCTATCCCGTTCATCAGCCGATCAGGGCAATGAACGGACATGGACAGGGCAAAGACTGATCAAGGATCGATTCTTCACCCCATAAGAATAAGTCATGCTATGTGACATTTTCAAGGCTCTTACGCGTCATGCGTGCCTTGGACTTTCGTGCTTTGCCTTAGTGCGGTGGAAGACAATTCCGAACGAGGACCATAAATGAAGGTCCAGACCGGACATTGCGTTGTCGCGAGAGTTGCTTCTTTGCAAGAAGGAAGCCGCGCCCATGCAAAGTTCCGCGCTGCCAGTGCGTTAAGCGGTGAGAGACTGTAGCCGGGACGGTCTATAATGGCAACAGGGATTCTGTTGAAAATATCCTCCCAGCGCTGCCATTTGTGAAACTGCTTAAGATTATCAGCCCCCATAAGCCAAACCAGATGCGCCCCCTTTGTGCGTGTGCCCAACCAGTCCAGCGTTTCGGCGGTGAAATGGGTTCCGGCCTTGGCTTCAACCCCAGTGACATCAATCCGGGGATGGTCCATAAGGTGTGCCGTATCTCTCAGTCTTGTCTCAAGAGGCGGCAGTTCCTTTATATCTTTCAAAGGATTGCCTGGCGTGACAAGACACCAGATGCGATCCAGCTGCAGGCGTTTGAGGGCCGTGAGGGCCACATGTCTGTGGCCTTCATGGGCTGGATTGAAGCTGCCTCCATAAAGGCCGATACGCATGCCCGGAGCGACGAGCGGCAGATCGTGAGGGTAAATGCGGGATCGTGTCATCGCGTCAGCCGACTGGAAAAGAGGGATGGAGCAGAGTGCAAGTTCCGTGTGGATGAGATGTTGAAATCAGGGCCGGATCTGTCCTGATCCATGCACTCGATATTTGAAACTGGTCAATTGCTCCAGCCCAACCGGCCCGCGCGCATGCATGCGGCCCGTTGCGATGCCGATTTCGGCCCCCATGCCGAACTCGCCGCCATCGGCAAACTGGGTGGAGGCATTGTGCATAACGATGGCGCTGTCCACTTCCTTGAGGAATTTGTCGGCAACAAGGCCATTTTCCGTGATGATGCTCTCGGTGTGGTGTGAGCTGTAGTTGGCAATGTGATTGATGGCGGCATCGACTCCATCGACGATTTTTGCCGAGATGATGGCGTCGAGATATTCCGTTGACCAATCCTCTTCGCTGGCCAGCTCTGCAGCAGGTAGAAGGGTTTTTATCTCATCGGTACCGCGCACCACGCACCCTGCCTGACTGAGTGTTTGCAACACATCCTTGCCAATGGTATCCGCAATGGAGCGATCGATCAGCAATGTTTCCGCGGCACCGCAAATGCCGGTGCGGCGCATCTTGGCGTTGAGCGTGATGGTTCGGGCTTTTTCCGGCTCGGCTTCCTTGTCGATATAGATGTGGCAAATGCCTTCCAGATGGGAGAAGACGGGTACGCGTGCTTCCGCTTGCACACGACCAACCAGTCCTTTGCCGCCGCGAGGAACAAGTACATCGAGATTGCCATTCAGCCCTTTGAGCATTTCGCCAACAGCGGCCCTGTCGGTGGTGGGCACGATCTGGATGCAATCGGCAGGCAATCCGGCGCTTTCAAGCCCTTTGGCCAGACAGGCATGAATGGCGCGGGAGGAATGGTAGCTGTCCGAGCCGCCGCGCAGGATAGAGGCGTTGCCAGCCTTCAGGCAGAGCGCTCCGGCATCGGCCGTGACATTGGGGCGGCTTTCAAAAATGACGCCGATGACGCCGAGCGGTGTACGCACGCGCTCGATATGCAAGCCATTTGGGCGATCCCAGTCGGTGATGATGGTCCCGACAGGATCGGGCAGGGCAACAATGGCATCAAGGCCCGAAGCGATGGCTTCGATGCGTTCGGCGTCAAGGGTCAGGCGATCAAGGAAGGCCTTTGTCATGCCCTCTTCTTTGCCCTTGGCAATATCTTTGGCGTTGGCTTCCAGAATGGCAGGCATATCGGCGCGCATGGTGGCGGCTGCCTGACTGAGCGCTGCATTCTTCTGTTCCGTCGGGGCATTGGCCAGATGGCGCGCCGCCTTGCGAGCCTTGGCTCCCAGCGCGTTCATGATTTCGGTAACAGTCCCTGTCATATCATTCATGGCGTGTCCCCCTTCGGGAAAGTGACTTTATAACTGCGGATATAGGTGTTTAGCAGAGGCCGGGCAAGCTATCTTTGCCGCGCAGGCTTCAGGCTGTCTTTGGCTGCGGCGATTGGAAAACTGCGCTTCAGGCATGATCGGCATGATCCCCGTGATCTCCATGGTCTGATCCGCTCAAGACCATATCATCCCGATGGATAAGTTCAGCCCTGCCATCATAGCCCAGAATATCAGCGATCTGCGAGGATTTGCAGCCCCTGATCTGGTCAGCCTCGGAACGGTCATAGGCCACAAGGCCGCGTGCGATCTCAAGACCGGTGGAATCCAGAATGATCAGGGCGTCGCCCTTGGCGAAATCCCCTTCCAGATGGGTTACACCGGCAGGAAGCAGGCTTTTGCCACACATCAGAGCATGCACGGCGCCCTCATCCAGCGTGATGGTGCCGTGGGGTTCCAGATTGCCATTGATCCAGCGCTTGCGCTGGGTGATCGGGTTGGATTTGGGTTCAAACCAGCTGTGTTTTGCACCATTCATGATCGCCTTGAGCGGATTATAGTCGCTGCCGTTGGCAATGATCATGGCTGTGCCGGCATTCACGGCGATCTTGGCTGCCGCGATTTTCGTGGTCATACCGCCTTTGGCAAGGGCCGATCCGGCGCTGCCAGCCATGGCTTCGATTTCTGGCGTGATATGCTCAATCACCGGAATGTGCTTGGCGCTGGGGTCTTTGGCGGGCGGGGCGGTGTAGAGACCGTCTATGTCTGATAGCAGGATGAGGCAATCGGCGCTGATCATGGTGGCAACACGGGCCGCGAGGCGGTCATTGTCGCCAAACTTGATTTCCGTGGTAGCAACCGTGTCATTCTCGTTGATGATTGGCACGGCGCCCAGCTTGAGCATGGTGGCCAGCGTTGCGCGGGCATTGAGATAGCGGCGGCGCTCCTCGGTGTCGCTAAGAGTCAGCAAGACCTGTCCCGTTGTCAGGTCCACCTTGTGCAGCGCATCGGCATAGGCTTCGCCCAGGGCAATCTGGCCGATTGCGGCTGCGGCCTGGCTTTCATGCAGCCTGAGTTTGCCTTTGGGCAACGCGACCTTGCGTCGCCCAAGCGCAATGGCTCCAGAGGAAACGATGATGATCTCCTTGCCCAGCTCATAAAGCATGGCGATGTCATCAATCAGGGTTTGCAGCCAGGCGGCACGCAGCCGACCTGTTTTTGCGTCTACAAGAGTTGCCGATCCGATTTTGACGACAATTCTCTTTTGATCCTCGAGTCTCACTTGGAAGTCCGTCTCTGAAAGGCCCGAGAGGTCAGGCCGACGTTGCAGGTCACAGGGTCCAAGCCGTCAGGCGTCTGCATTCACGCGTGACGGCTTTTCAAAGCGCTTGGGCTTTACGGGCGCCACGGGGCCGGTTCCTGATCTGCCAGTTGTTCGCGCGTATTCTCGTTGTCGATCTTTTCCAGAATGGCGCGCAAGATCGTGTCCATGTTGGTTTTGGCAACTGCGGAAATGGCGTGCGGACGAATGCCATAGGCGGCTTCGAACGCGTTCACTTTTTCAGCAATATCCTCTTCGGTCAAGGAGTCGACCTTGGTCAATGCAACGATTTCGTCCTTTTCGCCTAAGCCTTCGTCATAGGCTTCCAGCTCGCCGCGGATGACACGATAAGCATCGAGATAATCCTCTTGCGTTGCGTCGACCAGATGCAGCAGAACGCGGCATCGTTCCACATGGCCAAGGAAGCGATCGCCGATGCCCAGACCTTCATGAGCGCCTTCGATCAGGCCGGGAATGTCGGCCATGACGAATTCACGCGTATCGATGCCCACGACACCCAGATTGGGGTGCAGCGTGGTAAAGGGATAGTCAGCCACTTTCGGCTTGGCCGAAGAAACCGAAGACAGGAAGGTGGATTTGCCAGCGTTGGGCAGGCCCACAAGACCAGCATCCGCAATCAGCTTGAGGCGGAGCCAGATATACATCTCCTCGCCTTCAAGGCCCGGATTGGCACGGCGCGGGGCCTGATTGGTCGCCGACTTGAAATGGGTGTTGCCAAAGCCACCATTGCCGCCCTTGGCCAGTATGTAGGTCTGGCCCTCTTCGGTCAGGTCGGCTATGACGCTCTCGTTGTCTTCGTCCAGAATCTGGGTGCCGACCGGCACGCGCAAAACAATATCCTTGCCCTTGCGGCCGTTGCGGTTGCGCCCCATGCCATGCATGCCTGTCTCGGCCTTAAAATGCTGCTTGAAGCGATAGTCAATAAGCGTGTTGAGGCCGTTGACGCATTCAACGATCACATCGCCACCCTTGCCGCCATCTCCACCATCGGGGCCACCCAATGCGACATATTTTTCACGGCGGAAGGAAATACAGCCAGCTCCGCCATCTCCGGAGCGAACATAAACCTTTGCCTGATCGAGAAATTTCATTATATGGCCTCGTTGTGTCGTTGAGCTTTCGGGCTCACGCTTGATGTCCGGCGTGGTTCTGTCCGGACCTTTGGTATGTGGTATGCCGCGTCGCTGCCTTTCGGGGCTATTTTCCCGTTGGGTGCTTGGTGCCTGTTGCGATGAAGCGATCGCTTCAAATGCAGACTTTGCGCGGTCTCTTTATTAAAGCCTATACCCCAGCATGGGGTTCCAAGCCAATAGTCAATCGTTGCAGCGAAGGGCCGCACCCTTTCTTTTGTGGGGTGCGACCTGTTTTGACCTTACAACAGGGGAGGTCTTTTCAGGCACTGCCTATCTGCAGGAACCGTTCGGAGGTCAGCTGCATAATGATTTCGGGTGCATTCTCGCCACGGGCTAGGCTGTAGCCTGTATCGCGGCGGACTTCCTCAAATCCCAGATTGCGCAGGAGATTGATCGAACGCGGATTGTCTTCAAAAGCCGCCGCGCACATTTTTTCGGTCGGCTCAAGTGGCAGATACCAGTCAAGCAGACGGCGCACGGCCTCCTTCATGAAGCCTTTGCCCCAATAGGCTGTCGCAAGCCAGTAGCCTATGGTGGGTGCAAAGATTCCGACGTCGCGTTCGCTGGATGCCTTGATCCCAACGACTCCCATCAGGGTGTCGTCTTTGGTGATGGCCATATTGATCCCGACGACCCCTTTGTCCTGCTTTTCCAACCATTCATTGGCGGCATTTTCAGGATAGGGATGGGGCAACACTGCCAAATATTTCGCAACCTCGAAGTCCTGACAATATTTTACAAGGTCTGGTGCATCGCTTGGGCGCAGAGGGCGCAAGACAAGCCGGTCACTCGCCAGATCAGGTATTCTCATCATGCCGCTCCTTTCAGGCTAAATGCTTTTGGCCCGCTGTTTGGGCCAAAGGACCATGCGTTTGCCTGGCCCATTCCGGACCAGTTGCGCAGGGCATACCAGACACCTCTGTCGAGGCGGTAGCGGTCGATCGGGATCATGCCGTTATAATGCTGGGAATGAGCCATACCGGTGCCGCTATATTGAAAACCGCATTTCTCGACAATGCGTCGAGAGCTGCCACACGAAACCCTGCACCGCGCGATCAGCGCTTCGAGGGTTGGTTGATTGATGTTCGGGTTCGAAAATGCAAAGTCTGCCACAGCCTGAATGGCTCGTGTGGCATAGCCGTGCTGCCATTGGTCGCGATTGATCATCACGCTGATTTCGGCCTGCTTTCGGTTTTCTTCAAGAAGCAGGCAAATCACGCCGATCATGGAGCCTTTCATATCGGTGATGATGAAAGGGAACTCCGTTGGGTCTGTTTTTTCCGTCTGATTAAGGAACCAGGAGTCCGCCCCCTTGGCGGAAACCGGCAGCCAGTTGCTGCAAAGGTTCTTTGTCATGGCCGGCGTATTTGCCAGAGCGACCAGCACATCCAGATCTGCACGAGCTGGGTGGCGCAACAGGAAAGGTTTGCTTTCCGAACCCTCTCTACAGTCAGGTTCGGTCTGCTGCAAGCTTTCGTCTATTTCCAACATTTTGTCCCTCCTAAGGGCTTGGGTAAGGTCAAAAGAAAAAGGGAAGATGGTGTCCCATCTTCCCTTTAAATCTTTTGCCTCTTTAGCCCTTTTCAGGAGGGAGGCTTTACGATTTGCCGGGGTCTGGGACACCGGCAAATCGAATTATGTTCATGCCAGTGTTATTCAGCCGCTTCCGCCATCGGGTTCACGGACACGTAAGTTCGGCCATTGGACTTGGTCTTGAACTCTACGTTTCCTTCGGTGGTCGCAAAAATGGTGTGATCTTTGCCCATACCGACATTGTTGCCCGGATGCCACTTGGTGCCGCGCTGACGAATAATAATGTTGCCTGCGATGACTAGTTCACCGCCAAATTTTTTCACGCCCAGACGGCGGCCGGCTGTATCGCGACCGTTACGGGATGAACCACCTGCTTTTTTATGTGCCATTTTGGTGTCTCCTGGTCTCTATCTTATTTCTCGGCTGCAAGAGCAGCGGCCTGCTCGATCCAGTTATCACGTTCGAAGCGGCCTTTTGCACTCAGGGCTTCTTCGGCTTTGTCGATGTCTTCAGCAGTGAAGGCAGCAATCTGAGCGTATGTGGTGATGCCCAGATCATTCAGTTTGCCTTCCATGACCTTGCCGAGACCTTTCAGTTTCTTCAGGTCGTCTTTGTCGCCTTCTGCTGCAGCGGCAACCGGAGCAGCTTCTGCCGGTGCGGCTTCAGCTTTTGCAGGGGTTGCTTTCTTGGCTGCTTTCGCAGGAGCTTTACCGCCGGTCAGGATCTCGGAGATCTTGACGGTGGTGAAATACTGGCGATGGCCATTGCGGCGACGTGAGTTCTGACGACGACGTTTCTTGAAGATGATGATCTTGCGGCCGCGGCCCTGATCAACAATCTCTGCTGCTACGGAGGCGCCTGCAACAAGAGGGGCACCTACTTCAGCTTCGCCTTCGCCGCCAACCAGCATAACGCTGTCAAAAACAACCGTTTCGCCAGCTTCGCCTTCGAGCTTTTCGACCTTGATTACATCTTCGGGGGAAACAGTGTACTGCTTACCACCGGTTTTGATGACTGCGAACATTTTTTTCTCCGTTCAGTCCAGGCTCCGGGATTTTACAATCGGCGGGTCTGTCTTTTTTCAGTCAGTTAACAGGAAGCTTGTTTGGCTAATAAAATCAAATATTTGTTGATTTAATCACAGACAAGCAAAAGGGCGCGGATTCGCGTCCACGCCTAGAGTTCTTGCGCAATATACTTGGAAAGGCATCAGAGTCAAGAAAAAGCTGCGGTTTTTGCTTTGCCATGCGCCGCTTTAATGCCGACCTTGAATGTCGGTCTATCGGCTCCCACATCCGTGTCGTATCATAAATGCTTTTTAAGAAGGGATGAATTTTGATGCCGGAAGGAATTTCCCCATTCGCCAGCTATGCAATGGCTTTGGCGGCGGTTTATGCATTGCTCGTGATGGTTTTTGTACAGTCACTGGTCGCTGCTGTGGCTCATCGGGCGCAAAAATCTTATGTGCCCGGTGTTGTAGATGAGGCCTTGGGGCCTGAATCCTTTGTCTTTCGAAGCCATAGGACCTTCATGAACTCCATCGAAAATGTGCCCTTCATGCTTGGCCTCATTCTCCTGGCCGTGATGACCGGTTTTGATGCCTGGTGGCTCTCGCTTTTAAGCTGGGTTTATGTTGGTGGCCGGTTGGCGCATATGATCACTTATTACCTTGTGGCAACGCGCAAAAATCCGAGTTTGCGCAGCTACTTCTTCATTCTCGCTATTCTGGCCCAACTTCTTCTCATGGTCATGCTGGGAGTATCCTGGCTTTAGTCGCTAGTTTTTCAAGTTCACCAACAGGGGCTCAGAGCCCCAATTGGCGAATTTTCAGGGAATTGTTCAGGATGCTCTCCTCTCCTTTGTCGGTCTCTTGTGCGTGAGTGGGGATTTTTTCGTTTGGAGCCTTGAGCTTGATTGCCTGGATGTGTATGGTCCGGCCACCTTTTTGAGCCATATTGGACCACACAATGCTCAAAAAGTGTTGCGGAGAGGTGCCGGAGTGGTCGAACGGGGCGGTCTCGAAAACCGTTGATCGCGCAAGCGTTCCGAGGGTTCGAATCCCTCTCTCTCCGCCATGCATTTTTATAAAATATTGAAAATAAAAGATTTTTCAGAAAAAGAAAGATTTCTTCCCCCAATTCTTCCCCTTCCTTGATGCAGTTCTGACCTATTTGTACCAACTTGATAATGGTTCGGCAGAATGTTTGGCAATGTATTCTCTAAACTCTTTTTCTCCCATTTTTTCATGACGGGCATCATAAGTTGACGGATCTTGATTGTAGGGAGAACTGGTACTGAATATTACGAAGGATCCTCTAAGGAATCTGCTAACAGGTCTGGCGCTTTTGGGAAGTGGTTCATTGAGGTCACCTGCATACTCCCAGAGGCCGTATTCCCGATAGTCTCCGGGGTGCAGCTCCGTAAGAGCCTCGCTATAGGCGTCGGGCTCAATATCACAGATTCCAGTGGGTTCCACCGATTTGGCTTCCAATCGTATGTAACTCCATTGAGGAGAAAAATTAAAGGACTCGAAAGTGAGTTTGAGTGGCTTCAATATGTAAGCAAGATCGGCATAAATAACAATAAAGCCTTCTTCTCGAGCACGTTCGGCTCGAGTCAGTGTATTTCCACCGCCGCTAGGCAAGAACATATGATTAAGAGCACGGATTTTTCCAACTTCATTAAGAACCGCCAAAATGTCGTTTACATCTGTCCAAGTCGCTCTGGTGGGAGATGTTATTGGAAAAAGCCTATTGAGCAATTCGGACCATTCGCTTTTGTTGCGTCTTTGAAAACTCGCAACAATATCCAACCATTCTTTCAGCCTATGTGATACCTCAGGCATTGTCGGTCTTGTCGAGGGATCGTTTACAGTACAGTCAGCAATCAAATCGTCCAAAGTAGATAAGTAAAAGTCCCCTAGAAAGTTCTTTAGCCCTAGGTCGGAGTTTGCTACATAATGTCCGTCAAACCCAAGAAATTGCTTAGTTAAGGCAATCCAAAGAGTTTTTGAAAATGAGAAAACATCAGCCTTTTGACCGTCAGCTTGGCTTGCACGGCGACGCATTTCTGGAGCCATTGTAAACTTCGGTCCGACATCGCGTCTTTCAGGCGTAAGGGCGGCTTGTTCGGGATATTTGACCAAACCGAAGTCTGAGAAGCAAAGCCGACCATGCAGAGCGAGAATGTTCTCTGGCTTAATATCTCTGTGAGCAATACCACGAGAATGCAGCTCAGATAGAGTATCGGCTAGTTTAACAAAGTGTTCTACTATTTCTTCAGGTGATTTCTTTTCAAGATATTCAATGCAAGGATCTGCCAAAGGCATAACGTACCAAGGCTTTCCTTCAGATAAGTCATCAGGGAAATGGTGGGCGACCATTGGAATTATACCCTGAATGTCTTTGTTGTCATCCAGTGCTCTAATTTCATTCCGAAATCGCTTATAGGAAATGCCTGTTAGTTCACGAAGAATTTTAACGGCAAAATCCTCATGCCCATCTTTGGAGGCTTTCCACACATCCCCATTGCCTCCAGTGCCAATCTCTTTTTTCAAAGTGAAGTGTTTGGTTTTTGCCCCTGATTTGAGAGAGAGTCTGTGTTTTCGTTTACTCAACACCGGTTTCCCCTTCAAGCGGGCGTAGTGACCCATAAAAAAAATTCTGGGGTTTTTCTCAAGATCAAAACCAACACAAACTATATCCCATCAAACCAATCCAAGTTGATTTCCACGCTTTCGATCATCTTGGTTGAGACGCCCAATTCATATTGCTTGAGGAGGTCGCATAGGCGTTGGCCGTCGATGAGGTCGATGGCAATGGCTCCGTCTCTGGTTGCTTCATCTGACGCTTGGCTCGTAAAGGTTCCTGTCGTTATGAATAGGCCTTTGTCAGCGCGTCCTTGCATTGCACCGCGAAAATCTCTGATTTCTTTAGCCCCCACGCTACCCTTCCAGCGTTTGCATTGGAAATAGACTTGGAAAGACACGAGATTAACGCGCAACACCCCAACGCCATCAACACCACCATCGCCCGTCTTTCCACGCACTTCGACTTTGACGAATCCTGCTTCCCGTAGCAATCTTTGAGAAAGGCGTTCGAACGCATCGGGTGTCATAGCCAGCGCCGTTGAAAGCAGTTTTGATTTCCAATCAGCTTTCTTGGCTTCTGCTTCAGAAATGTTGTTTTCTGAACCAATCAGTTCAACTGTTCGCTGCTTTTTCTCTAAGCGTTTCAGGCGCGCACGTTCCTTTTCCTCATTGTTGACCTGCCTATAGATTACTTTTGTTTCTGAAAGAGATGAAATTGCCTCACCTTTTTCGGTAAGTGCCCAAATACCTCGTGCTGAATTCTCGATTGCTCCGCCTCTTCGTAAATAGGTGCGCGCCCAGGACAGATAGTAGTTCACCCGTGTGCGAGGTTCATTACCAGTCATGGCGAAGGATTGTTCTTCTTCGCTCAAACCCTCGATTTCGATGATCTTTTCGTCGAGCTCATGGATTGTTGCCGAGCCGCCGATTAGCTTGAGGGCTTCGATAGTGGCAAGCATCATACCGGGAAGATCTGGCAGACCCTCGGCTTCGATTGTGAAACGGCGATCTTTCTTCATAATGAATCCTTCAATCTTCTGGTCGTTGGCAGCGAGAAAATCTGCTTTACCCAACCCGCCGCGCATGCGCCATCGCGATCAATCCCCGGATCAAGTCTTTGTGGACGTTGATGTCTTTCTCGGTGAGACGAAGCCTGTAGTGGTTCCAGCGCGTATTATACTCAAGCGTATCGACACCTGCTTCATCTAGCATCGCGTCAATTTCTTCGCTTTTGGGGATTTTGGGTTCAAAATTGAGAAATTGCCGCTTCGGTCTGAATTGAACGAAGTTGTAGGCCCGCCCCAATTTTGAAAGGCCGATATAGAATTTGTTGTATTTGAGCTCGACTGCCGGATCTACTTCTTTGATCATCTCAAATAGTTGATCAACGAGTGAGAGAGTTTTCGGCGTGCCTTTTTCTCGCTCCCAATAAGCCCGATCTGTTGGAGCGCTTTCTGCATCTTCATCTTCATCGACCATTCCGCGCTCGAACTCGTCAAGGATCTTGCTAAAGACGAGCGTGATATGTTCGCCCACTTGATAGGCTTGCATTTGGATAGCGATGATGGGGATGGATCCATTAAAGAGTGAAATGACATTGAGAAAGCGGCTGGTAATGTCTTCGGCGACCAACACCGCGCAATGCTCATATTGCGGATAGCGTTTGCGCTCTATATCCCAATATTCAATGCTGCGGATGATATGCGTCTCATCGGTGGAGCCAAGCTGAAGTTCTACCTCAAACCGTTTATAGCTGTCGGGGTCTTGCAGCAACAGATCCAGGCGACCGGCTCGTGGTTGGATGCGTTCTCTATCTCTCAGCACCAACTCGCCCAAGCCAAGAATAGACGGATCGTTGGCAATAATGTCTTGCACCCAATTCTCGGTATAGCTGGGATGGTTCTTCAAAGAGATGCGTTTCGGACGTGTGAATTGGGTCATGCGGCATATCTCCCATCGTCAGTGATTTGGGCCTGACCAAGGGCAGCAAGGCTGGCGAGGAGAGGCTCAACGGTTGTGGTGCGGGCTCGCTTGAAGCGGCGGGCGACCTGTTCCGGTGATGCTTCACCCAGCTCCTCAAGAGCCTCACGCACGGCGGCAAATTGGTCTGGTAGGGCCTTGGGCCATGGCGCCTTGTCCTTGGTCTCTGTAGACGCAACGTCCATCTTGGCTTGTTTGTCCGTTGCCTCAGTTTTGGTGCCATCAGGGTTCTGATAGTCAGGCCGCAACCAGCGGATATGGCCCGCAGCCTCCTCGGCAGCCCGTTCCTTGTTCAGGTCTACAAGGCGGAAGAGAATCTCTTCGTCTGTCAGGTCAACGGGCCAGCCATAAGCCTCAGCGACGGCCACATCGATCTGATCGTGAATGTCCTTAAGGATGCCGATCAAACCCTGATCATAGATGTCTTTGTCCTTGCCTTCGATGGACTCGCCTGCGCGCAATTTTTCCATCACATTATACATTTGTGTCAGGGTCAGCTTGGGATGGGCTTCCTGCTGCCTTTTGCGATGCGCGTCCAATTCCTCGCCGAGGCGGTCAAGGGTGGCGCGTTGGGCGTCAGTGGGATCGGGGAAGGGAAATTTGTTAAAACAGTCCGTGTGATTATATGTTGGATCGTTGCCCGCCCCAAGCCAGCCTCCAGCAGCTAAAGCGAAAATGGAATGGGTCTTGCTGCTTAGGACAGAGTACTGCCATTTATTTGGTAGAGTAATAACTACGATTTTACTCTCAGCAATTATTGTAGAAGGTAAAAAGGAAAACAACCTATGTTTTGCCGTTCGCGTGGTGGCGATTATATTAGAAATGCCGTTTGAAGATTTTCTGAGTTCCTCGTGTGTTCGACCATACCACCACCAATGTTTCTTTCTCCAAGGCTCTCTATTTTGATCACGCTCTGGTTTAACGGTATCTCTAACATGTTGATATATTTTGGGGTATTTACTTCTAACGTGTTCTACATCAAGTGGATACAAATCGATTGCAAAAAGACCACGAGAGCATTGTGCCAGATCTCTGCCATTCATGTATGGTCGTATAACTTTTTCCAACTCATTTTCAGCAGGAGCAATTAATAGATCCACTTCTTCCTTGGATACGATAAATCCTGAACCATGAAGCTTCATTCCCATGTGAGCTAAACCTTTATTGGATTGCAATGAATTACTCCCTAACACATCCGCTCCAATCCTTAGATTGCCAAAAATCTTGCCAATCTGATGATTAAAGGTAACCTCACGACCGCCTTCTTCACTTTCTTCTTTGCTCTCGGTTGCCACAGTCAATAAACGTCCGGTTCGGCTGCCCTTGGCGGCCACCGTCATGGCGATGCGCACGGCGGCGCCATCCTTGCTGTCCACCCATGGATGATCGGGAATGGCAAAGAGCAGGGAAAGCGGTTTTTTCGGGTCGCCTAAATGCGGTTCCAGCACCCGGCAATTGAAGGTCTGACGCAAGCTGTTCGTGGTAATGAAGCCGAACCGGCGGCTTTCTATGCCTTTGGAGGCGTCATAGTCCCGCGCCCTCAAGGCTGCTTTTTCCCACCAGAACATGACAAGATCGGCACTTTGCGGCATCTTAGGATAGGCCTTCCAGAGCGCTTCTGTGTAGCCATCACCGAGATAATCGCGCAGGCGGCTCGCGCCAATAAACGGCGGATTCCCGACGATGAAATGTGCCTCTGGCCAGTTTGCCGGTTTCGGGTTTTTATAATCATAGACCTTGATGCGAGCGGTCGGGTCTGGCACTTCTTCGCCAGTGACAGGATGAGGCTTGGTTGTTATGCCATCCCACCGTGTGACCGGCTCCCCATTCTCATCAAGAGAGACCTCCTTATCATCCCAATCCAGAACGGCATCGCGATTTTCGATATTCTGGAAATCTCGCAGGACTGGCTCTGTGGGCGAGGCGTCGCCATGGGTGCGAAAATGCCATTGCAGATAGCCGATCCAGAGCACCAGTTCAGCCACAGCCGCCGCCCAAGGATTAAGCTCAATGCCGAGGAATTGATGCGGGTCGACCGTATAGCCGGAGAGACTCAAGGCGCCTTGCTGTTCGCCCAACTCTTCCAGTAGCGCCGTGACTTCCCCTTCAAGCCGTTTCATCATTTCCATGGCAACATAAAGGAAGTTGCCCGAACCACAGGCAGGGTCGAGAACCTTCACCTCGCAAAGCTTGCGATGGAACTCATGCACGGTTTGAAGGGCTTCCTTGTTTTTGCCATCCTCGGTCAGGCGCTGAACAGACGCTTTGACGCTGTCCCAATCCATGCGGAGCGGTTCAATGACGGTGGGAATGACCAATCTTTCGACATAAGCGCGCGGGGTGAAGTGAGCCCCCAGCTTGTGGCGTTCGCGTTTATTCAGGGCGCGTTCCAGGAGCGTGCCGAAGATGGCTGGTTCCACCTGTTTCCAGTCAGCCTCTGCTGCTTCTATCAGGAGAGCAAGTTGGTGATCGTTGATTGGGAGTGCTTCAGCATTTTTGAACAGGCCACCATTGAAGCGCTTGAGATCCTCCATCAGCACCCCGCAGAAGCCGCCTGTGTCCATGGTCTGCCAGAGATTGCTGAAAGCGGATTGAACCTTGTCCGGCTGGCTCTCTAGCCGCTTTAAGAGATCCGTGAAGCTGCGATTGGGTAGCAATTTGACGTCTTCGGCGAACATGGAGAAAAGGCAGCGCATAAGGAAGCTGGCCACCTTCTCACTATCATGGCCCTGAGCTTCAAAGCTCTTTCCGAGTTCTGCCAAATGGGACGCAATTGCACGGGTGACTTTGGCTGATTGAAGAGCCGGATTGAGTGAAAGCGGATTGGTCCATATCGTCCGCAGAAGATCGCGCGTTTCTTCTTTTCGTAGATCATCGATAGAAATGCGATATCGGTTGCCATCGGGGAACTGGGTATAGCCCTGACCAATGCCGGAGAAGTCCGCGTATATCTCAAATACATGCCCAACATCAGCAATGATCAAAAAGGGCGGCCATCCATCTTCCTTCGAAACAGCGCGGGCATAACGGTCTGCCTGCCCTCGCGCTTTGAGCATGGTATCGTCCCATTTTGCCGTGCCTCGCTGGCCGTGACCGAGACGCTCCTTGCTGGCTGATTGTTTCGCCAGAGCTTCAATGCCATCTTTTGGCTTTTCAGCGCGATTGCCGCCCTGCTTGGCTTCCAGAATGAAACAACCCTTGCGATAGAGATCGATCCGGCCTCTGTTATTGCTGCCCGTATGCGTGAAGGTGACGGGGCGCTCGAACCGATAATCGTTGTTCTGGCCATCTTCCTTGGCAGGTTTGGGCCGCTCAACGCCCAATAGCTCGGTCAACTCGTTAGCAAAACTTTGGAAATTCGCCATTTCACTGCCACCTGACTCCTTCCAGCGTGTGATGAAGGCATCAACGTTGCTGAGAGCTAGATCGGAAGTGTTGGCAGGATCGGTTGGGGTATTCACGGATATCGCTCACTTGATTAATTGGTCTTGCAAATCAATATGAGTGAACCATGCCCAACAGTCACGCGCAATTACTTGAATCGAGTTGTGTACGAGTATTGTTTCTAGATTTGATTGTTGTCTGGTTGACAAGGCCTTGGGCCTCCAGCGATTGTTCAAGCCTGCATTCGTCCCAGCTAGGTCCAGTTGCGCTTACAGTTACGATAACTGGAAATTATGAGCTCTGCTGGCAAAAAACGGAAATACTACGATCGCTTTGAGAGCCTCTCTCCTGGACGGTTGGACGAAATCATTGCTATGCAGCGCGGACTGATATCAAATCACCTTCACCTTATAGCCAGTGCCTGCTTTCCCTTTCCCTCGATACTTAAGGCGCAAGCGGAACCATCCACTTTGCTTCCAGTGGAGGGAATGCCGGGAGAACGCTATCTACCAGGCGCTTCGGTGATGGATATTGTCGAGACAGAAGGGGAACGAATGCTACTTGATATGTTCCCTGATTCAGAAGGATATCGCGCTTCTCTCCAACCGCACTCTGGGACACAGGCCAATCAGATTGTTTACAATGCAATTCTCTCTGAGAAGGACGAGGTCATTTGTCTTAAACCCGCAGATGGCGGGCATATTTCTCATACTGTTTTGATCTCTAGACGAAACAAGACTTATAACTTTGGCCTAACCGCCGAAGGGCATATTGACTATGGTTTACTCGAGAAACGAGCACTCGAGCATCGTCCCAAACTAATTATCGTTGGAGGGAGCTCTTTGCCAAGGATGATCGACTTTGCCAAGTGCAAAGAGATTGCCCAAAAAGTTGGTGCGCTTCTGCATGCGGATATTTCGCATACATCTCCATTTATAATGGCAGGTTTGCATACCAATGCTCTGCCTTATTGTGATTTTGCAACCTTTAACATGGTGAAAAATCTTAGAGGGCCCAATTCAGGTACTGTGTTATATCGGGAGAACTTTCACGACGCCATTTGCAGGTCTATCTTTCCTGGAACACAAGGGGGAGCCAACGAACCTTGTCTACTCGCTAAATATGCGACACTCTGCGAATGGCAAAACCACAGCATCTCCTCTTTTGCGGACCGGATTGTTGCGATTTCGCAGCTTTTGGCACGCATTATGACAAGGCGTGGCATCAAGCTCGTCACTGATGGAACTGACAGTCATATTCTACTGCTGGATTTGAGGGAATATAAAGCAACAGGGGCTGAATTTGAAAAGCGCTTTGAAAGCCATCATGTCCTCTTAAACAAAAACCAAGTTCCTGGTGATCAACGCGGGCCAAGCGTCTCATCCGGCTTGCGGATAGGTGCAACTAATCTGGCCATCCTGGGTGTGAACCAAGAGGATCTCGAGCTACTGGGAAACTGGATATGTGATGTTATTGAAGACAAAGCGGACTTATCCGATATAGTGAGCCAAATCCTGCAAAAGTACCCTCAACCAGCCTACTTTTGAGCAAATCTAGTATCGCCAATGTGGGGACAGGATATAGGGAACTCTCATTTCTGGACCCAATTTACTCGTCGAAAGAAACAATTCCAATCCAGCCAATTTGGGATTCAGAACCCGGGCCATGATCTCGTCGGAAAATTGGACGTTCTTGCCGGAATCGAAGTGCACTGCCAATTCATTGGAGAACCAGCCGAGCGTTTCGATAAATCGAATATCCTTAGTTTTTTGAGCTTTATGATGGATCTTTAGACATGTCTGGCAAGCATTTTTGCCTGAAATTTTGCCAGTCAAAATAGCTAGGGCGAGGCCATTGTAATCAAACATTAGGGCGTCCATTGCCAAAGTGCGCGGAGCATCATCTCTTGCCAATTTTAAGAACTCGGCAGCTTCAACGAAATCTTGTCTCATTAGAGCCAGAGCACTCAGATTGACAAGAGGTTGATAGATCTCACTGGACAATAGAGTCTGGAGACCGTCACACGCTTGCTTGAGATGCTTCTCTGCTTTAGAGGTTTGCCCCTGAAGCATCTCTACAATTGCGAGATTACTCAACGTCGTTGCAGTCCCGAAGTCACTTCCCAGCTTCTGAAAGCCAGAAACAGAAACTTGCAGCATTTCACTCGCCTCTGCTTGACAAAACAGATGGCCTGCGCTTCTCAAGATTGCGTATTCGAATTCAGAACAGGTTTCTCGTAGAGCCTTCGAATAGACTCTTTGCGCAATGTCTGTTGCTTCATCGTTTTTGTTTAGATTGATAAGGATGTTGAAGCTAACAAGATCTCGTTCAGGGCCACTTTTCGCTTCCTTTAAACTGTCTTGAGCGATCTCGTACCGGAAAAGTTGAACCAGATACTTTGCTTCGTAAAGATTTGAGAGAGCACGATGTGCTTCGACTTTCTTACACTTTTCAGCAAGGATCAGGCCAAATCCAAAGAGCGCACATCGCTGAATGGCATTCAATAAAATAGCGATTGTTGACGAAGGGAGAATGTCTACGATGTCCCAACAAACGGTGTCACGGCCCAACGTTGAAAGATATGCAAACTGTTCCTGGTCCTGCTTGGTGTGAATAAAATTCACGATATGGGCCTGAATTTGGGGACTGGCTCTTACTTCACTTTCATGAGTACTTCCTATCAGTCGATCGTAGAGCACATCCTCTTCGGCCAATTGCTTGCTTGCCAGGAGCCGAACAATTGATTGGACTATCTGTTCACGCAATTCCAGCTTTTCTTCTTCTGGCGTCAAATCAGTGACAACACTGGCGACTCTTTCATGCTCCACTCTAATCTTGTCATGGGTTTCTGAATTGAGAACAAGCAATCCCATTGCCATCATATCATTGATGGCCCACGAAATCTGATTGGGATCAGCACCAAGATTTGCAGCTTTCAAAAGTTCTATAAGGTGAACTACTGATAAGCCGCCGAGTAGAATAACGATAGTCCGAAGAATGAACTGATCAAGCGGAGGAAGTGATCTCACTACATTTTCGTATGTTCCACTTTGAACGGCAAGCTCATCCCCCAGTTCAAACCTGTCACATATAAATTTGAGCTGAAACCAGATTGCCTTGAGGTTGCCTTCGCTGCGTCGGTAAAGGCTGTTGGCCAAACCTGTCGGATCCTCATGATTTGGTAGCACTGTTTCTACAATGACTAGAGTGTCTGACTCTGAAACTTCCTTCAAAGCAATATCATGTGAAATGGCATTTGCAATCTGAGGCTGCCAATCTTGAGGGGTGTCATGATTGGTTCGCTCGAGGACGATTAGACGCAACTTTGCACCAGCCATTTCAAACGCCTGATCCAGTATTTCCAAGACGCTTGATGGTAAAAATTGGATATTGTCGAGCGCTAAAACTACTGGGTGACTATGTGACAATTCAAGACAGTGCAAAAAAAGAGCCGCATCTCCCTGGATCGGTTTAGCCCTGGTCGGAAGTTTCACAGGCAGGATAGCTTTGACAAATGGGCCAGCTATCGGGATTTGTGCAACTAAGTCACGAAATACTCCGTAAAGATAGCCAAGAAAGGACACGTTAAACAGCAGCTTTCTTTGCTTCAGTTTGGAAGCCATTTTTCTGGACAGACTAATAGGATGCTGTCGCGTCGCAGCGCTCTCTTTGCTGAGGAGCCTTCCCAGTTTCTCGATTATTCTTGATGCTTCGAGATCAGAAGGAGGCGTATCGAGGTATAGTGTTATAACGTCTCTGTTTGCTTGGGCAATCCGAACCAGCAGTTCCCGAGCAAAAAAACTCTTCCCAACTCCAGAAGTCCCGAGCAATTTAAGGACTCTTGATCGACTTGATCCACCAACATCGAGAAAAGAAATTGCTTCTTCCAGCTCCTGCTCTCTAAGGACAAAAGGCCAGCCATCTTCAGATCTAAAAAATCGTCCAGTTTCACCATCCACGATCAATAATTTCCAGTTATCATAACTATTTCAGACAATGGCATCACTCTAGTTTCGCCTCGTTGAAACTACAACCAAAAATTAAGAATTCCCTCTAAAATAGAAATGTTCGTCCATTGAAGGTGTTTTTTCTGGATGGATATAAATGATTGTGTTTATTGGAAAATTTTTCAAAATTCGAACCAACTTCCTCCTGATTTGAAAGGTTGGCTTAGGAAGTGTCGTCTATTGGACATAGAAGAGTAAAAGCCAAGTTCGGAGGCTTGAGGGATATGTCCAAAAATGAATTTTGAATTCGCGACCCATATTGAAGACTTCCTGGAGTTCTGCCGTACTCAACAGTACCTTAGTGACAATACGATTTTGAGCTACCGACAGGATCTGCGAGCGTTCGCCAAGTTTCTTGCTCGCACCGGGACGCAGCCGATACAGAGTGATTGCATTCTCGACTATATGAACGATCTGCGATCGCGACAGGCCTTGGCACCAGCCACGGTGCGTCGAAGAATGGTTTGTTTGAAGAAATTCTTTAAGTGGGCGTCCAAGTCTGTACAGGATGGGCCAACACCTTTTGATGGGCTGGAGCTAGACCTCAAGGTGCCGAAAAGGCTTCCCAGACCTATTGACAGAGATACTCTCCGACAACTGTTCGTATCCGAACTAAGACATCTTCCGAGAGCTCAAAGTCGCACAGAAGCACTGGGCCATTCTTCAGAATTTGTAACCGTGCTAGCAATCAGGCTGTTGATTGTCACGGGTCTCCGGGTCGGGGAACTCACCCATATCAGAATCAGAGATTTGTCGACAGATTGTTCGCGGATCCGCGTTATTGGGAAGGGAAACAGAGAACGCTCGGTTTATGTAACGAATAAACAGCTTTTGTCTGATCTAAAGCACCATTGCACACAGAGACAGCAAGCTGACCAGCAGGAAGCGTACTTGTTTCTGAATGTAAGGGGCGCACGTTTGTCAGAAGCGGCTTTTCGAAAGCGCCTCAAAAGCCTTTCCGCTGGATTATCGCTCGGTGAAGTACTGACGCCACATCGTTTCCGCCATTCCGCCGCGACTCTGCTGATTGAAGAGGGGATCGACATCAGAATAGTCCAGCGTCTGCTTGGGCACGCCTCGATTGCAACCACTGAAATCTATACGCGCGTATCAGATAATTCGCTTATTCAGGCAGTCTCTCGAGCTGACACTTTGGGGCAAATCGATCCGAGGTAACGATAACTTGGAATTATCTTTCTTGCCTCCCAGCGGTCACATAAAGGAACTTCAACTCCTCGACCAGATCGAACAGATCCAAACGGACTATCAATCTGAGTTTGGCCACAGGCCTATCAACGTTTCGACATGGGATCCCTCTACGGATGTTATTCAAGCTAATTTGCTCGCAACGATGCCTGAACCCAAGGGGGCGGGAAGAAACTACATATTCTCATATACTCTCGGCGACAGCGCGGATCTTCGAAGGGCGCTAGGGTATTCCCATAGCCGATGGAGAAGCCTCGTCTCACACTCAGGCTCGGCCAGCATTGCCATGACCTGCAATTGGTTGAGAGCATCCGGCGCTAAGAAGATCCTTATTTTGGGGCCGCGATATTTCACCGTTCCGCATTGCCTGGAAGCAATGGGGATTAAATTTGATACGCAACACTTTGTTCGTGACAATAACGGATATAGAGCGCCAGGAAAATCCGGCGTATCAGACTATGACGGCGTCTGGATTACTAATCCAATCTACGGCACCGGTGTGTACATCGACCCTGAGGAGCTGATCCAACTACATGAGGCATGGACCCAAAAAGATAAGTTTTTCGTCGTCGATGAGTGTCTCGCCTCACCGAGCCAGTACGTCGGGCCAAGTCTCGTCCCGAATGCGAAGACGACAATCCTAGCAGCCCCACATAAGAGCGTCTGTGTAAACGCATACAAGTTTGCTGTTTCTATCGTCGAGCAGTCCCAACTCGAGCACTTCGAACACTGGAGTGATGTTTGGCTAGGATGTCTTCCCCAATCCAGCCATCAAGCAATTGACCACTTTTTGAACAATGGATTTGAATCGTACCGAGTTCAATTTGAATCAGCTATTCATGAGCAGACATCGGAGTTTATCGCACTCACGAATGCCATTCCTCTTGCAGTCTTGGATCAAAACGCACTCGGGTATTTTCGGAGTGTCTACTTTCCCAAACTCTCAACTGAACTCGGCTTGGAATCATCGTTCCTTAGAGAGGCAACCTTCTCAACCGGAACATCTTTCATCCCAGGCATCAGGAACGATTTGGACCCTAGCACTGGTCTATCTTTCAGGGTAAACCTCGCCGCATTCAACAAGGAGGCGCGCGGGGCATATGTTCGACTTTGTCGATGGCTGTCAGCTAAGTGCTGAGCTCTTTCACATCAATCAGCATGCCCTCGACATCGTTGTGTTTTAATGCGGCCAGCGCATCTCTAATATGAGCGTCTCCAGAAATCTGTGATATCAGAAGCTTTGTCAGGATGTCTTGATAGGGTTTGGGCAGTTCGTGCGACGGATCCGAAGCTGCTCTCAGAAACTTATTCGGCAAACGTTTTGCCAAAAGCTTCTTGGTTCTAGCGCGAACCATGGTCAGCTGTGCTAAACATCCATTTACTAAATACAAAGCAACGTAGAGGGCAAATAGGCTGCTAAGACTGATTTGAATTATTTCAATCCAAGAGCCCTGACGGGCTTCCAATAGCCTTGGTTTATTATCCTGCACTGAGGATATAGCTTGGACAGTCTCGAGATAGCCCAAGGTCGAAATCTGCGGCCTTTCCCGGTAGGTCAATGTTGCTTCGATGAGGTGGCTGGGGTTTGATCTGACGATGGGCAACGTGGCCTCCAGGAGACGGTCGTGCATTTTGGATGCTAAATAAAGAGCCTGTTGCAGACCATATTCAATTGTTGGTAATTCGTCTGCGGACTCTTCAATATCCTCTCGTAGCTTGGAGAACTCATCGTGTGCATAAATCGCCGCCGCGAAAGGGAGTTCTTGTCGCGTCTGTAAATGACCCATTACCCGGAAATAAAACTCAACATCATCTCTCTTCAATCCAGCACTGCGCCTTGCCTGGCTCGATAACTCATCGACTAATGCGATGAACGCCGGCAATCTTATAGAAGGCCTAAAGTTGAGTGCCAGCATGTTGGCATGAAACAGCCAATTCCGATCTCTGTACTGCTTCAAAAATTGATCCAGCCCCGGCGTAACGCCAGCGCCGTAGGATTGCCCCAAAAAGCCGAACTGAAGCTCATTGAGATTGGTCTCAGTCAAGCCAAACGATATTCCGAGAGCATCGGCATTTATAGTAACGTCCCGAAAGCTGCATTCATCAAAGATCGTGTAGCTCGCCGTGCAATCTGAGAATGATAAACTTGCCAATCGAGACCCTCTGAAGGTCGATTGAAGCCATGTTGATTTTCGGTTTTTTAGCAACCGGAGATCACACTGATGGAACGTTGATCGTTGAATAGCGGCCTCTTCCAAATCGCAATCTTCGATAACGCACTCTCGAAAAACATTATCAGAGCAAACGGACGAACGAAGAGTGCAGGACACAAGCCTAGTTCTCGCAAACTTGGTGGACCGAACATCTGCGGTCTCGAACGACACATTGCATAATTCACAATTTTCGAAGCGCGCGCCTTCGAAGTCACTTCGAGAAAAATCGGCGTCTGAGATTTTGCAATTGCGAAAGAGTGCGCCGTGAAACAGGGATTGGCGCGCAACTACATTGTCGATCTGCACTCCATCAAAAAACTGATAACTCAAGTCCGCTCTCGAGAGAAGAACTTGCTTGGCAGCATCCGGCTTTGAAATCGGATCGCCCGCTTTTGGCAGGCTCTTTGCCTCTGAACCTTCGATCTTCGAGTTGGGCATAGATAATTCCAAGTTATCGTTACCTATTGAATTTGCGGACAATCTACCACGCATTTGTTCATGAATTCAATCTAGGCGTGAAAAAAAAGCCGATTTTGGTGGAATTCAAAACACTTGCCAGAGCTGAGTTGGGTTTTTCCTTCTCAATTCTGGCCTCGTAAAAATGCGACTACCCCGCCGGTCCGTAAGTTAGTGAGCCGTGAAGATTTGGTGTCCCCCCTCCCTCTAGATATCTCTGAGTTCCCGCTCTTTTATTCCTGATAGTATGGTAATTAAGGATGTCTCGAAAATGATGACGTTTGAGGCGCAATTCCGGCCCTGAACGTCATCAGTTTTGAGATCGCCTGTCTTCAGTTAAAGGACGTGGAAATGATCAACGTCACCAATTTGAAGATGAGACGTCTTCAATTTTGCGATGGGATTTTGTTTTCCCGTTTCTGCCTTGCGGGTTGTTGGCTCTAGCTATCTTGATGGGAAAATCAGAGCCTTTTGACCACGTTTTGTAGAGTTTTCGCCCTGCTGGGCTATCCTGCTTGTTGCACGTGAGTTCTGTTAGCTCATACATCGCGCCGCGAGCTGCTCCATTGACACCAAGGCATGGTGTTTCTGTTTGAACGATAAAGCCCTTGGCTTGCAGATCATGAAAAGCTTTTGCTGCCGTGTTGTCGCTAACACCAAGTCTCTGAGCTGCCTGTCGAACGCTCAAGCAAATGCGCCCGTTGTTATTATTGTTCGGGCCGCGCCATTCGAGCTTTAGCCAAGGGTAAAGCGCTTGTGCCGTGGGAGAAAGGGCCCGCCAGGCGGGTTCCTCCATCATCGAGCGGATCAGCTTCGTCCAATGTTCGGATTTGGTTTCCTTTCGCGGTTTCGGCATTGGATCATCCCTTCCTGCTATCGGCACTTTCATCGCGTTTGGCGATTTGAGCCTGTTGCCAAGAAAGGATCTCGCTTTCTGCCCAGGCCACTGCCCTGATGCCTAGCTTGACCGGTTTGGGGAACCGGTTTTCCTTCATTGCTTCATAAATCGCGCTTCTGCGTAGACCCACTCGTATTTCGACATCTGGTAGACGTAGGAACTTTTCGGCCATAACCGTATCTCCATGGTTTATTGTGTAACCAGGAAAACGGTAGTGGATGATTTGAGTTGGTTGATAAGTCCCAGGAAATTTCTGATTTTGGGAAAGTCTATGTATATCATTGGTAATGAAATGTAATTAATATACTGAATTTATGTGATTAAATAGTCTGTGTTAAGAAAGGTGAGAAACCCCAAAAATTTCGAAGTTGCAGCATTATCTGCTGTTTATCTGATATCTGCTCAGGATAGCTCTTATAAAATCAATGTGAATTGGTAGGGCTTCTGAGAGGCACGACATCGCCGGAAATCTCTTTGCCCATTAGAAACTGAGACCATGCATGCAGCACGGCGCGACGTCTTTGCAACATATCTGAGCGGCGATACGCGCGTTCAACCTCAGAGCCGACTTTGTGGGCAAGGCTGATCTCTGCCAAGTCGCGCTCATAGCCCCTTTCTGCTGCCCAGTCCCTGAAGCTGGAGCGTAGACCGTGGGGCACGGCTGGGCGTTTTGAACGTGGATCTAGCCAACCTGTCTTACCCTTCTCTGTTTCTGCCTGATGCATGCGACGCATGACGGCTGAAAGCGACATGTCGGACATTTGCCCACCCTTAGGCGCGAAAAAAACATAAGGAGAGTTTTCCATCGTCGGTAAGCTCTTCACAAGCTTTGCCGCTGCATCTGGTAGAGGTACACGATGCTCTTTAGCTGCCTTCATGCGGGTTGCAGGAATGATCCAGACAGGACCATCTTTGGCCTTCAGATCAATCTCATCCCAAGTAGCGCCTCGTACTTCACCAGACCGTGCAAGCGTCAGGGATAGAAACTGAAGAGCCGAGGCCGCCATGCCTTGCCGATGTTGAAGAGCATCCCACCATGAGGGAATGTCTGCCAGAGCAATAGCAGGTTGATTGCCGGTCTTTGCGACCTTGGAAGGCTTTGGCAGGATCTCGGATAGGTTGCCCTTCCAACGAGCAGGATTCTCGCCTTCTCGATATCCGGCAACGGTCGCCCAGGACAAAACGCTTTCAATGCGCCCTCTAAGGCGAGAGGCTGTCTCAGTCTTTTCTTCCCAGATGGGTTCAAGCACGCGAAGGACATCAGGCAATCGAATGGATTTGACATCCATTTTGCCTAGAACCGGAACCGCATAGCTCTCCAGGGTCGAGCGCCATTGCTTCTTGTGCTTGTCGTTACGGAATTCCTTCTCCTTGGCGGCGAGATATTTGCCAACGGCATCCGAAAAGGTGATCGTGCCTTTCTTGGCCTGTTTGTCAGCCAGTGGATCTCCACCATTATAAACGTTGCGTTTATTCTCGAAGGCCTTGTCCCTTGCTTCAGCCAAGGTCACCAAAGGAAAGCTGCCCAACCCCAACTCGCGTCTTTTTCCATGAATGGTAATGCGCTGGATCCAGAATTTAGCACCGCTTTTATCAACGCGGAGAAAGAGGCCAGTACCGGATTTGTCGTGGTATTTTCCGGGCTCTTTGACGGAGCGGACAAACACCGCTGAAAGTTTGGATCCTAACATTTTCTCCCCACAATCCTTCCCCCAATTCGACGCGTATGGAGCAGTATATTGGCGGAGCGCTGTGGAGCAAGGAGGAAAATTAAGTGAATGAAAACAATGATAAAAATGGACGCCAACAAATCTTGACGGAAACGCCTATGGCTGCCTCTCTCTCCGCCATTTTCCTATTTAGTGTTTGTTCTCCCTTTATAATCTTGACCGTTGTTGGTGCTGTCGGTAAGCGCGGGCAATAATCACGCTTAGCTTTTGGGCTGTCCTGCGAAGGCTTGCCGTGAGGTGGCTTTGACAAGGATGATCTTGCGAGCAAATGCGACAAGAAACAGGGCCGTCAGAATGAGAATGATGGTTGGGGCCGGGGCGCTATCAAGGAAAAAGCACAAATAGGTGCCTGCGAGCATTGACCCCATGCAAACGGCAACTGCGACCCAGAGCATTGTGCTGAATTTGCGCACCAAGAGGAGGGCGATGGCCCCCGGCGCTATGAGTAGGCCAATGGCCAGAATAAGCCCTGCCGCCGAAAGCGTGGCAACGATGGTGAGGGAAAGCAGGGTCAGCAAGCCATAATGCAAGAGATTGACCGAAAGTCCCGAGACACGGGCCTGTGCCGGATCGAAGCTGTGCAGCAACAGGTCTTTCCATTTGACGAGCAAGCAGACCGCAACGATCAGGGAAATGACACCGGCATTGAGCAAATCGCTTTGATTCACGCCGAGCATGTTGCCAAACAGGACGTGATCAAGATGCACGTTGGTATGGATCGAAACATAAAGCACGATGCCCACCGCAAACATGCCCGAAAAGACAACGCCCATGACCGTATCATGCTTGATGCGGCTGTTGGCCGATAGATAACCGGTGGAGAGTGCACAAACCATGCCAGCGCCAAAGGCGCCTATCAACAGCGGAAAGCCGAAGATATAGGCCAGAACGATGCCGGGTAGAATGGCATGGCTGACGGAATCACCCATCAAGGCCCAGCCCTTGAGCACCAGAAAGCAGGATAAAAGGGCTGTTGGCACAGAAACGATCATCGCAATGAGGAAGGCATTCTGCATGAAGCCGAACTGGAAGGGCAGAAGCAGGGCATCAAGGCTCATATCTGATTTCCTTCCGCTCAGGTGTGATGGGCGCATTCTTTATCACAAGAGCCTTTTTGGCTTTGCGCTTGGCCGCCAGCAACCCATGCTTGGGAGCAACCAGAAAGGCGATCAGGAAGATCAGCGTTTGCAGGGTCACGATCACTCCACCGGTGGCACCATCCAGAAAATAGCTGATATAGGCCCCTAGAAAGCCAGTCAGTGCCCCGATGACGATTGCGGTGATGATGAGCCGCGGGAACCGGTCGCAGAAGAGATAGGCTGTCGCGCCGGGTGTGACGACCATGGCGATCACGAGGAAAGCCCCGACCGTTTGCATCGCTGCCACCACCGAAGCCGAGAGCAGCACAAAGAAGATCGCCTTGAGCAGCGGTGGATTGAGGCCGATAGTGCGGGCGTGGCTCTCGTCAAAGAAGGTGACCATCAGATCCTTCCATTTGGCTGTCAGAATGATCAAAGAAATGAAGCCAATGAGCGCGAGTTGCAGGGTATCTTGTGGCGTAATGGCAAGAATGTTGCCCATGGTGATGGTCTGAATGCTGATGGCCATCGGGTTGATGGAAATCATGAACAGGCCAAGGCCGAAGAAGGATGTAAAAATCAGCCCGATGATCACGTCGATCTTGAGGCCGGAGCGTTCGGAGAGAAACAACATGCTGCCCGCCGCAAGGCCCCCCGCAATGAAGGCGCCGAGCGCAAAGGGCAGCCCGAGCATATAGGCTCCGGCCACGCCTGGTACGACCGAATGGGACAGGGCGTCCCCGATCAGTGACCAGCCCTTGAGCATGAGAAAGGCCGACAGGAAGGCGCAGACACAGCCGACCAGCGCCGAGACCCACATGGCGTTGGTCATATAGTTATAGTCGAAGGGCTCTAGAAGGATCTCCATCATTTGTCCTCCTCGCTAACCATTGTCTTCTGGCCATATTGCACAAAGGGGCGCTCGTCATCGGAGAGAATGGTGACTTCCCGTTGATCGGAGTCCTCGTGTAGATGACCTCCTCCCAAAGTGAAGTGGCGCAGCACCCCGCCAAAGGCCTGTTCCAGATTGGCGCGGGTGAAGGTTGTCTCGGTGGGGCCATAGCCTAGCACGGTGCCTTTGACGAGCACCGTCCGGTCGCAGAATTCAGGAACCGAACCCAGATTGTGGGTGGAGACCAGCATCACGCGCCCTTCCGCGCGCAAGGAGCGCAACAGGGCTATGATCTGGTCTTCGGTTTTGACATCAACCCCGGTAAAGGGTTCGTCAAGCAGGATGACCTTGCCATTCTGCGCCAGCGCTCTTGCCAGAAACACGCGTTTGTGCTGTCCGCCGGAAAGCTCGCCAATCTGTCGCTTGCGAAAGTCCAGCATATTGACCCGCTCAAGTGCTTCATTCACGGCGTCATGATCGGCCTTTTTTGGGCGGCGCAAGAATCCCATATGGCCATAGCGCCCCATCATCACCACATCTTCCACCAGCACGGGGAAGGCCCAGTCAACTTCCTCGGCCTGCGGCACATAGGCGACAAGGTTGCGCTTCAAGGCCTGCTTGATGGGGAGGCCCCAAAGGGAAATTGCGCCCGCTGCCACCGGCACAAACCCCATGATAGCCTTGAACAAGGTGGATTTGCCCGATCCATTCACCCCGACCAGCGCGGTGATCGTTCCTTTCGGGATATCAAAGGAAGCATCATGCAGTGCTGTGTGCCCGTTGCGGTAGGTCACCGTGACGCCGCGCGCCGAAATGCCTTCCCCTTCAAGAGAGCTTGATATGTTGCGGTCCGCCTTGCCGACGTCTTGATTGTTGGAGGTCATGTCAGTCCAAGAGTCCTTTGGCAACGGTGCTTGATGTAACTCTGAGCAAGTCAAGATAGGTCGGTACAGGGCCGTCTGCTTCGCTCAGGGAATCGACATAAAGCTCACCGCCATAGCGACTGCCGGTTTCGCGCGCCACCTGTTTGGCCGGTGAGGTGTTGACCGTGCTCTCGCAGAAGACCACCGGAATATTGTGATCCTTGACGCCGTCAATGACCCTCTTGACCTGCTTGGGCGTGCCGACCTGATCGGCATTCATCGGCCAGAGATAAAGCTCTTGCATGCGGAAGTCGCGGGCGAGATAGCTAAATGCACCCTCGCAGGTGACAAGCCAGCGTTTGTCTTCTGGAATCTTCGAGATCATCTCACGTAGAGGTTCAAGGGTGCTGCGCAACTGGTCCTTGTAAGCTGCTGCGTTGCGGACATAAGCGGCCGCATTCTCCGGATCATGCTCAGCGAAGGCCTTGGCGATATTGTCGATATAGACGAGGGCATTATCGAGCCCCATCCATGCATGGGGGTTCGGCTTGCCTTCATAGTCTCCCTCAGCGATGGAAATAGGGGCAATCCCGTCTGTCAGGGTAGCGGAGGGAACGTCTCCGAGCTGGCTGACAAACTGCTCGAACCAACGCTCCAGATTAAGCCCGTTCCAGAGAATGAGATCTGCATTATGGGCGCGCACGATGTCTTGCGGTGTTGGTTCATAGCCATGAATCTCGGCGCCCGGCTTGGTAATCGACACGACGTCCGCTGTATCTCCGGCGACATTTGCAGCCATGTCCGCAAGAATTGTGAAGGTCGTGACCACTTTCATTTTTCCGGCGGCATAGGCCGCGGATGGAGCGCCTGCATGCAATAAAATGGAAACAAGGGACGTGAGAGCCGCTGTCTTGAAATGGGTTTTTGAAAGAGGCATCGAAGGCTCCTGCCGTGCGAGAGATTAATTGCGAATGACTTGCAATTGCATTAGGGCGCGACATTGGTGGCTTTTGCAAGCCATAAAGAGCCTGTCTATCATAAAAGTGGGGAAAATGTGCGGAATTAAGCCTTGGCTGTAAAACTGGAACGCGTCTATATTGGCAATCCTGCCGATAGAAAAAGGCCGGTTCGTAAAACCGGCCTTCCCGTTTTTGTTGCACCTATCAGAATGGCAGAAAGACAGGAATAATCAGCGCAGCCACGATAATGGACAGGATCTGCAAAGGCACACCAATGCGCACATAATCCATGAAGCGATAGTTGCCGGGCCCCATGACGAGTGTGTTGATGGGCGAGGCGACCGGCGTGCAAAAGGCGGTTGATGCCGCAATGGCCACGCTCATGAGCATGGGTTCGGGACGAACGTCCATGATACCGGCAACCTGAAAGGCGACGGGTGCAACCAGCACAGCTGTGGCTGTGTTTGAGGTGAACTGGCTGAAGATGGATGTAAGCAGGAACAGGGCAATCAACATGGCATAGGGAGCATTATTCCCGACCACGGCTACGATATTGTCCACGAGCAAAGCCAATCCTCCGGTTTTGTCCAGCGCTGCTGCCATCGGGATCATGCCCGCAATCAGCACCAGACTGGGCCAGTTGATCGATTCATAAGCACGCTTTGGCGAAACACATCCGGCACAAACCATGGCAGTTGCGGCCAGAACCACGGCCGTTACGCTTGGAACCAGGCGGAAGATGATGAGGACCAGCATGATGGCAAGAATGCCAAGAGCGACTGGCGCAAATTTGCGTCTCGGGAGATAGTTTTCCATCTCTTCAGGGAAGGACAAAAGCAGGAAATTCTCACGATAGGCACGCAATTTCCGAATGCGCTCCCAGTCTCCGACGACAAGCAGCTGGTCGCCAAATTCCAGCTTGGTGTTGCCGAAACTGTCATGGATCGGCTTGCCATGACGCATGGCTCCAACCACGCTCAGGCCATGTTTTGTGCGGAAGCCGGCGCCAGAGATGGTGCGGCCGACCAGATTGGATTCCTGCGGGATCACCAGATCGGCCATGCCGAGTTCGCGGGCTGAAAGATGGTAGTCCTGTTCGCTGATTTGTGTCAGCTGAACGCCGAGCATGGCAGCGTCTTCATCGGACAAGGGAGCATCAACCACGCCGAACAATATATCCCCGGCTTCGAAGATTGTTTCGGTGTCGACAGGAATGGCGTTTACCTTGCGACGCTCGTTATCTTTTCGCTCCAAAGCAAAGAGAGTCAATCCAGCCTCGCGACGCAATCTTGCACTTACGACCGTTTCTCCGATGAGTTTGGAATCGGCGTTGATGACAAGGCGAATGATCTTGTCTTCAATAGCATAGCTTTGCAGCAGGCTTTGCAGGGTTCGGCGGCCCTCGTTGGTAATCCCGCTGCCGCTATCCTTAGAAGGCAGCAGAAATCGACCATAGATAAGCATATGCACAATGGCCATCGCCAACATGATCAAGCCAATTGGTGTGAAGACAAAGAAGTTGAATGGCTCCATGCCAGCTTTTTGCAATTCTGCATTGGCTACAAGGTTGGGGGGCGTGCCGATGAGGGTCAACATGCCGCCAATAAGCGCGCCATAAGCCAAGGGCAACAGCAAACGCGACGGCGAGATCGAAGCACGGTTGGCCAGACGAATGGCAATCGGGATGAAGATGGCACCTGACCCTGTAACGCTCATGACGGAAGCAAGCGAAGCAACCGCCAGCATCAGCAAGACAATCAGCTTCCATTCCTTATCACCAGCGATTTGAACGATCTTATCGCCCACGGCATAGGAAATGCCGGTTTGTGCCAAAGCTTCTCCGACAATGAACAGACCTGCGATCAATATCACGACGGTTGAGCCGAAGCCGGACAGCATTTCAGCAGGAGTGAGAATGCCGCTCAGGCCAAGAGCCAGCATGACGATGATCGCAACGAGATCAAGGCGCAATTTATCGGCTAAAAACAGGATCACCGCAGCGCCAAGCACGATGAAAGTGAAGATCATTTCCCAGGACATAGAGTCTTTCCATTGGAAGGGTGGAGCAGGACAGACGGTCTGTGCTGGTTTTCAGCAAGACGCAAAAAGTCGACCCCATCAGATGATGGAGGCTGTCCAATAATCGGTCTGCAGCGCAAACAGGAGAGCGGCATCTGTTTTACAGATGGGGCTCTATTAGTTGCACCGGCGTTGGACCCACGAATAGGTGCTGTTTACCAGCGGCTCGCAAAAGGAAGGTCGATTTTCCTGAATGATGGTTCGGTGGGGAGAGAGGATGAAGTCGAGCATAGTCCCGTGCTCCTGTTACGGCGTGGCATATGGAGACGGGCATGGACCCGATCATCGTGGCTTGCTTTGCCAGCAAACACAAGTGATGTGCCATGTCACCTTCTTCCAGGACGCCCCGCCCGGGTTTATCGAACAAACTATCGGCAGGTCTCCTGGCTCGCGGGTCGTCATATCCTCCCTCCTTCCCGAACCATTTCTGATCCAGTGGCATAACGGGGAATACTCGTCGCTTACAGTTGCGGGGACAGCTCCGGATTTGCGGCAGGCCATAGGCTTGTCTCGCACCGGATTCCCTTTTCATTCCATAAGGAAACCGATAGGCGTCATTCTCTCTATCTAAAGTATAATGTCAACAGGATGTTGTTTGGATTCGTCTGGCGGGCACAAGTTTGCAGTCCGATAGACCCTTGCCACCTGTGATAGCACTCTGATGGGCAGATCAAGGGGAAGATCGACCTACTGCTCTAGTAATTGATTGATTGCCCTGATGAAACTGGTTTCAAACAGCGCAACAGGGCCTGTAGATTTGCCTTTTTCCAGCCGGACCAATTGGTAGCTGACGGGCATTTCTTGTTCGAGCTGAAGAATTTTCACGTCAGCTAATGACGTTTTGGCAACCAGAGGGTCGGTTATTGCGACGCCCAGCCGGCGGGATGCCAACCGACAGCCATTGGCCAGAGATGCTTCAATGGAATTGTTCGTGTTGATGTCGGTAGATTTTATAATTTTTTCCAGTGAAAGACGCAGAGGGGAGGTTCTGCCCGGGAGTATAAGACGTTCATTTGCCAATTCCGAAAAGGAAATCCGCTCCCTGTCAGCAAGGGGGTGGTCAACGGCCACAACGGCGACGGCATTGCCTTTTCCAAGCAGAACACTATGCAGTCCCGTTGGCGCATATTCACTGCAGATGAGGCCGATATCATAGTGCCGCAGGCTTACTAGATCGAGAACGCGTTCAGTGCTTTCTGTGTCGAAAATCACGCTGAGCTTGGGATGTTCGGCGAGGACTTCAGGCAAAACAGTCGAGGCGCATAGCTTGTTGAGTGAACTCACTGAGCCCAAACGAATAAATCCCTCGGTGGCAGCATTGATATCCTGGGCCACACGAGAAATATGATCCAGCCCAACGAAGACGCGTTCGACCTCATGAAATAGCTGGGATGCCTGCGAGCGGGCCACAAGGCGCCCTCTTATGCGATCGAACAGAGAAAAGCCGATCTCCGCTTCCAGGTCGCGTATCAGGCGACTGACTGCTGGCTGGGTGATGTTGAGACTGGCCGCTGCGGCGCTGATTGATCCGGCAATCATGACCGCCCGAAAGGCCTCGATTTGGCGCTGTTGAATATGATGCATAAAAAGTAGAATATAACATTTCGGCATGGACCGGCAAGAAAATTTGAATTGTGTTCTGTTGTTATGCAGCGTTAGGCTCACATAGTCTGGAGACCATGGAGCGCTCTGTAACATAAATTCGGGAGGAAAATATATGGTATCGAAACCATGCGTCGCGATGGCCCTCGCTGCAGGATTGATGGCAGCCTGTTTCTCTGCCCCTGCAGCTTTGGCCGCTGATTTGAAAATCGGGATCGCTGGCTCACCAACATCAATGGATCCCCAGTTCTATGTCATCGGCACCAACAGCGCCATGGCACGCAATATCTTCGATGGACTGGTCAATCAGGACGACCGCCAGCAGCTCAAACCAGCGCTTGCGACCGAATGGACCGCCGTTGATGACACGACTTGGCAGTTTAAATTACGCGAAGACGTAAAATTTCACGATGGATCAGACTTTGATGCCAAAGACGTTGTGGCGTCGATTGCACGGGTGAAACTGGCCTCTGAAAACAGCCCAAGCTCTTTCATGCCTTATGTAAAAGGCATCAAATCGGTGACAGCCATTGATCCGCTCACGGTCGAATTCAAGACCGACACGGCGATGCCGCTGCTACCCAACAACCTCTCACGCATTGCCATTCTGCCATCAGAAGAAGGGGAAACCCCAAGTTCCGAGCTGAATACCGGCAAGGGCGTGATTGGAACCGGCCCGTTCAAGTTCGTTAGCTGGATACCAGACAGCACCATCGAATTGGCGCGCAATGATAACTATTGGGGCTCTGCACCGGAGTGGGACAACGTGACCTACAAGGTCTTTTCAAACCCGTCCGCCCGTGTTGCTTCGCTGCTCTCTGGCGATGTTGACATGATCGAGCAGGTGCCACCTGCCGATATCGGAACGCTGGAAGCCAAAGACGGCGTTGGTATTGTCAGCAGCAGCTCCAACCGCGTCATGTATCTGCATATGGATCAGGATCGGGACGACTCGCCCTTTGCCAAGGGACCAGACGGGACGAACCCGCTCAAGGATGTACGCGTTCGCCATGGTCTGTCGCTGGCCATCAATCGTCAGGCGATCATCGACCGCATCATGGACAAGCAAGGCGTGCCAGCAGGCCAGTTGGTGCCCGAAGGCTATGTCGGTTATGTCGACAGCCTGAAACCGGATCCCTATGATCCCAAGAAAGCCAAGGAATTGTTCGCAGAAGCGGGCTATCCCAATGGCTTCGATTTGACTTTCCATGCCTCCAATGATCGCTATCCCAACGATAGCCTTGTTGCACAGGCCATTGGACAGATGTTCACCCGCGTTGGCATCAACACAGACATCGTCACCCTGCCAAAAAGCGTCTATTTTTCCCGTGCCTCGGCGCTGGAATTTAGCTTCATTATGGGTGGCGCAGCCGTTGAAACCGGCGAAGCATCCGGCGTTCTGGGGCCTCTGCTTGAGACCTATGGCGACAATGCCGGACGCGGAAACCGCGGCCGCTACAGCTCCAAGGCCTTTGATGAAGCGCTCCAGCGTGGCCGCAGCCTTCTTGATGCCGATGCGCGGAACAAGGCACTTCAGGAAGCCATGAAAATCGCCATGGATGATATGGGGGTAATCCCTGTCTTCTATCTGGCGCATACATGGGGACTGGAAAACGGCTTGACCTATAATGGCAGAACGGACGGCTACACACTGGCAGCCAACGTCCATTCAGCAAACTAATAATTCCCCGCAGTAAGACCCTAAGAGCCAAAGGCGAAGCGATGACGTTCAGTCACCGCTTCGCCTTAATAGAAAGACTATGCCATGTCTGCGAAGGCATCCCCGACTATCAAGAAACCAGTTATCATCGATTGCGACCCCGGTGTTGATGATACATTGGCGATCCTTTTCGCGCTTGGGTCTCCCGAGTTGGATATAAAAGCGATCACCACAGTTTGCGGTAACGTGCCGCTTGAAACCTGCACAAAAAATGCACTGAAAATACTGGCGCTTGCAGGCAGAACGGATATTCCCGTTCACGCCGGTTGCGAAGGTCCGATGCTCGGTGAGCCGATCTTTGGCAAGTTCCACGGTACGGGTGGACTGGGCAAGCTGGTCTTGCCAGATCCCGTTGTTAAACCAGCGCCCCAGCATGCAGTGGAAAAAATGGCAGAGCTGTTACGTGCAGCCAAAGCCAATAGCGAAAAGCTGACCATCTGCACGCTGGGGCCAATGACCAATCTGGCCCTTCTTGTCAAGCTGTATCCTCAGCTGCTGTCGGCCATTGAATGCGTCGTCTCAATGGGCGGTGCCTACAGGATTGCGGGCAATCGCACCCTGACCTCGGAATTTAACATGCTGGCAGATCCGCATGCTGCTAGCATCGTTTATTCTGCGGGCCTCGACTATGTGGCGCTGCCGCTTGATGCTACCCATCAGGCGATGACTTCTTCAGAGCGGATCTCCTGGTTTGAAGGGGGAGAGGATGGGTCTCCGCTGGCGGCAACCTATCAGCTTTTGAGCGGCTGGGCGCGCAATGATCCGCACCGGTATGGCTCGGATGGCGGCCCCATGCATGATCCTTTGGTCACCGTCTATCTGGTTGCGCCACATTTGTTCCAGACCGAGCGCGCAAAGGTCTTCGTCGAATGCGATAGCCAACTCTGCTATGGTCAGACGGTGGCTGACTGGTATGGCCAAACCGGAGAAAAGCCGGATGCGCAAATCGTGCAGAAAGTGGATGCAGACGGCGTCTTTTCCATTCTGAGCGAGCGGATCAGATCGCTTTCCCAATCAGGGTGACATGATGAGCAAAAGGATATTCCTCTCTTCAGATCCCGGCATCGATGATATGGCCGCTATTCTGTTTGCTCTGGCAGACACAGAAATAGAGCTTGTTGGCATCGGTGCGGTGGCTGGCAATGTTGCCATGCAAACCGCTCTGGAGAATGCTCGTTTCACCTGTGCGCTGGCCGCCCCGTCCCGAAAGGTGGCCTGTTATGCAGGCTCCCGCGGTCCATTGCTGCGTGACCAGATTTTTGGTGTACACAAGGCCCTCGGCTCTTTCCGCGAGAATCTCAAGGATCTCGAAGACTGGTTGCCAGCCTTTGAGCCTGCCGCCGTTACGCCCGAGCGTAGCGCCGCCGAGGCCATGGCCGATGCCATACGCCATGCTGCCCATAAGCAAGACCCGTTGATCATTGCCGTAACCGGACCGATGACGGATGTGGCTCTAGCCATGATGCTTGCTGGCAAGGCTCACTGTCAGGCAGGGATCGAAAGCATCGTCGCCATGGGGGGCGCGTTCAAAGCCCTGGGCAATCGGGCACCCTTTGCCGAGATGAACATGCTGAGTGACCCGCATGCCGCGCGTATCGTGTGCGAAAGCGGTATCCCTCTTGTCCTCTTTCCTCTGGATGTGACATGGCAATGCCGATTGACACAGGAAGATCTTGAGCAGATGGAAAGAGAAGTAGGGGTGATCGGGCAGGTCTTTTCAAGGCTCTTTCGGGCCAGTGATCGCGAAAATCCGGCGCTCTATGGTGGCCCTGGCGGGCCGGTTCATGATCTTCTACCCATTGTCTGGCTGGTGGCGGACGCGTTGTTCACATGGCGAAACGCATGTGTTTCTGTGGCCACAGGGTCAGAACGGGCTGGTCATACCAGCCGATTGTTGCAAAAATCAGGTGATGCAGAGGCTATTTCCTTGCCCCACCGCATCGTTGAAAGCGTCAAGCGCGACGCGGTGCTGGCGCTGTTTCTGGATCGCCTGAAAGCGCTCGCACATGGGGCAAACGGGGTCGCCGCGTGTGACCATCACAATCAAACAAACAGGGAGGAAGACCTGCAATGACAGCCTATCTTCTTCGCCGTGGCGGACAGACCCTTCTCACCTTGCTGGTGATGTCGATCCTCGTCTTTGTTGGCGTGTATCTGGTCGGCAACCCGGTGGATGTCATGATCTCCGCATCGGCAACGCCTCAGGAGCGCGCCGAGCTGATCGTGCGTATGGGGCTGGATCAGCCGGTCTGGGTGCAATATTGGCACTTCCTCAAAGGTGCATTGTCGGGCGATCTGGGAAACTCCTTTCTCTATAACCGCCCTGCATTGGGGCTCATTTTCGAGCGCATGCCCGCCACTCTTGAACTGGCCTTCAGCGCCTTGTTTCTTGGCCTGGTATTCGGCATCCCGCTCGGTGTGGTCGCCGGCCTGCGCCCGTCAAAGCCTGAATCTCGCGGCATCATGGCCTTTTCCATCCTCGGCTTTTCCCTGCCCACATTCTGGGTCGGGTTGATGATGATCCTGTTGTTTGCCGTCAAGCTTGATATCCTGCCAGCTTCCGGGCGTGGCGAAACGGTTGATGTTCTGGGCGTGCCTCTGAGCATATTCACTACCGATGGCCTGTCTCATCTCTTTCTGCCCGCTCTCAATCTGGCCCTGTTCAAGATTTCTCTTGTCATTCGCCTTACCCGTGCAGGGGTATCCGAAGCGCTTCAGTCTGAATATGTGCGTTTTGCGCGTGCCAAGGGCGTCAGCGAATGGCGGATTGTCTTCCTGCATGTGCTCAAGAACACGCTCATTCCGCTCATCACCGTCATCGGTCTGGAACTGGGGGCGCTCATTGCCTTTGCCGTGGTGACAGAGACTATCTTCTCATGGCCGGGTATGGGCAAGTTGATCATCGACGCCATCACGACGCTCGATCGGCCGGTTATTCTGGCCTATCTGATGATCACGGTGCTCATGTTTACAGTGATCAACCTGATCGTGGACCTGACCTATACGCTCGTTGATCCGCGCGTCAAAATCGATGGGGGATCAGAATGACCGATCTGACCAGCAATATGAACGCATCGGGCCGGTCCGACGAGCTTGCCGCGCAGATTGCTGCGGCCAACAGCTTCCCGCCCGAACCACCGGCACGTCCCATTCGCAGTGCCATCAAGCGCGTCTTGACGGACCCTTTGGGGCTCGTGGGCACGGTGATTGTGGTGGTGATGCTTCTGGCGGCTCTGTTCGCCCACTGGATTGCGCCGCAAAACCCCTATGATCTGGCTGTGCTGGATATTCTGGATAACCGCTTGCCGCCGGGATCTGAGAGCTTCTCGGGCCTGACCTATTGGTTGGGAACGGACGATCAGGGGCGCGATCTTTTCAGTGCCATTCTCTATGGCCTTCGGACCAGTATCTTCGTTGGCATAGCCTCCGCAGGCATCGCTCTGGTGATCGGCTCGGTCTTGGGGCTCGTCAGTGCCTATTTCGGTGGCCGTATCGACACGCTTGTCATGCGCCTGGTCGACATTCAGCTCAGTTTTCCGCCCATTCTGGTCGCGCTCATCCTGCTGGCCATTCTGGGGCAGGGCGTTGACAAGATCATTATTGCGCTGGTGGTCACCCAATGGGCCTATTATGCAAGAACCGTGCGTGGCTCGGCCCTTGTGGAACGGGGGCGGACCTATGTGGATGCCGCCCGCTGTCTGGCATTGCCCTCGCGCATGGTGACGATCAACCATATCCTGCCAAACTGCCTGCCGCCGCTGATCGTTGTTGCCACCATGCGGGTGGCCTATGCGGTCAGTCTGGAAGCGACATTGTCCTTTCTGGGCATCGGGTTGCCGGTGACGGAACCATCCCTTGGTCTGCTCATCTCGAACGGCAACAAATATATGCTCTCTGGTGACTGGTGGATTTCGGTCTTCCCCGGTGTGGCCTTGCTGTTGCTGATCGTCGGTATCAACCTAGTTGGCGACCGCCTGCGCGATGTGCTCAATCCGAAATTCAAGGACTAGATCATGACCAGTAGTATGACCAGCCGATCTGACTATACGCTTGAATTGCGCGGCCTTGAGACCGTATTTGACGGCGACAAGGGAGCCGTTGCTGCCGTGCGCAACGTCAATCTGGCCATCAGGCCGGGTGAAATTGTAGGTTTGGTGGGCGAATCCGGGTCCGGCAAGTCGGTGACAGGCCTGTCTATCATGGGCCTCATCGATCGGCCGGGCCGGGTATCAAAAGGCGAAATCCTGCTCAATGGCGAGGATCTGCGCAAGGTGTCTGCCAAGCGGTTGCGGGCTTTGCGGGGCGACCGCATGGCGATGATCTTTCAGGATCCGATGATGACCCTTAATCCGGTGCTCAGGATCGATACCCAGATGATCGAGGCCATTACCGCCCACGATCCGCGCATTGACAAGACGGTTGCCCGCAATCGCTGTCGCGACGCACTGGGTATGGTGGGGATTCCCGATCCCGAAGAGCGGCTCTATGCCTATCCGCATCAATTCTCCGGTGGTATGCGCCAGCGCGTTGCCATCGCCATTGCCATGCTCAATAATCCTGATTTGATCATCGCCGATGAGCCGACCACGGCGCTTGATGTGACCATTCAGGCCCAGATCATCGCCGAGATGCAAAAGCTTTGCAAGGAACGCGGCACGGCGCTTGTCTGGATCACTCACGATCTCACCGTGGTTGCCGAACTGACCCAGCGTGTCTATGTGATGTATGCCGGGTCCGTGGTCGAGGAAGGGCCGCTGGATGATGTTCTTGATGATCCGCTTCATCCCTATACGCAAGGGCTGATCCGCTCGATTCCATCGGACAATGACCCCGGCGCACGTCTGTTCCAGATTCCGGGCATGACGCCGCCCATCGACAGGATGCCCAAGGGGTGCCGGTTTCATCCGCGGTGCCCCTATGTTCAGGGTGATTGCCTGAATGACATCGAGCTGACCCAGACCGGTGCAGCGCGCTCTGTACGGTGCGTGCATCCGATCAATCAGGGAGAACAGGTCTCATGATCTCCGACCACCAGAAGAATGAAGCGCAGCAAAAGGCGTCCGCTGACCAACAGGCGCCGTTGCTGGAAATCGACCATGTCACGCGGCGCTTTGAGCGCAAGCCAGACTTCGCTGCCAAATTGGCCGCCCGGTTGGGCGCGCCTGTTAATCGCCGGACGGTGCATGCCGTGGATGATGCCTCTTTTGCCATCCATCAGCGCGAGGTGGTTGGACTGGTTGGTGAATCTGGCTGCGGCAAGTCCACTCTTGGGCGTATCGTGGCTGGCATTGACGACCCGACGGAGGGGCGCATTCTCTATCGGGGGCAGGATGTTGCCCACGCTTCGGGGGAGGCAACCAGAAAATTCCGTCTCAAGATCCAGATGATTTTTCAGGATCCCCTTGATTCTCTCAATCCGCGCTATCGCATCGGCAAATCCGTTTCCGAGGCTGCCCGCTATCACAAGGTCGTGCCCGAAGAGCAGATGACCGAGCATATCGAAAAGGTGCTGATGCAGTGCGGTGTCGATCCGGCCACCCAGAACCGCTTCCCGCATCAATTTTCCGGCGGACAGCGCCAGAGGATCGGGATTGCTCGCGCACTGGCCGTGCGGCCGGATATGGTTGTGTGTGATGAGGCCGTGGCATCTCTTGATGTGTCCATTCAGGCCCAGATCATCAATCTGTTCATGGATTTGCGCGATGAATATGATCTGGCCTACCTGTTCGTCAGTCATGATATCGGCGTTGTGCGCCATATCTCCGACAGGGTCGTGGTGATGTATCTGGGGCGGATTGTCGAGCAGGGCACGACGGCAGAATTGTTTGCCAAGCCGAACCACCCCTACACGCAGGCCTTGCTCAGTGAAGTTCCCAGTCTGAAAAGGCGGCATTCCTCGTTCCATACGATCAAGGGGGAGATCCCGTCACCTCTCAAACCGCCTTCGGGCTGTCATTTCCATCCCCGTTGTCCGCATGCCATGGAGCGTTGTAAGCTGGAACGGCCAATGCTCAAAGAGGTGGCTTCAGGGCATATGTCCGCCTGCCATCTTAATGACCAAACATAGGGCCAAGGCTGGCTTTCAAGTGGGTATATGTGCCGTTGGCAGCAATGGTGCGAGGAAAGGACAAGAGGAATGATTACGGTTTTCGGGTCCATTAATCTCGATATGGTGATCCGGGTTGCGGAATTTCCGCGCCCCGGTGAGACAATCCCTACCCATGGCTTTGACATGTCGGCCGGAGGCAAAGGCGCCAATCAGGCGCTTGCTGTGCGGCGGGCCGGAGGCACGGTGCGCATGGTGGGGCTGACCGGAGCTGACAGCCATGCCCAGCTCGCTCTTGCCCTGCTTGAGGATGCAGGGGTTGATCTCACGCGCACCAAGGCCTGCAAGGAAAGCACCGGGCTGGCCTTCATTCAGGTGGAAGACAGCGGAGAGAATACCATCGCCATCGTCAAGGGCGCCAATGGAGAGGTAACCCCGCAGACCGCTGACAATAGCCTTGGCGATCTCGCAAAAGGGGATCTCTTGCTGCTGCAACAGGAAATCCCGTTTGCGGCCATCGATCATGCGCTTGATCTTGCCAAACAGGCCGGTGCCAGAAGTGTGCTCAACACGGCTCCATTTCAGGCAGCCTATCTGCCTCTTGCCGACAAGGCCGATGTGGTAATCTCCAATGAAACCGAATTTGATGCCCTCATGCCGGGCTCTGAGCCCATGGAACAGCGGGCGAAGGCTTTTGTGTCTGAGAAGAACCGGCTGTTGGTCGTGACCCTTGGTGCCGATGGCGCGCTGGTGGTGGAACCGGGCAAGGAGCCTGTCGCGGTGCCGTCTCCCAAGTTGGAAAAGGTGGTTGATACCACAGGCGCAGGCGACACCTTTTGCGGCTATTTCTGCCAGATGACGGCCGAAGGGGCCGATCCGGTTTCAGCCACCCGCAAGGCGGTCGTTGCAGCCAGTCTTGCCTGTTGCAAGGAAGGGGCTCAACCCTCCATTCCTTTTGCTGTGGATGTCGTCTGAACGCGTTTTTTGAGCCGGAATGAAATTCCCCGTCTGGTTCTTCTCATTTAAGGAATTCGATCATGTCTTTTCGTGGTGTCTTTCCCTATCTTGTTTCTCCGGTCACCGCTGAAGGTGCCATCATGAAGGATGTCCTGTCCGGGCTTGTCGAGCATCTGATTGATGCAGGCGTTCATGGACTGACCCCGCTTGGCAGCACGGGCGAGTTTGCCTATCTCTCGCAACAGCAGCGCAACGACGTTGTTGATACGGTGATCAAGGCGAGCGGTGGACGGGTTCCGGTCATTGCTGGTGTGGCCTCCACTTCGACTGCAGATGCTGTCGCCCAGACCCGACACATGATCAACGCTGGCGCGGACGGCATCCTGGCCATTCTTGAAGCTTATTTCCCGGTGAGTGAGGCCGGTGTCGAGAGTTACTTTGCCGAGATTGCCAAGGCGGCAGATGGAAAACCTGTTGTGCTCTATACCAATCCGCAGTTCCAGCGCTCCGACCTTTCCCTGCCGGTCATTGAGCGGCTGAGTCAAATCGACAATATCCGCTATATCAAAGATGCCTCTACCAACACGGGGCGCTTGCTATCCATTATCGAACGCACCCGAGGGCGCATGGAAGTCTTTTCCGCTTCGGCCCACATTCCCGCTTGCGTCATGATGATCGGCGGCGTTGGCTGGATGGCCGGTCCGGCCTGCGTTGTGCCCAAACAGAGCATTGAACTCTATGAGGCTGCCCGAAGGGGAGACTGGGACAAGGCAATGGAGTTGCAGCGCCCACTTTGGCGGATCAATGAAATCTTTGCCAAATATTCCATTGCCGGATGCATCAAGACGGCCCTTGAGCTGCAGGGCTTCAAGGTTGGCGACCCTATTGCGCCACAAGCGCCATTGGGTGCCGAAGCAAGAGATGAAATAAAGGCCGTCTTGCATGAAATTGGTGCGCTTTGACACGAAATTCCGTGTTTGGTCCACTCAAAACGCGCTTTACGGGGGCGTCGCGAACAAGGCAGCCAGGCTGCAGAAAGCCTCTGAATATACCGCCGAAGCTACGGCGCTTGTCGCGGTGCATCAGTTGCTAGTCGATGGCCTTGGAGCATTTTGCCAGAATGTCCAGATAACCTTCCACTTGCCAAGCGGAGCGGCCGATGAACAGGCCATCAATGTTGGGGCGCTTGATCAACTCCTCGCAGTTGTCAGGAGTGACCGAGCCACCGTATAGGCACAGCGGGCGGCACCCTAATATCTCCTCGGCCACGGCCAAAATTTCGGCTTGGCGGGCGTCGGCATAGTCGGCGCTGGCCGGAATGCCCTTTTCGCCAATCGCCCATACGGGCTCATAGGCAAACAGGATGGTTGCTTTCTTCTGGTCGTCGGTCAATTTGCCTAGCGCTCCGCGCACTTCTTCTTCCAGGACCTGCTGTGCCCGTCCTTCTTCCTTCTGCTTACGGGTTTCTCCGATGCAGATTATCGGCGTGAGGCCGTGGCGTATGGCGGCCTCGGTCTTCATGCCGACTGTTTCGTTGGTCTCACCAAAGCATTGACGTCGTTCGGAATGTCCCAGCTCTACCAAATCAAGATTGCAGTCGGTGAGCATCAGTGGAGAAACTTCCCCTGTCCAGGCGCCAGCTTCCGACCAGTGCATGTTCTGTGCCCCGACCTTTACGGAACTGGTGGCTAGCAGGGTCTTGACTTCGCGCATGGTGGTGAATGGCGGCACGACAAAACGCTGGATGCGTGGGTCGCGATCGGCATCGGCAGCCTTCAGAGCGCTGGCGAAGGCTGTGGCTTCGGCCAGCGTCTTGTTCATCTTCCAGTTTGTGCCGATCCAGAAACGCGGGATGGGTGTCATGGCTCAGGTCCTGTTTCATGATTCTTTGCCGATACTTGCTCTTCTGTCGCAAGACTTATGCCCGCTGTGGCTGGATAGGCTGAATTTGTGCCATTGCCAGCCTTCTTCTGCGGCTTCTCATGGGGGCAGTGCGGGCAAAGTGCTTGGATCAGCTTTTGAGCGGTTCGGTGACCTTGAAGGACAAGTCCGCTATGCCCTCAATCTCGCACTGGATCTGATCGCCGATCGTCACAGGGCCGACACCGGCAGGCGTGCCGGTAAAGATGATGTCGCCAGCGGCCAGTTCAAATTGCCGGGACAGGTTGGCGATCACCTCAGGCACTTTCCAGATCAGATGATCAAGGTCGCTTTCCTGTCTGGTCTCGCCATTCTGTTTGAGCGAGATTTTCTTCTTCTCCAGCGTGGGTACGCTTTCGGCTGCCACAATGTGGGAAACGGGGGCGGAGTGTTCAAAGGCCTTGGCGGCAATCCAGGGGCGCCCTTTCTTTTTGGCTTCGGTCTGCAGATCCCGGCGGGTGAAATCCACGCCAACGCCATAGCCGAATATCAACGCATTGGCATCATTGACGGCAATATTGGTCCCGCCTGCTTTGAGCGCCACGAACAATTCCACCTCGAAATGGACATCTTGGCTCAGTGGAGGGTAGGGAAAGTCTTTTCCGAATAACAGGTTGTCCGGGTTTTTCTGGAAGAAAAACGGAAATTCCCGGTTCGGGTCATGGCCCATTTCTATGGCGTGGTCTGCATAATTCCGGCCGACACAATAAACGCGCCGGATGGGAAAACACTTTTCCGATGCCTTGATGGGAAGCGCCGGGATGGCTGGCCGCGGGATCGCATAGTGAGGCTGAAGATCGCTATTGCTCATGATATTGCCTGATAGAATGACTGGATAATAGGAAGTGAAAGCTGCGCTGATTAAACACCATGAAGACGGGCACATCAACGCACGGATTGGTGCTTTGGCGCGGCATTGGCACATTCGGATATGCCCCGCAGGTGTTTGGCTATTTTCTTGACCCGCGGCGGCTGCGCGCTATTCTGGACATTATAGCTGAAACAACCTGCGCAGGGCTTTGATGAGCAACGATGATCCGACCCTGTTTTCCATCCGGCCAATCAGTCTTTTGCTTAAGATCGCTACAGTCACCTTGATTGTCTGGCTCATCAGAGACTGTAGGAAGAAACGCAAGACAGAAGAAAGGGTCTTCAATGCTGTTGCGTCATGATTCCATTTATCAATCCCGCCGGTCTCCGGTTCTTGCCGACAATGTCGTCACGACATCGCAGCCTCTTGCAACGCAGGCAGGTTTGACGATCCTGCAACAGGGGGGCAACGCCGTTGATGCTGCGATTGCGACGGCAGCGACGCTGACAGTTGTCGAACCTACAGGCAACGGCCTTGGGTCTGATGCCTTCTGTATCCTCTGGGATGGCAAGCAATTGCACGGCTTGAACGCATCGGGCCGGGCTCCGGCAGCCTGGACGCCGGAGCGCTTTGCAAAGGGTATGCCTCATCGTGGCTGGGATAGCGTTACGGTTCCCGGAGCCGTCAGTGCTTGGGTGGAGCTGTCAGCCCGGTTCGGCAAACTTGATCTGGCCGAGCTTCTGGCACCAGCTATCCGCTATGCCGAAGAGGGCTTCATTATCTCTCCGGTCATTGGCGAACAGTGGGCGCGCGCTGTGCCGATGCTGAAAAGCCAGCCCGGCTTTGCGGACCACTTCATGCCCGGAGGGCGCGTGCCCAAAGCGGGCGAGCGGTTCGTCAACAAGGCTGCTGCCAAGACGCTTAAAGCCATCGCCGAAACCCATGGCAAGGCCTTTTATGAAGGTGACATTGCCGAAAGGATGATTGCCTTCTCCAAGGCCCATGGTGGCGTTATGGCAATGGAGGATTTGGCCGAGCACAGCGTGGACTGGTGCGGCACCATCAGCCAGAGCTTTGATGATGTGGATTTGCATGAGATTCCGCCCAACGGGCAGGGCATTGCGGCCTTGATGGCGTTGGGTATCCTTGAGAATACCTCCATTCGTGATCATGGACCCGACGATCTGGCCGCTGTTCATCTGCAGCTTGAGGCCATCAAGCTGGCTTATAGCGATTTGCATCGCTTTGTGGCTGATCGTCGCTTCATGACCGAGGTGCCGGAAACGGCATTGCTTGATCCGGATTATCTGAAGGCGCGCGCCGCCTTGATCCGTATGAAGCAGGCCCAGAATTTCGGCTATGGCGCGCCCAAGCGCGGGGGCACTGTGTTGCTTAATACAGCCGATGCATCCGGCATGATGGTCAGTTTCATCCAGTCCAACTATGCGGGCTTCGGCTCGGGTGTTGTGGTGCCCGAAACCGGTATTGCTCTGCAAAATCGCGGTTTTGGCTTTGTTACGGAAGATGGCCACCCCAACTGTGTTGGGCCGAAAAAGAGGCCGTTTCATACGATCATCCCCGGCTTTGTCATGAAAAATGGCGCGCCGCTGATGGCTTTTGGCATGATGGGCGGGCCGATCCAGGCACAGGGCCATATGCAGCTCTTGCTTAGAACCCAGCTTTGGGATCAGGATGTGCAGACCGCAGCGGATGCTCCGCGTTGGCGCATGATCGAGAATCTCGATGTTGCCTGTGAGCCGACGATGCCCAAAGCCCTTCTGGAAGGGCTCGCCGATCTTGGCCATCGCATTCAGATTGAAACGCCCGTTAATGCTTTCGGTTTTGGCGGCGCGCAACTGGTCCAGAGGCTGCCGGAGGGGGGCTATGCTGCCGGGTCCGATCCGCGCAAGGATGGACAGGCTGCGGGCTTCTAGGGGGGCTTGTTAAATGCGCTGAGTGATCCCTTGTCTGCTCAAATCCAAAAGGGGATGTTCAAGACAGGGCATAGAGGAAAGAAGACTGGCATGACCAGCGTTTCATCATCGGGGGAACCATGAATTTTCTCAAACGCATTGGTATCGACACCTATATGTTGCTGCTGATCGCGACAGTATGTCTTGGTCTGCTGATCCCCGCGCATGGGATCGCGATGACCGGGCTTGGTCATGTGACCTTTTGGGCTGTAGCGATGCTCTTTTTCCTTTATGGCGCCAAGCTGGATGCAGGTTCTGTCAAGGCAGGGCTGATGAACTGGCGGCTTCAAGGGCTGTCCTTTCTGGCGACCTATCTGGTAATCCCGATCATCGGGTTGGTCTTGGTGGCTATCTTCGGTCCGCTGCTTGGCGGGACGGTGACGCTGGGGCTGTTGTTTCTGGCGGTGTTGCCTTCTACCGTGCAGTCATCCATTGCCTTTACATCGATTGCGGGAGGCAATGTGCCTGCGGCCATCTGTGCGGCTTCCGTTTCAAATATGGTGGGCGTGGTTCTGACGCCTGCGTTGGTGGCCCTGCTTATGCATGAGGGCAATGGCGGGGTGAGTTTTGATGCCGTGGTCAAGATCAGTACGCAGATCTTGCTGCCCTTCATTCTGGGGCAATTGGCGCGTCCGCTTATCGGTGCCTTTATCGCCAAGCATAAAATCCTGACCATGATCGTGGATCGCGGCTCTATCCTGCTGATTGTCTATAAAGCCTTCAGTTCTGGCACCACCTCAGGTCTTTGGAGCGCAATCCCGTTGACCAGTCTGGCTATGCTGTTTGTCGTTATCTTGATTTTTCTGGCTTTGACCATGGCGGTCATGGTGTTCGGCGGGCGTCTGTTCCAGCTTGATTATCCGGATCGTGCGGTGCTGTTCTATTGTGGCTCGACCAAGAGCCTTGCGAGCGGCTTGCCCATAGCCAGCGCCTTGTTTGCGCCCGACAGGGTTGGCGCAATCGTTCTACCGATCATGATTTACCATATGAGCCAGTTGCTTGTTTGTGCCTATGTTTCGCAGAAGGCAGGCCGCGCGCAGTTGAGGGCAGATAGAGCTGGCTCATTGGCCAATCAAGCGACCAAGTGAGGTTTCGCATCAAACTATAGTGAATGCATGAAAAAGGGAGCTCATAGGGTTTGGCTTTATGGCCGCTCCCTTTTCTGCACATTGATCGCTCATTGTTTCTGGCCAAGAGTGTCGAAGCTCTAGCGGCGAGCGATGGCCTTTGGGGTCAGTTTCGTATCATGTAACGACAGGCCGCCCACGCCTTTGGCACTGTCTTCATCAATTTGTACGGACGTGTCGACGATGGTGATGACAGACATGCCGGGCACCAGTTGGTTGGCATCTTCCTGATTGTTGTCGATGGAAATCCGAACAGGAACGCGCTGGGCCACCTTGGTGAAGTTGCCGGTGGCATTGTCTGACTTGAGTACGCTGAATTCAGAGCCGGTTGCCGGCGAGAAGCGCTCGACATGGCCGGTGAAGCGTTTGTCATTCTGTGCATCCACAGTGAAGGTGACCGGTTGGCCGATGCGCATTTTGGCCAGTTGCGTTTCCTTGTAGTTGGCAATCACCCAGACTTCACTGGGTACCAGATGGGTAGCGGCAGTGCCAGCTGTGACATACTGCCCGACCTGGACGCCGACGATGCCCAGAACGCCATCGCGCGGGGCAGTGATGTGGGTATGCTCAAGGTTGATCTCAGCCAGTTGCACTTGTGCCTGAGCGCTGGCAACAGCGGCTGTCAGGGCATCGCGGTTGACACGGGTGGTGCTTACGCGCTGTTCGGCCACGATCAGGGCGGCTTTCTGGGCGTCAAGGGACGCCTGCGCCTGATCGAATATGGCGCGATACTGGTCAGCCTGACTGGTGGCCGCAAAGCCTTTTTCATGCAGTTTGCTGGTGCGTTTGAGATTAAGGCGGGCAATTTCCAATGCAGCCTTGGCGCTGGCTACCTGTGCTTTGGCCTGATCCACCTGTGCTCTGGCTGTTTCTTCGTTGCTATCGGCATTCTTCAGGGTCACTTGCGCTTCCTGCAATGCCGCCTTGGCTTGTGCAAGCTGCTGAACATAGATGCGGTCATCGATGCGCACCAACGTCTGGCCCTTCGTGACATGCTGATAATCCTGCACGGGCACATCGACGATGTAACCGGCCAGTTGCGGGCTGATCGTGGTGACGTGCCCTTTGATATAGGCGTCTTCGGTGCGTTGCAGGTTCGTTGCGTTGAAGGGAGGCAGCCCCCAGACATAGAGCACCAGAAAGATGCCACACAGACCAAAGGCGATGGCCACATAAGTTGCTATAGTTCGGAGAAATTTGGGCATGGGAAAAAGCAATCTCGCAATAATCAGGCTGCTGCGGCAGCGATGGTTTGTTTTCGGGCCTGATGGAGCTGGATGAGGCGTTCCAAGCCAAGCAGGCAAAATGTAAGAGCAGAGAGAATGGCCATGAGCAAAAAGGCATCATTGTAAGCCAGCACATAGGCCTGACGAGATGCGGCCTTGCCAAGCATGGCGACCCCTTGGGCACTGCGCTGGGCGGGATCCGTGACCGCGGATGCCACGCTATGACCATAGAGCTGGATGCGGTGCGCGACATCGGGGTCGGTCATTACGAGCGATTGGGTGATCGCGTGGGAATGGATCTTTTCGCGGATGATGACGAAGCTTCTGAAAAAGGCCGAGCCCATCATCGCGCCGATCTTCTGGGTTGTGATGAACAGGCAGATGAAGGACATGATATAATCGAAACCCTTGCGGAAGGCTGCAATCATGCCAAAGGACATGGCCGCCGGCATGAATAGTCCGCTCGCAAAGGCGATCAGAGCCTGAGAGATATACATCTGTTCCGGTCTGGTCTGGATTGTCAGATGGCTGTTCATCCATGAGCCGATGCACAGGAGCAAGAGGGCAAACATCTTCAGATAGATCTGCTTGCCGATTTTGAGAACAAAACAGCAGGCGATGCCAGCGGCAATGGAGACAGCGAAGATCATCTCATAGAAAGGCACCAGCTGGTCACCAACGACGCCCATTTGCCTGAAGAACCCCACCGCGCCGGTTGTCTGTTCCGAACAGATGATCCGGAAGAGAAACAGGGCTATGATGAATTGAAGGATTTCGCGCGATGTCAACCAACGCAGGTCGATGAAAGGTGTTTTGCGGTTGACCTCAACGGTTGCGAACAGGGTCGCAGCGATAAGGCTGATTACGACAATCCAGCCAAGCCAGCGGGCTTCAGCCCACCAGTAGGTTGTACCGACGGTCCAGAGAATGCAAAAGCCCCCCATTGCAATGGCGAGCGCGGGAAAGCTGATGAAATCGGTCTTCTCGATTACCTTGCGGCGCGCCGGGGATTGCAGCGGGCAGACATAAATTGCGGCAATCGCCATCAAGGTGAGCCCGAATTCCAGCATGAATAACCCCTTCACGCCCCAAGAATCCAGCAGATAGGGCGAGATTACGCCTGCCAGTGGGCGCCCCAGGGTCACCATGGTGGCGCCCAGACTGATGCCGATGGTCATTTTTCTGGCCGGCGGCAGGGTCTCCATCATGTAGATCATCGTCAGAGAGGTGAGTGAAGCTCCTGCAATGCCTGAGAAAAATTCCACAATGAGCGCCATTTGCAGGGTGTGGACCGTCAGCCCCAGAAGCGAGACCAGCAAATGCACGATGATGGCGATTTCGGCGAATTTGCGGATGCCATATTGCAGGCGGATCTTGAAGAGGAACAATGTGAGGCTGACATTTGGCGCCAGATAGGCTGCGGTGAGCCAGGAAGCCTCCGCTGGCGTGGCACCGATGGGCCCGGAAATCTGATAGAGATTGACCGTTAGCGAGCTGAAGCCGAAGCCATAGGCCAGCCCGACTATGATGGCAACCAGCATATAGGCAGCCTTGACCGGCAAGGGGCGTGGCCCCATCGGCATGCGTCGTGGCAGGTTGGCGATTTGTGGCCTTGGTGCTGGAGCGGGCGTTGAAGGGTTGGCAGTGCCCTTGCCAGAAACAGAGGTCTGTTCCTTTGCCGATATAGCCGATTGGTTTGACATGTAAATTCAGTCGCTTTTTTCGCCAATGCAGGCCGAGGCGGATTGCAATACGGAAATCGCGACCTCCAGATCCTTTATTGGTATATCGCCGAATACCTCCTGGCGAATGGCCTCCCCAATCGATTTGACCAACTGACCGCTTGCTTCTCCCTGCTCGGTCAGATGGATTTTCTTGGCCCGTCTGTCCCGGTCATCCGGAAGTCGGCGGATCAGATCATGATCTTCCATCCTGTCAAGCAGCCGGACGACTGTGGCTTGTTCGAGCCCCAGCATGCAGGCCAACTCGCGCTGGGTCAGGTCTGGCGAACGGACCAGAAACATGAGCGCTCGGCCGCGGGTGTAGGTCAGCCCATGGGCTGTCACGCGGGCATCGAACAGCGTTTTCAGCTTCCGGCTCAGCTTGGTCAGGGATTCCAGAAATTCTTTGGTCAGATGGTCTTCCAGATCATTCATGCAAAAATAGATAGTATGCTAACTATTAGCGTGTCAATTAAATTCTTGGGCAAGCAAAGGGCCAACGCTCTTTGACGGAATGGGCAGTTTTTTCAATTCAGTGTTTTTCAGGGACTTTCATCACCGCCTATGGCGTAAACCGAGGTGTGATTTGTGTTTGAGTTTTTAAAAGCAAAAGTGCACTAACATGAGGCAGCATACCGATGCTGTATAGGAAGATGCGCGTTGACTTGTGCCAATTGTAAAAGGCGTGATAGTCAGCATAGTTATACTTTTGGGTGTATATGGACTGACACCTTATTCATTTTGTCTGATTTTACTGTTGCAAATGTCAGACAATTAAAATAGCTTGATCAGACAGAGAGTGGAAAGACACGATGACCAACACGGTAGAAATATCAAAAACAGGTGGTTCGAAAGCGGTTGGCGGTCTGCTTGCCGATGAACTGGCAAAGCTTGTTTTTGATGGATCTCTGGTTCCGGGGGATACATTGCCCCCAGAAACCGAACTGGCAGCAACGCATCAAATCAGCCGGGCATCTGTACGCTCGGCTCTGCAGGTGCTGGAAACGCTTGGTATTGTTGCGCGTCGTGCCGGACGGGGGACCACGGTTCAGGAATTCCGGGAGTGGAATTTTCTTGATAGCCAGGTCAGTCAGTGGATCGCTGATTATGCCGCACCGAACCTCGGGGTTCTGCATGACGTTTTCGAGTTCCGTGTCACGACTGAGCCTCTCATCGCCACTTTGGCGGCCAAGCGGGCCACTGCGCGTGATCTGCTGGCCATGGAGGACGCCTTCAATGTGATGGAGGCGAATTGGGAAAGGCGGGCATCGCTGGGAGAGCGGGCGAGTTTTTCCCAAGCCGATATCGCTTTTCATGAAGCGATTTATCGCGCGACACATAATTTGGTTTGGGCTCAGATCGTTCATATTCTGCGCCCCGCGATCTTGCTGGTGATCAAAACCAGTAACGAGACAGCGGAAGAGCTTCGCGAAAGTCTGGAGCGCCATCGTCGTCTGATGGAGGCAATCCGGATGCGGGATTCTGATGCAGCGCATGTAGCCGCTACGCGCATTCTGTCTCAGACCGGCTACGATTTGGGATTTGAGGAAACCCCGGGGGAAAAAGAAATCTAGGCCGCAACTGCGGCAGGATCCTGGAAGGGACTCAAGTTCCGACGAGTTTTATAAATGCCGGCATGGGAGCCGGCAAATGAGCAAGGAGGACTCATATGACTCTGTCGAAACTGCTTCGTGCAAGCGGAGGATTGTTCGTTGGTGCAGCTCTTGGTCTTATCATGGCCAATCAGGCAGTTGCTGCTGACTACGAATGGACCTTCCAGACGTCTGAAAATACCGGCGAGCCACAGTTCGAAATCAAGAAACAATGGGCCGACAATATCGAGAAAATGACGCAAGGGCGCGTCAATATCGAGATTTTGCCAACCGGCGCGGTTGTTCCTCATAACCAGACCCTTGATGCCGTGCGCTCTGGCATTCTGCAGGGTCATCTTACCGATCCTAGCTATTTCTCCGGTATCGATCCAGCTTTCTCAATGCTCGGCAACCTTGTTGGTGCATGGGGCGATCCGCTCGAATTCCTTGAATATATGAAGTATGGTGGGGGAGAAAAGCTCTATAACGAACTGGTTGAGCCTTATAATGTGCATCTCATTGGTGCTGCAGCAACCGGTCTGGAAGCCTTCGTAACCAAGAAGCCGATCCGCACCGTTGCCGATCTCAAGGGTCTCAAGGTTCGTGCGCCTGAAGGCATGGTTTACGAGATCTTCTCCAAAGCCGGAGCTTCGCCAGTGAACCTGCCGGGGTCCGAAGTGTATACCGGTCTTGAAAAAGGCGTGATCGACGCCGCTGACTACACCGTTTTCTCAACCAACCAGGCTCAGGGGCTGCATCAGTTCGCCCGTTATCCAAACTATCCGGGCTTCCACTCCCTGCCGATGGTCGCTGTTTCCATGAACAAGGAAATTTGGGACGGCCTGCCTGAAGACATCAAGACCGTCATGGAAGTTGCCACCGACGATCTGGCCTATGATCTTGTCTTCAAGCTGAAGGCTCGCGATCTGGATGCCGTTGCGGAAGCGCGCGCGGATCCGGATATCGAAGTCATCGATATGGCTCCGGAAGAACGCAAGAAATTCCGTAACATCGCCAAGGAAGAATGGGCCGTTTGGGCCAAGAAGAACGAGCTGACCCAAAAAGTATATGACTCGGTCGTCGCCTTCTTGACGAAACGAGACCTCATGTAAAAGACCCCAATGTCCGGCGGGCTTGTTCCGCCGGGCGCTTGCTCGATTTCTGGTGTCACGTCTGGCGCGTCTTGCCTTGATGCGTCGCATGGCCGATCCTGCGAAAGTTTCTCAAATGTCAATTGATTCCAACACTCCCGCCTCGCCTGAACCGGCTGGCGTGGATGGGGAGATCCGCACGCCGCTTGACGCTGTCATCGACTGGTGCGGGCGCGGTCTGGCCTGGCTGGTTTTTCTGGCCATGGTCATCAGCGTCACAGAAGTTATCAGCCGGTATGTCTTCGATAGCCCCACATCCTGGGTGCACGAGACCACGGTCTTCATGATCGCGATCATCTTTGCTCTGGGCGGCCCGATCGCCCTTGCCCGCGACAAGCATATCCGGGTTCGTATCATCTACGATACGGTGTCCATCAGGACCCGCAGAATTCTGGACGTGTTCAACACGATCGTTACCTTCCTGTTTTCCATCGCCATGTCTTATGCAGCCTTCGTTCTGTTCTGGCGCTCTTCGCACAATCCAAGTGGTGCATGGCAATTGGAACGGTCCGGCACCAGCTGGAACCCGCCCTTTCCGGCCCTCACCAAGGGTATCATCCTCACCGCCATGGCAATCATGACCCTGCAGTCCATTCTGCATGTCATCAAGGCCATCCGTGCGGTCAATGAAAACAACAAAAGCGAGGAGAAGTGACCATGGGTGGACTTGGCCTGCAAGCCCTGGGCATTGAATGGGGCACTTATGTTCTTGTTGGCAGTATCTTTTTGCTGCTGCTCACCGGGCTTCCTCTTGCTTTCGTTACCGGTCTGGTCGCCATGGTCTTTACCGTTGGCTGGTTCGGTCCCAATGCTATTCCTCTTGTCATCAGTCGTGTTTATGGCTTTATCACCGAATATTCCCTCGTCGCGGTGCCCATGTTTGTCTTTATGGCATCTTTGCTTGACCGATCGGGGATAGCCAAGGATTTATTCTCCGGCATGAGGGTGCTCGCCGGACGATTACCCGGTGGTGTTGCCATCCAGACCCTGATCGTGTCTGTCTTCCTGGCAGCCATGTCCGGCATTATCGGTGGTGAGATCGTTCTTCTGGGTATTCTCGCCCTGCCTCAGATGCTGCGTCTTGGCTATGATCGCAAGATCGCCATCGGCGTGGTCTGCGGTGGTGGTTCTCTGGGGACCATGATCCCGCCATCCATCGTGCTGATCATCTATGGTCTGATTGCTTCGGTGTCCATTGCCGACCTGTTTGTCGCAGCCGTCGTTCCGGGTGTCATGCTCGCTGGCCTCTATATGACCTATGTTCTGAGCCGTTGTTTGATCAATCCGGAGCTGGCACCGCCCATGCCTCCCATGCCGCCTGAAGAGCGCAAAATTGCACGGCGACAAGCGATCAAGTCGATCCTGTTGCCAGCGGCCATTGCCTTCATGGTGCTTGGGACCATCTATGCCGGTATTGCTTCGGTGACCGAAGCGGCTGCGATGGGTGTGTTCGGCGTGCTGGCTGCAACGGCTATCCGGCGCGAGTTCTCCTTCAAGCTCATTCATCAGAGCGTGATGCAGACCCTCACCACCTGCGGCATGATCGTCTGGATCGGTGTTGGTGCGGCCACGCTGGTTGGTGTTTATAACCTGATGGGTGGCAACCGCTTTGTTTCCAGCACGATCCTTGGTCTTGATGCTGCGCCTGTGGTGATCATCATGGTCATGATGCTGATCCTTCTGGTACTGGGACTGTTCCTGGACTGGATCGGGATTGCCATGCTGACCCTGCCGATCTTCGTTCCGATCATCACCCAGCTGGGCTATGACCCGATCTGGTTCGGTGTGTTGTTCGCGATCAACATGCAGGTTTCCTTCCTCAGCCCGCCGTTCGGTCCGGCCGCCTTCTATCTGAAGGGGGTTGCACCCCCCGAGATCAGCTTGGGGGATATCTTCTCCTCCCTGTGGCCATTCATCCTCATGCAGTTGGTGGTGCTGGCTATCATGCTTGCTTTCCCGGACATCGTATTGTGGATGGTGAACTAGTAGACTGAAGCATCACCGGTCCGACGATAAACCCCTGTGGTGAGCCAATCGCCGGACCGGCTCCGAACTCTCCCAAAGGCGGATGATGAAATGAAAATAACGAATGTAAAAACTTGGCTGGTGCCTCCCCGCTGGATGTTTGTAAAAATCGAAACGGATGAAGGTGTCAGCGGCTGGGGCGAGCCCGTCATCGAAGGCCGCGCCCGCACGGTTCAGGCTGCCGTCGAGGAAATGGCCGAAGAGCTGATTGGCCGCGACCCGCGCCACATCCAGGATATCTGGCAGATGCTCTACCGGACCGGCTTCTACCGCGGCGGCCCGATCCTGATGTCAGCCATTGCCGGTATCGATCAGGCTCTTTGGGATATCAAGGGTAAAGCGCTGGGAGTGCCGGTGCATGAATTGCTTGGTGGCAAGCTGCGCGACAAAATGCGCATGTATTGCTGGATTGGTGGTGATCGACCCAACGATGTGGGGCGTCAGGCCAAGGAAGTGGTTGCCAGTGGTTTTACGGCCTTCAAGATGAATGGCACACCGGAAATGGCCTTTGTTGACAGCCATGCCAAGATTGATGATGCCGTGGCCCGCGTGGCTGAAGCGCGCGAAGCGGTCGGGCCGGATGTCGGCATCGCCATCGATTTCCATGGCCGGGTGCATCGCCCCATGGCAAAGGCGCTGTTGCGTGAGCTGGAGCAATATCACCCGATGTTTGTGGAAGAGCCGGTGTTGACCGAGCATCTCTCCTGCCTCAAGGAAATCGGTGGCGGCCTTGGTTATCCGATTGCCTCGGGTGAGCGTATCTTCTCGCGCTATGGCTTCCGCGATGTGCTGGAACAGCGCATGGTCGATATCATCCAGCCGGATCTCAGCCACTGCGGGGGCATTACTGAAGTGTTTAAGGTTGCGGCCATGGCCGAAGCCTATGATGTGGCCATTGCTCCGCATTGCCCACTTGGGCCTTGCACGCTGGCAGCCTCGCTGCATCTGGACTTTGTTTCCTACAATGCCTTCATTCAGGAACAGTCCATGGGCATTCACTATAATGTGGGCAATGATGTGCTCGACTATATGGTCGATCCGAGCCCGCTGACCATCGAAGATGGCTATGTGCATGCGCTGACCGGTCCGGGGCTTGGCGTGGAAATCAATGAGGACTTTGTCATTGAGCGCGCCAAGGAAGGGCATAACTGGCACAATCCGATCTGGCGTCACGAAGACGGGAGTGTGGCAGAATGGTAAGCCTAGTCAGAGACCAGTTCGAAACCGCCTTTGCCAAGATGCCCCTTGTGGCCATCTTGCGCGGCATTCCGGCTGAACGGGCCAAAACCCTCCTCTCTATCCTTGTTGAAGAAGGCTTCACCTTGATCGAAGTGCCGTTGACCTCGGCGGATGCGACCGATGCAATCCGGGAGATGGTCGAGGCTGCTCCCGAAGGCATCATGATCGGGGCTGGGACTGTGTTAAGCTCTGAAGATGTTCAGGCTGTTTATGATGCGGGCGCACGTTTCATCGTTACGCCCAACACCGACTCGGACGTCATCAAGAAAGCCAATGCGCTGGATATGCCATCCTGCATCGGTTGTCTGACCCCAACCGAAGCCTTACTGGCAACGCGCTCGGGCGCAACCGTGTTGAAAATCTTCCCTGCAGCCCGCTTGGGTGGGCAGTATATCAAGGATGTCAAGGTCGTGTTGCCGCCGGATATGCGGGTGCTGGCCGTGGGTGGGGTCGGCCCTGCCGACTTCGAGGAGTATGTGGTCGCAGGCGCTGCCGGCTTCGGCATCGGGTCTGACCTCTGGAAGGTGGGCCGGTCTGATGACGATGTCAGAAGCGCTGCCCGCGCGTTGGTGAGCCAATGGAAGGGAATGCAATGACCAAGAAGCTGATCATTGTCGATTGGGGCACTACCTCTTTCAGGGCGTGGCTGCTGGAAGCGGAAACCGGCTCCATCCTCGCCGAAATCACCGAAGGCAAGGGGATGCGGGCGCTGCTGCGCAGTGAATTCGCGGCCTACGCCAAGAGCCAGCTGGATGGCTGGCGCGCCGACAGCGAAGAGACCATCCCGGTTTATCTCGCCGGTATGGTCGGGGCGCCTCAGGGCTGGCAACAGGCACCTCAGCCGCCGTTGCCCATGCGCGGGGAGCAGCTTGTTCGCGATATCGTACCCGTGGCCGACATGGCTGATACCTATATCATTCCCGGTGTGCGTCAGTCCGGAGAGCCGCAGGATGCCGATGTCATTCGCGGGGAGGAAGTGCAGATCTTTGGTGCCATGGCGAGCCTTGGTCGCCAAAGTGGGCTGGTATGCTTGCCGGGCACACATAGCAAATGGTGCGAAATGCAGGATGGGGTCTTCACCCGCTTCCATACGTCCATGACGGGCGAAGTTTACGAGGTGATGAGCAAACACTCGATCCTTGGTCTGATGGCTGATCCGTCTGCGGAGTTCGATGCGGATGGCTTTGAAAAGGGCCTTGGTCAGGTGGCCGGCGAGGGCGGTTTGCTCAACCATCTCTTCAAGGCCCGTGCACGTGTGCTCTATGGCGATCTGGAGCAATCCCAGACAGCAAGTTTCCTCTCCGGCATGTTGATTGGCTCGGAAATCAGGGCAATGCGCGCAATTTATGAATGCGAGGGCAGAGAAATCCTGCTTGTTTGCGCTGACCGGCTTGCAAAACCCTACAGTCATGCGCTGTCTCACCTGGGTTTGTCCTGCCGCCATATTTCTTCCAAGGATGCAACACTCGCCGGGGTTCGCGCATTGGCGGCCCTGCATGACCTAAACAGCAAATAAAGGGGACATATGATGCAAACCCGCACACTCGCAGATATTGCCATCATCGGGCTTGGGGTCATGGGGCGCAATCTGGCGCTCAACTTTGTCGACCACGGATTCAGCGTTGCCGCTTACGATACCTTCCCTGAGGTGCTAGACGGTGCGCGTGAGGAACTGGGTGCAAGCGTCGGGCTGTATGATAGCCTTGAAGCCCTTGTCGCCTCTTTGAAAAAGCCGGCCCGTATCCTGATGATGATCAAGGCCGGAGAGCCGGTGGACGAGATGATCGCCCGCCTCGCCCCCCTGCTTGCGGCAGGGGATATCGTGATGGACGGCGGCAATTCCTTCTATCGGGATACGGAGCGTCGCGCTGCGTTGCTTGAAGCCAAGGATCTTGTCTTTGTCGGCCTCGGGGTGTCCGGTGGGGAGACCGGGGCCCGGTTCGGACCGGCCCTGATGGCCGGAGGCGACAGCGCAGCTCTCGCTCATGTTGATGATCTTTTCTCAGCCATTGCGGCCAAGGCACCTGATGGCGGGGCCTGCTATGCGGCTCATGGCGCAGGTGGAGCAGGGCACTTCGTCAAGACCGTTCACAATGGGATCGAATATGCCCAGATGCAGCTTCTCGCAGAAGCCTATCTGCTGCTGTCTGGGCCTGCCGGACGCGACCACGGACAAATCTCCTCCCTCTTTTCCAGTTGGAACCGCGGTCCGGCAGCCTCCTATCTGTTGGAGATCTCTGCTGTCATTGCCGGCACCATGGACCCGGAGACGGACCGTCCCATTCTGGACTTCATCAAGGATGCGGCAGGACACAAGGGCACCGGTCGCTGGACAACCGAGGCGGGCCTTGAATATGGCGTAGCGATCCCGACGATTGCTGCGGCCTTCTTGGCGCGGGCGCTTTCCGGTCGGGACCGATTGTCACTGGAAAAACGGCTGTCTCCCAATGAGGGCATCAATGGGGAGGCGTTGGCCGAAGAGATCGGCGCAGCACTGCCTGCGGCCATGCTGGCCTGTTATATTCAGGGGCTTGAACTGATAGCAGCGGCTTCTGATGCCAATGGCTGGCATACCGATCTGGCCGCTGTGGCCCGAGGCTGGCGTGCAGGCTGCATCATCCGCTCGGCGATGCTGGATCCGATTGCCGCCATACCGCAAGGAACGGACATGCTTGCAAGCGAGTATGCCAGCGGCCTTCTGGATGGTTCTGAAACAGCCATGCGGTCTGTTGCCTCAATGGCTGCTATATCGGGCACCGCAGTGCCTTGCTTCTATTCCGCTCTTTCATGGCTGGATGGGCGGCGCAGCGCATGCGTCGGGGCGAACCTTATTCAGGGGCAACGCGACTATTTCGGCGCACATACATTCGAGCGCACCGATAAATCCGGCCATTTTCACTTCGATTGGAATGCAAAAGCGCAGTGAAAGACCAGCGTTTGCGGCTGGACCCAAGAACAAGAAGAAACGAACAAGACGCCTGTCGTCTGAAACGCAATGAAATGAAACTGTGAGGCCAGAGAAATGATCATTGTCGTCATGGGAATCTCAGGAAGCGGAAAATCAACACTTGGGCAGTTGTTGGCAGATCGTTTGAATGTTCCGTTTGAAGAAGGCGATGCCTATCATTCCAACGAGAGTGTCAAGAAGATGGCCGCAGGTATTGCTTTGACGGATGAGGACCGCAAGCCGTGGCTTGCCACGCTGGCCGAGGCGATGCGTGTCTGGGATGACAAAGGAGAAACACGGGTGGTGAGCTGCTCATCCTTGCGCAAATCCTACCGCGATATATTTAGAGGCGCTACGGATAACTTGCGCTTCATCTTTCTGGATGGGGCCAAGGAGTTGGTGCGCGCTCGCATGGCCGAACGGCAAAGCCATTTCATGCCGGTGCAACTGATCGAAAGTCAGATCGCCGCGCTGGAAGTGCCCGACGGAGAAGAGGATGTCATCCGCATCGATATTTCCAGAGATCCTGAAGCCATGGCTGACGAGCTGTTCGGCATGGTGAAACCGCTTCTGTGAGCTTTGAGAGCAAAAAGACAGGGCAGCGGATTTTGTGCCGCTGCCCTGTTTTTGTGTTTTTATCAGGCATTGTCGCCTGTTGTTCTCTCAGATGGTCTAGTCTTCTTCAAGATGCGGACCGATCAGGGACAAGTCAGCAGGTGACAGGCGATCCGGCGCCGTGGCCTTCTGATGCCAGTAGGGATAGGGGAGGGGCTTGCGGCTGACTTTATCCAACTTTTCAAGCGCTTCGGCGGAAAGCGTGAGGTCGGCTGCTTTCAGATTGTCCGCGAGTTGCGCATCATTGCGGGCGCCGACAATGGCACTGGCCACGCTGGGGCGGCTCATCAGCCAGGCCAGAGCAACTTGCGCCGGGGTGACGCCTTCATAGCCATCGGCGATCTCGATGAGCACTTCCACAATATCATAGAGCGCCTCGACATCGTAGATGGGTGGTTCTGTCCAGCCTTGCACGCGGCGTGTGCCATCTGGATCCGGTTTGCCGCGCCGGTATTTTCCTGTCAGAAGGCCGCAAGCCAGAGGCGACCAGATCACGGCGCCAAGGCCCTGATCAATGCCCACTGGCAGGAGCTCCTGCTCGGCTTCTCGGGCTTGCAGCGTATAATGGATCTGCTGTGCGACGGGGCGGATCGTCTGATTTTTCTCTGCTGCATTGAGATATTTCATGATGTGCCAGCCTGAGAAATTGGATACGCCGAGATATCTTATTTTTCCGGCCTGCATCAGATCATCCATGGCGCGCAGGGTCTCTTCCACCGGCGTCATGCCATCCCATTCATGGCACCAGTAAAGATCGATGTGATCCGTTTTGAGGCGTTTCAAGCTCGCTTCACAAGCCTCGATGATATGGTGGCGAGAAAGGCCGCTATCATTGGGGCCAGAGCCCATGGGAAAGCGCACCTTTGTGGCAATCAGAAGATCATTGCGATGGCCTTCAATGGCTTGGCCGATCACCTCCTCGGATGATCCGTTCGAATAGATATTGGAGGTATCCAGCATGTTGACACCGGCTTCAACGATCATGTCGAGCTGTCTCTTGGCCCCTTTGACATCGATATTGCCGGCTTTGGCGAAAAAGCCCGTGCCACCAAATGTCATGGTGCCCAGCTGCAGAGCGGAAACCTTGAGCCCTGAATGTCCCAAATAATTGTATTTCATGGTGCTTTCCTCATATGATCGTAACTTGCTTCTCCCCGGGGAAAGTGATGTTGGCGCAGGAAACCCACTATGCAAAGCGCTTCTGGCAGACATTTGCGCCAGTTGACGCGCTAGGGTGAAAGGGTGGGCTTGTGCCAAATCCCTGATCTTCATGCGAGGTGCGATCGGATCTGTGCAGGGATACTGTTCTATCCCGGATGTCGAGCATATTGGATATTCACAATCTCGCAAGGGCAATCGGGCCTACGGGGGAGAGCTTGTTGAGATTGGGCGCTATGGTGCCATTCTTTCGCCATCGTGCTTGCTCTGAGGGCGTGGGGAAGACTAATGTCAGGGCATTGACGATAAGGGAGGATAGGTATGCGGCAACAGCTCAATGAGGCGCTGGAGCAGTGCGGGTTTTTCCTGCGCGGTGGCTTTCATCCAGATCCGGCTGACGATGTTCCTCCTTTGCCAGATGGGCAACGAGCGGCCACCATCCTTCTGGTCGGTAGCGTCGGGGCGCGCATGTGGCAGGTGTTTCAGGCAGAGCGACCCGCGTGCCCTGATCCTCTTGATGCATGGACCGAACGCAAATTGGGGGCGATGGCCAAACAGTTTGGAGCGCATGCGGTTTTTCCTTTTGACCGTCCCTACTATCCGTTTCAACGCTGGGTGAAGAAAACCGGAACTTGTTTCAAGTCTCCTCTGCGGATCGAAATCCATCCCGTCTATGGGCTCTGGCATGCGACCCGAGGGGCGTTGCTTTTCTCTGAGCGACTGGACTTGCCAAAGACCGAAGAGTCGCAGCATCCCTGCAAGTCATGCGTTGGTATGCCTTGCCTTAAGTCCTGTCCCGTGGGGGCCTTCTCGGCAAAGGGGCTGGATATAGATTTATGCGCGGGGCATCTGGCCGGGGAGGATGGGGAAGACTGCATGACAAATGGCTGCCGTGCTCGCCGCGCCTGTCCGGTTGGGAAGAGCTATCAGCTACTGCCTGAGCAAGCTGCTTTCCATATGCAGGCACTGCGTCAATATCATGCTGAGATTACAAGAGTTTCCTGATTTTAAGGGAAGCTGACCGATGGTTCCTGACTATTGAATAGGGCGAAATCCATGCGGGACCTACAATTCTCGACCGAGCTGATTACCCGACAGTCCGTTGCGCCTTTCGATGACGCAAGACCGGGGACGTAACAAGGAGACTGAACCCATGAAGACACTTAAAGGCCCCGGGCTTTTTCTGGCCCAGTTCGTCGGAGACAAACCTCCGTTCAATGATCTGTTTGCCATTGCCAAATGGGCGGCTGATCTGGGCTACAAGGGTTTGCAGATTCCAACCGGTGACAATCTGTTCGATCTGGATCTGGCTGCGACCTCCAAGGACTATTGTGATGAGCTCAAAGGCAAGCTGGCCGAGCTTGGCGTGGAAATCACAGAACTCTCGACACATATTCAGGGGCAGCTGGTTGCCGTGCATCCGGCCTATGATGCGTTGTTTGACAATTTCGCGCCGGAAGCCGTGCGCGGCAATCCGCAAGCCCGCCAGGAATGGGCGGTCGGGCATGTCAAGAAGGTTGGCCTTGTATCAAAGAATCTTGGCCTTGATACCCATGTGAGCTTTTCGGGCGCGCTGGCATGGCCCTATGTCTATCCATGGCCACAGCGCCCGGGCGGTCTGGTGGAAGAGGCTTTTGCCGAGCTTGCCAAACGCTGGAAACCGATTCTGGACTATCATGAAGAGCTGGGCGTCGATGTGGCCTATGAGTTGCATCCGGGAGAAGACCTGCATGACGGGGTGACATTCGAGCGCTTTCTGGAAGAGCTGGATGGTCATCGCCGCGCCAATATCCTTTATGATCCGTCCCACTTCATGCTGCAGGCGCTGGATTATCTCGCCTTCATCGATATCTATCACGATCGGATCAAGGCGTTCCATGTGAAGGATGCCGAGCTACAATATAATGGCCGGTCCGGTGTTTATGGTGGCTATCAGTCATGGGTGGATCGTCCTGGGCGTTTCCGTTCGCTGGGCGATGGTTGTGTCGATTTCAAGAGCATTTTCTCGAAAATGGCTCAATATGACTTTGAAGGCTGGGCTGTTCTCGAATGGGAATGTGCGCTCAAGCATCCTGAAGATGGGGCCCGTGAAGGGGCCACCTTCATTGCCGGCCACATTATCCGCGTAACCGAACATGCCTTTGATGATTTTGCCAGCTCCGGTGTGGATGCGGCAACCAATCGTCGACTTCTCGGACTTGATGAGGACTGAACCATGGCCTTGAATGATACCAATATGCAAATCAAAAGCCATCGCAAGCTGAAGCTGGGCATGGTTGGTGGCGGGGTGACTGCCTTTATCGGTGGCGTGCACCGTATCGCGTCGCGCATTGATGATCGCTATGAGCTGGTTGCCGGGGCGCTTGATCACGATCCCGAACGCGGCAGGGCTTTCGCTGTTGCCATCGGCATTGCGCCGGATCGCACCTATGACAATTATGAGGACATGATCAAGGCGGAAGCAGGCCGTCCTGACAAGCCTGATGTTATCGCCATTGTCACACCGAATTTCCTGCATTATCCGGTGGCCAAAGCTGCGCTGGAAGCGGGCTTTCATGTGATTTGCGAAAAGCCGATGACCACATCGCTGGACGATGCCAAGGAGCTGGCGGAAACCGTCAGGAAAACCGGCAAGACCTTGTTTCTGACCCATACCTATACCGGCTATCCGATGGTGCGTCAGGCACGCGAAATGGTTGCCAACGGCGCCATTGGCGCGTTGCGTCGGGTGCAGGTGGAATATGCTCAGGATTGGCTCGCAGCGCCGGATGAAGACCCGCAAGCGGCCAGCGCAAACTGGCGCAATGATCCCAAGAAGGCCGGACAGGGCGGAGCCATCGGCGATATTGGCACCCACGCCTACAATCTGGCCGCTTTTGTGGCAGGCGTCGAGCCAACCGAGATTCTGGCTGATCTGACCGCGCAGGTGCCCGGGCGTCAAGTGGATGACGATGCCAGTATTCTGATGCGCTATGCCAACGGGGCCAGAGGCTCCATCTGGGCCAGTCAGGTGGTTGCTGGCAACGGTAACAATCTCTCGCTGCGTATCTATGGAGCAACCTGCGGTCTGGAATGGTGGCAGGAAAAGCCTGAAGAGCTTTGGTATACGCCGCTTGGCGAGCCGCGCCGCCTGCTGCGCCGCAACGGGGTTGAGAATACACCTGCCGCTCTGGCTGGTAGCCGCATTCCGGCCGCTCATCCGGAAGGCTATCTGGAAGCCTTTGCCAATATTTACCGCGATGCCGCCGATGCAATCGAGGCGAATGAAGCAGCAGAACTTGTACCCAATGCCGATGACGGTGTCAGCGGGTTGGCCTTTGTCGAAGCCAGCCTTGAGTCTTCGGCCAAAGGCGGTGTCTGGGTGGCTTTGAAAGAAAAGATCTAGGCGGTCTGGCGGCGCGGACACCGCGTGATTTGGTCTTATGGCAAAGATCTGTCTTGCCGTCCTGTTGAGACAATCTGCTCCTCCGGAATTGTGAAGTCTGACTAGGCGGGAGACATGTTGGTGCATTTCTCCCGTTTTTGATTGCTTTGCGCTTTAAGAATTGAGCGGGACTAAAAAACATTGCAAAAGGGGTTGTAGGAGTACGTATCCTTTTATACTATACCCCAGTATAGAATAGGTGATGCAGCATGCCCAAAAGCCCCGAAGACAAAAAACGTGCGCTGACGCGCGTCCGCAAAATCAAAGGCCAGTGCGAAGCATTGGAACGCGCAATCGAAGCGGGAGCGGACTGTACGCCGATCCTGCAACAGATCGCAGCGGTTCGAGGCGCCGTCAATGGGCTGATGGTTGAAGTCATGGACAGCCATATTCGGGAGGAATTTGTGTTTCCCGATGATCCCGGCGGCAAGAAAACGCAGGAACTGCTTCATCTTGTTCGGAACTATCTGAAATAGCGCGCACCCAAGGGGTGTGTAAGACCGGTCTTGGCGTTCTTGAAGCGGCTGGACCAGAAACTCAAAGAAAACAGCGCGGTTTGTCAGCTACAAAAGCATGCCTTGAGACAAGGGATGCTTTCGGCGTCGAAATTACTCCCGGTTGGATTGTCAAGCTCCGACGGGCAGGGAAAGGCGTCGAGCGGAGCGACACCGCGCATTCGTTCAATCCGTTGACCAAGGATGTCACTATGAAATCACGTGCTGCAGTTGCCTTTGCTCCAAACAAGCCTCTTGAAATCGTTGAAATCGATGTCGCTCCACCCAAGCATGGGGAAGTGTTGATTAAGATTTCCGACACGGGTGTTTGCCATACCGATGCCTTTACGCTTTCGGGTGCTGACCCCGAGGGTGTGTTCCCGGTTGTTCTGGGCCATGAAGGCGCCGGTGTTGTTGTCGAAGTTGGGGAAGGTGTGACCTCTGTTGCGCCGGGAGACCATGTCATCCCGCTTTACACCGCTGAATGCGGCGAATGCGAATTCTGTAAATCGGGCAAGACCAACCTGTGTGTTGCCGTGCGCGAAACGCAGGGCAAGGGCTTGATGCCGGATGGCACCAGCCGCTTCTCTTACAATGGTGAGCCGATCTATCACTATATGGGCTGCTCCACCTTTTCCGAATATACGGTTGTGGCCGAGGTTTCCCTTGCCAAGATCAACCCGGAAGCCAACCATGAGCATGTTTGTCTGCTTGGCTGCGGCGTGACCACCGGCATTGGTGCCGTGCATAACACGGCCAAGGTTCAGGAAGGCGACTCGGTCGCGGTCTTTGGTCTGGGCGGCATCGGTCTTGCGGTTATTCAGGGGGCCCGTCAGGCAAAGGCTGGCCGCATTATCGCCATTGATACCAATCCGGACAAGTTCGAACTGGCGCGCGAGTTTGGCGCGACCGACTTCGTCAATCCAAAAGATCATGACAAGCCGATCCAGCAGGTGATCATCGAGATGACCGGTTGGGGCGTGGATCACTCTTTCGAATGCATCGGTAATGTGGACGTCATGCGTGCGGCTCTTGAATGTGCCCATCGCGGTTGGGGCCAGTCGGTTGTCATCGGGGTGGCCGGAGCCGGTCAGGAAATCTCCACCCGTCCGTTCCAGCTTGTCACCGGGCGTCACTGGATGGGCTCCGCCTTTGGTGGAGTCAAGGGGCGCACCCAGCTGCCGGGCATGGTTGAGGATGCCATGAAAGGCGATATTGATCTGGAACCGTTCGTGACGCACGTTATGCCATTGGATGAGATCAACAATGCCTTTGATCTCATGCATGAAGGCAAGTCCATTCGCTCCGTGATCAAATACTGATCAGAGAAGCAATGCATCCATATCCGGCGCGGCGGTCTCCTGCCGCACCTCTTTTTGACAAAGCATCGGGGAAATCGTGGACCGTATCGAACATCATGCCTCATTTGGAGGAACCCAGAGCGTTTACAAGCATGCCTCTGAGGTGCTCGGCTGCGATATGAAAGTGGCCGTCTTTGTGCCTGCCCATGAAGAGGGCGCACGCCTGCCGGTTATCTACTGGCTTTCAGGTCTTACTTGCACGGAACAGAATTTCATCACCAAGGCAGGCGCACAGCGCTACGCCGCGGAGCAGGGCGTCATCCTTGTGGCTCCAGACACCAGCCCGCGCGGCGAAGATGTGGCCGATGACGAAGCCTATGATCTGGGGCAGGGCGCCGGCTTCTATCTCAATGCGACCATGGAGCCGTGGGCGAGGCATTTCCAGATGGAAGACTATATCACCAAGGAATTGCCCGCCCTGATCGAAGCAACGGTCCCGGCCAGCGACAAGCGTTCCATCATGGGCCACTCCATGGGGGGGCATGGCGCGCTGACATTGGCTCTGCGCCATCCGGGGCTGTATCTGGCGGTTTCTGCCTTCTCGCCCATCGTTGCGCCGACCCAGGTGCCTTGGGGCGAAAAGGCTTTCTCGGCCTATCTTGGCGATGACCGGGAGGCGTGGAAAGAGCATGACGCGACCGCGCTTCTCGCCTCGGCTGAGGAGCGCCTGCCGATCCTCATTGATCAAGGGGATGGAGATGATTTTCTTACAGGGCAGCTGAAGCCGGAAATCTTCGAAGCTGAAGCCAAGCGCGTTGGTCATCCGCTGACCCTGCGTATGCAGGAAGGGCATGACCATAGCTACTATTTCATTGCCAGCTTTATCGGCGATCATATCGCCCATCATGCCAAGGCGCTGAAAGCCTGATCAATCTTTCTTGCTCTTCTGCTTGCTGCCAAGGGGTAAGAAACCAAAATAAAAGCCACGTGCATGGTCTGCACGTGGCTTGAAAGCTGGATGACATATCCGGCGCGATGGCATGGATATGAAGTTTCATAAAGCGCTCATAGCGCCTCTTTTTTTCAGGGAAGCATCATGCCTCTGAGAGCGAAATAGAACAAGGCGGCCAACACGCCTGAAACAGGAACAGTGATGATCCATGCAGAGGCGATTTTCAGCAAGGTCGAGCGTTTGACCAGCTGCCGCTTGAGTGCCTTGCGCAGTTTCTTGCGTTGAGCTGCGGAGATCACCGCCTCAGGCCCCATAGCCTTGAGGGAATCAAGCATGATCTTCTTTTCTTCAGCAGGTGCATTTCTGAATTCGGCCAGAACCTGCTCTACCTTGCTCAGATCCGGGCTGCCCACATGCTTGGCGAGTACATTCTCCACGACTTTGCCCATGCGCTGTTCGAGAAATTCTCGCAAGAATCCGACGCCGAAGACAGCGCCCAGCGCCACATGTGTGGAGCTGATCGGCATGCCGAGCTGACTGGCGATGATCACCGTGATGGCGGCGGCCAGTGCGATACAGAATGCGCGGGAGCGGTCCAGCTCGGTGATCTCGGAGCCGACGGTATGAATGAGCTTGGGGCCAAACAATGCCAGGCCGAAGGAAATGCCAATAGCACCAATCACCATGACCCAGAGCGGAATGGCCACCTGGGAGTGATCACCGCCAGAAACCGTCAGTACTTCCACGATACCAGCAAGCGGGCCAACCGCGTTGGCCACATCATTGGCGCCATGGGCAAAGCTGAGAAGGGCAGCGGCAAAAATCAGCGGGATGGTGAAAAGTTTGTTGACGCCATCTGGGCTGTCGCCGATCCTGTCGGTTGCACGGGCGATCATGGGGCGAACGATGAAATAGCACAGGACGGCCACGGCCACACCAATGGCCAGAGCGGTGGGAAACTCGATCTTGATGAGTTTCTTGATCCCCTTGAGGCAGAGATAGGTGGTAAAGGCCCACGCCATGATGGACACGACGAAAGGCATCACCTTGCGTGCCGCCGTGACCGGATCATCCTTAAAGAAGATCAGCTTTTTTAGCGTGAAAAGCGTCAGGGCAGCGATGATGCCTCCAGTGAGAGGCGAAATCACCCAGCTGGCGGCGATCTTGATCATGGAGTCCCAGTTGACGATATCCCAGCCGGCGCTTGCGATACCTGCGCCCATGACCCCGCCCACAATCGAGTGAGTGGTTGAAACGGGGGCACCAAGCCATGTGGCAGCATTCAACCAGATGGCAGCGCCCAACAGGGCGCCCATCATCACCCAGATGAAGACATCGGTGTTGGCGATATCAGCCGGATCGATGATGCCTTTCTTGACCGTATGCACGACTTCGCCGCCTGCGATGATAGCGCCTCCGGCCTCGAACACCGCCGCTATGACAATGGCCATTGTCATAGTCATGGCAAAGGAGCCGACTGCGGGGCCGACATTGTTAGCCACATCATTGGCGCCAATGTTCAATGACATATAGGCGCCGATTACGGCGGCTGCGATCAGGAGAAAGGATTGGTCTACATGGGCAAACTGGGTGCCTGCGTAGATCATGACGCCGACCATGAAAAGAATGGCAGTGCCCAGCCGCCCAACTTCAGATCTGCTTATATCAGTTGCGTTTTCTATCTTGAGATAGTCTCCAACCTTCATACTGCTTGCCTTTAGCTCTGCGCATCCTTGACGGTTCCTTTTCTTTGTTCAAATCAATTTGAAAGAAGAATACCGTTCTTTTTGCATAGATGAATTTCTGCTAGTGAGTTGGCTGCTGGTGGCGCCAGCCACAAAGGGAGTGGCGGAAATTTGTCGATATTTCCAGAAAAATCGACAAATAAAATTTCCAAAGCGCACCCCGTGCATTAAAAGGAAGAAGACGTCCTTAACGGAGTGCACGTGGTGCACTCATCCTGTTGAAAACCCAACGCCGGATTCCAGTCATATTATGCCCTTTATTATGCGAAGCCTTGTTGCAAGCCTGTTCCTTCTCCTGTCCCTAACTGCCTCAGCTTTCGCCTGTCTGGATGAGGGAAATCCGGCGCCGGATCGGGTTGATGATGCGCTTTACGGTCGGTTTGTTGCGGATCTGGAAAAGATGGGCATGGAGAACTTTGTGACGCGATTCTGTACGCTCAATGCCAATGATCGTGCTCTGGCTATCGCCATCTTTGGGAGTGCGGAAAAGCAGGATAATCCGGAGGATCAGTTCACGCTTCTACGCATGGCGATCATGGTGCCGGATATTTCGGAAAATGTTGCCTGGGTGGCAAAGAATGCGCGCATTCGCGAAGAAGGGGACGATTGGGAAAGCATCAGCATCAAGCGCTTTGTCTCTCATGTGCGCACGCGCTTTCCGCAAACACAGACCATTCTGGACGACGAGTATCTGGCCAAAATGAATGCGCTCTATCAGGCTGCCGTCGAGGCCGTGAAAAAGAAGGAACAGGCGGCTGATCAGGAAATCGAAAAGGCCAAGGCCGAGATCGAGGCCTATGAGAAAAAGATCTCTGATATGAAATGGGAGATTGAGGGATTGAAAGACGAACGTCGCGAATATCGAGTCATGCGTCAGACGCTGGAAGCAGAAGAATAGGGGGTAGCCCTATTCGCGTCTTAGCAACCGGTCGACAATCAGGTTGCTCCAACGGTCCGACTTGAATGACGATTCCAGGGCCTTTTCGTCATAGACGGTTTCGACCCATTCCAGAAATGATATGTCGTGGGTTTCGCTGTAGCGCAGATATTCTTCGAAGAAATGATCAAGGATACCTGTTTTGGCCTGTTTGAAATGACCATAGCGCATGGATAATTGGGCACGGGCCTCTTCCACCGGCACATCTTCTCTTAGGATCAGATAGAGCGCGGACATAAGGCTTGCTCTGTCGGCGCCAGCCTTGCAATGAAGCAGGATCGGGTAGGAAAGAGACTCGAAATAGCTCTTGAGGCCAAGAATTGTTTCCCGCGAGGGGGCGCCTCGCGAGCGAACCTTCAGATCATCACGCAAGTCAATGCCATAGGCCTCACAAGCCTTGCGCTCGAGGCGATCGCTGCCGCAATCTCTTGGGCCTCGCAGATTGAGAATGGTGCGGATGCCCAGATTCTTTGCATAATAATGGATCTGATGCGGCCATGGCTGGGAAGAGCGCCATGCATTCGGGGACACTTTGTGCCGATTGGCATAAGGCGTTCTGAACATGCCGTGATCGATGAAAATCATTTCGAAATAATCATAGATCGGAGCGAAGAAACGGCGCAGCCATGCTGGGGAAATGTCGATGATCGCATTCCTGAGACGCAAAAGCTGGCGGAACAGGACTTTACGTGCTCTTTTTGTAAATCGGGCTTTCGACATGGCATTTGGTATGTTTTCAGGTGAGTAGCTCACTCAGCATTTCCCTCAGTCCATATTCGGAAGCCTTGGTTGCAGCATCCGAAACGATTTCAGCCCCGTTGGCTCACGACTTTTAACAAGCTCGAATCGCTATCGAGACGAATTGGTTCGGTTCTCACCCTAAGCTGCCCGTAAAATGCTTTTTCTTCAATAAAAGAGTTTCTTTCTTCGACTATCGAAGCTTTGCAACAATGCAGGCAGGCTTTGCCCGAAAAGCAGTCCTTTTCAGGCGCGAGTGACTTAGCAACCTTTCTTCCCTGCGTCAATGTCAGGGCTATCTGTGCCGCCTATTCATCTTTGCATAGTCCCGTAAAGCAGAGATGAAGCTGGCGATTATGGGCGTGAGCCCTGTGTTCGAGCAGATAGAGCCCTTGCCATTGGCCCAGCTGCAGGGAGGCGTTTTGAACCGGTATGGTCAGGCTGACCGAGGTTACCATGGTCTTGATATGGGCGGGCATGTCGTCGGGCCCTTCCAGTGAATGTTCGTAATATCGATCCTCGGGGGCAATATCTTCCAGAAAGGCAAGCAGATCTTCCTGCTCGGTGGGATCGAAATTTTCCTGTATCGTGAGAGAGGCAGATGTGTGTTTGCAAAAGAGGGTCAGGGTTCCCGATTGGGCGCCCGAATTTGCCAACCAGTGCGTAACCTCGCGCGTGATGGTGTGCATGCGCTTTCCTGATGTTCTTAAAGAGAGAGTATCGTGCAGGACATCGAACATGGGCTCATCCATTCGCTGGAGACTTTCAATCGGATTATCATGGCTAAGGTTTATATGAGTTTGGGCGTGATTGCCAAGGCCCGCAGCTCAGGCGGCTTTTCATTGTCTTTGTTGGCGGTGTTTGCGATCAAGTGAACAATGGAGCCGCGATTGCTTTCGGAAACAGATAGTAAAGACGTGAAATTGCCTGCGGCTACATTCATCATCTATGAGACCATCCTCCATTTGCAATGAGCTGTGATGTTCAAAGAGTGGGTGCCGGAAGGCGGGTGCAGGAAAAATGATCCTGCCTCCTTACTTTTTACAAGGGTTGGAGCCTTCGGATAAAGTGCCCTATTTTTCAAATATTTCCATGGTTAGAAACTTCTTTCGATGGAATAGAGGGCTTTGCTTCCACATCTCTTGATTGCTGAGACTTTTGTAGGCACGCTGTGGTGTGATTGCCCATGAAAGTAGCTGAATCATCCATTTACGAACTTTAATAAGTATTACTTAATGAGTTTTGGGAGAAAATTTCGATAGGGAGGAAACTATGAAACTTAGCTCCATTCTGCTCGCTAGTGCGCTTGTTCTGGCTCCAATGACCGCAATGGCTGCGGGCAAAACAGTCGGTTTTTCGCAGATCGGTTCTGAATCCGGTTGGCGTGCAGCTGAAACGACAGTTACCAAACAACAGGCTGAAGAACGTGGTGTTACCCTGAAATTTGCTGACGCTCAGCAGAAACAGGAAAACCAGATTAAGGCTCTGCGCGGTTTCATCGCTCAAGGCGTTGATGCCATCTTCCTGGCTCCGGTTGTTGCAACGGGGTGGGACTCCGTTCTTGAAGAAGCTCAGGATGCTGAAATTCCCGTCATTCTTCTCGACCGCAAGGTTGATGCCGATCCTAGCCTGTACATGACCGCTGTTACATCTGACACCGTTTATGAAGGCGAAGTGGCTGGTAAATGGCTGAAAGACAAGATGGATGGCAAAGACTGCCGTATCGTCGAGCTTCAGGGTACGACCGGGTCTTCTCCTGCGATCGATCGCAAGAAAGGCTTCGAGAAGGCAATCGCGGACGCTCCTAATCTGGAAATCGTACGCAGCCAGACCGGCGACTTCACCCGTGCTCAGGGTAAGGTTGTTATGGAAAGCTTCCTGAAAGCTGAAGGCGCTGACAATATCTGCGCTCTTTATGCTCACAATGATGACATGGCTGTTGGTGCCATTCAGGCCATCAAGGAAGCTGGCGCAAAGCCGGGTGAAGATATCCTCGTTGTCGCAATTGATGCTGTGCCTGATATGCATCTGGCCATCGCCAATGGCGAAGCAAACGCAACGGTCGAGCTGACCCCGAATATGGCTGGTCCTGCTTTCGACATTCTGGACGCCTACTGGAAAGATGGCACCATGCCTGAAAAATGGGTCCAGACTGAATCCAAGCTCTACACTCAAAAAGATGACAACAAAGCCATCTATGAAATGAAGAAGAGCCTTGGTTACTGATCTCTGACAATCGTTGGTGGTGGGCAGAAACTCTGTCTGCCACCACGTTCATTCGGCTTTTTATCCAATTCTGGTAGCCTTCAGGATCACACCATGTCTACGACCCCCGAGCCGGTCCTACAGGCGACTGGCGTTTCCAAATTCTTTCCCGGCGCCATCGCGCTGGATGATGTTTCCCTTTCCTTGTATCCCGGTGAAGTGCATGCCCTTCTGGGAGAAAACGGGGCGGGAAAATCCACTCTTATCAAATGTTTGACAGGTGCCTACAAACGCGATGCGGGTACGATTCTGCTCAACGGAGAAGAGATTGACCCGCGCGATCCGCAAGGCAGTCTCGCGCTGGGCATCGGCACCGTTTATCAGGAAGTGAATCTTCTCTCGAACATGACGGTGGCCGAGAATTTGTTTCTTGGCTGGCAACCCATGCGTCATGGCATGATCAACAATCGAGAAATGGTCAAGCGCTCCCACGAGGTCTTGTCCGGCTTCGGTCTGGATATCGATCCCTCTCAGCTGCTTTCCAGCTACTCGATTGCCATTCAGCAGGTTGTTGCCATCGCGCGCGCGGTTGAACTGGCCGGCAAGGTGCTCATTCTGGATGAGCCGACCGCCAGTCTTGACCGCGAAGAGATTGACCTGCTCTTCTCTGTTGTGCGCAAGCTGACGGAACGGGGCCTTGCTGTTGTCTTCATCACGCATTTCCTTGATCAGGTTTTCGAGATTTCCGATCGGGCAACGATCCTGCGCAACGGGCGCATCGTCGGCACCCGCGAGTTGGCCAATGCCACGCAAACCGAAATTGTGACCATGATGCTCGGGCGTCAGCTTGAAGAGGCCAAGAAGGAGCGTGGAAAGGCTGTTATCGGCGAGACTATTCTCGAGCTGAAAAATTATGGCCGCCGCGGCACGATCGAACCTTTCGACATGATCTTGCACAAGGGGGAAGTCATTGGTCTGGCCGGGCTGCTGGGGTCTGGTCGCAGCGAGACGGCCGGTGTGATTTTTGGGTCCATGCCTGCCGATCAGGGCACGGCTACCCTCAATGGCGAAGCCATCAAGATCGATAGCCCAAGATCGTCCATTCATCTCGGGTTTGGTCTTTGTCCTGAAGACCGTAAGACCGATGGTATCGTTGGCGACCTTTCCGTAAGAGAGAATATCATTCTTTCACTGCAGGCGCGTCGCGGCTGGACACGGCCGATTTCGCGGGCCAAGGCTGACAAGATCGCTGAAGAATATGTCAAGAAACTGGATATTCGCCTTGCCAGTCTGGATATGCCGATCCGGCTTCTTTCCGGTGGCAACCAGCAGAAGGCCTTGCTTGCCCGCTGGCTGGCGACCGAGCCTGATATTCTGATCCTTGATGAACCGACCCGCGGTATCGATGTAGGCGCACATGCCGAGATCATCGAACTCATCCAGACCCTTCGCGAGCAGGGGATGGCCCTGATCGTGGCGTCGTCAGAACTGGAAGAGCTGATTACCTATTCCAGCCGGATCGTGGTTCTGCGTGATCGCCGTCAAGTGAAAGAACTTCAGGGCGAAGACATTTCCATTGGTGCGATCGTAAGATCCATCGCTGAAGAAGGAGGGGCGCAGCTATGATGGGCGGAACTCTCCGGCGCATTGCGCCGCAGCTTGTAATTCTCGGAGTGGTGATCCTGCTCAATTTTATCGTCTTTCCGGGGTTTTTCTCAATCGAATTCCAGAATGGTCGCCTGTTCGGCAACATCATTGATGTGCTGAATAGAGGCGCGCCGGTGGCTCTGCTTGCAACGGGCATGACGTTGGTGATTGCCACCAAGGGTATTGACCTCTCCGTGGGTGCCGTGATGGCGATTGCAGGGGCCGTTGCCGCCTCGGTCGTTACGGCTGGGGGCGGATGGTTTCTGGCCCTTTTGGCCGCTCTGGCTGCCGGGCTGGCATGTGGCTCATGGAATGGCATTCTGGTGTCCGTTTTCCGTGTGCAACCGATCGTTGCCACACTTGTTCTGATGGTTGCCGGGCGCGGGATCGCGCAGTTGATCACTGAAGGCAAGATCATGACCTTCAATGATCCCGGTCTCATCCATTTGGGGGCAGGGACCATTCTGGGTGTCCCGACGCCGGTCTATATCTGGCTGATCATGGGCGGGTTGATAACCTATGTCGTCCGCCGCACGGCTCTGGGCATGCTGATCGAATCCATTGGCATCAACGAAACATCCTCACGGCTGGCGGGTATCAACTCGCGCGTTCTGCTTGTTGCGGTTTATTTGATGACCGGTTTTTGTGCCGCTCTTGCCGGTGTGGTTGTCGCAGCTGACATTAAGGGTGCGGATGCCAACAATGCTGGCTTATGGATGGAGCTGGACGCCATTCTTGCGGTGGTTATCGGCGGCAACTCGCTGCTCGGTGGCCGGTTCTCGATTGTTGCCTCGCTGCTCGGGGCGCTCATTATCCAATCGGTCAACTCGGTCATTCTTTTGTCGGGCATGCCACCAGAATTCAATCTGGTGATCAAGGCACTGCTGATCATTGCAATCCTGTTCATCCAGTCTCCGGCGGTTCAGCACGCGATCTATCTCTTCCGTGCATCGACACCGCCCCATGCGCCCCATGAGAATGGCGCCAAGAATAATCAGACCGCCAAGGAGAGTCTGTCATGATGAAATCGCCAAGGCTTCCGCTTTATATGACCATGGCGACCTTTATACTCGCCTATATGCTGTGCATCTGGGAATTTCCCAGCATGTTCTCCACCCGGGTGGTTGCGAACCTGCTGACCGATAATGCCTTTCTTGGGATTACGGCTGTGGGCATGACCTTCGTTATCCTGACCGGCGGTATCGATCTCTCGGTTGGCTCCGTAATTGCCTTTACGGGCGTCTTTCTCGCTGTCATTCTGCGGGATACATCCATCCATCCGCTTGTTGCCTTTGGCATGGTGCTTGCCATTACGATCGCTTTCGGGGCGGCGGAAGGAGCCATTGTCCATTATCTGGAGATGCCTGCCTTCATTGTGACATTGGCGGGTATGTTCCTCATGCGTGGGCTTGCCTATGTGCTTTCGACAGATTCCGTGCCCATCACTCATGAATTCTACGATGTGCTGCAATCGATCTACTGGAAGGCCCCCGGAGGCGGGCGGTTCAGGCTGATCGGCGGGGTGATGTTGCTTGTCTTCATCGGGGCGATGATTGTCTTGCACCGGACAAAATTCGGCAAGAATGTCTATGCCCTCGGCGGGGGCGTGCAAACCGCCCAGCTGATGGGCGTTCCGATCGCACGCACAACCATTCTCATCTATGCAACATCGGGTGGTCTGGCAGGGCTTGCAGGAATCGTCTATTCCCTCTACACATCAGCCGGCTATTCATTATCGACAGTGGGCGTGGAACTGGACGCCATCGCTGCGGTGGTGATCGGTGGCACATTGTTGAGTGGTGGCACAGGATTTGTGGCTGGAACCTTCTTTGGTATTCTCATTATGGGATTGATCCAGACCTATATCGTTTTTGATGGCACCCTTTCGAGTTGGTGGACCAAAATCGTTATCGGCGTTCTGCTGTTCACCTTTATCATGCTGCAGAAGGTATTGGCTTGGGCGACGACGGCGAGAAGAAAACCAGCAACAGAATTCGCGATGCGATCATGAGCCTGACGACCGCTGGAGGCACCTCTCAGCAGGCCTTCAACAATACTTTCAAAGTTGTTGATCAATTGGGCATGGCCATTGTTTCTGGCGATTATGCCGAACAGACGATGATCCCGCTTGATCCGGACCTGGAAGAAATGTTCGGGGTGTCTCGAACGGTCATTCGTGAAGCGAAAAAGACCCTTGTAGGCAAGGGGCTGTTGCAATCAAAGGCCAAGGTGGGGACGCGTGTGCGCCCCTCCTCGGATTGGAGCATGTTTGACCCCGATGTTCTCCGCTGGCATGCGTCTTTAAGGAAGCCGGGGCCATTTTTGAATGAATTGCATGAAATTCGCCTGATTTTCGAGCCAGCGGCAGCGGCCCTGGTCGCTCAGCGTGGCAGGCCCGAGGAATGTGAAGCGCTCCGGGCCGAGTGCGAGCATATGGCTAAAGCAGAGGATTATGTCTCCTATGCTGTTGCCAATATCGAATTTCACACATCCATTCTGCATATGTCTGGCAATCGATTTCTGTCATCTCTGGGAGATATGGTGCAGGCTGCGCTCTTTTCTGTCTATCGGCTGGGCTATGACAATGCGCGCATCAATCCGGCCGGAAATGTGCAGCGGGCTTCGATTGATACCTATTGGCTGATTGTGGACGCCATCAGGGCCAATGACGCGCAGCGCGCCGAGGCAACCATGGCAGATGCCATCACGCATTTTAAAACCAATATCTCCTAGCCGCCTCCTCTTTCTTCGCTTCTTTTCTCTTTTCTGTCTTATCGCTTTTTGCTGGTTAATCCCGCCGTTTACGGCTTTGTCTTGCGCGTGATGTCTTTCAGGATATCCGCAATCTTGAGGAATTCGGCGCTCAAGGGGTTGCTGCGTCTCCAGACCATACCGATGGTGCGCGTTGGGGCGGGGGTAGGAAGATGTGCAATGGAGACTGGCGCTGAACGCGTTTCCACACCAACCGCCATTTCGGGGATCAGTGTAACGCCGATGCCAGCGCCAACCATTTGCACAAGCGTTGTCAGCGAACTGCCCTCCATGAGGTTCCGGGGCGGGGAGGCACTGCTATTGCAATAGGAAATTGCCTGATCCCTGAAGCAATGCCCTTCTTCCAACAATAGCAGGCGCATGGTTTTTAGGGTTTCCGGATTTGGTACCGGTTTGTTTGCGTCATGTTCAGGACGTAACAGAACGAACTCTTCGTCCAGCAAGGCCAACTCCTCCAAAGATGGTTCGGATATTGGCAAAGCGACAATGGCCGCATCAAGGCGGGCCTCCAGCAAATCGGTGATCAGCTTTTTGGTCTTGGCTTCGCGTGGCCTCAAGTCCAGACCGGGGAAGCGCTCGCTCATAGCTTTTATGAAGTCTGACAAGAGATAAGGGGCAACCGTAGGGATGATACCAAACCGGAACTGGCCCCCCAAGGTGCCTTGTGTGCTGCGTGTTAGGTCTTCCAATTCTTTGACCGATTGAAGAATATGGTGGGCGCGTTCTGCAAAGGCGCTTCCCAAGGCCGTTAGGTGAATCTGCCGCGCGCCTCGCTCGACAAGGGGCACCCCGATCAAGGCCTCCAGCTCTTTGATCTGAACCGAGAGGGCTGGTTGGGTGACGTTGCATTCTTCGGCCGCACGTCCGAAATGGTGGTGTCGGGCCAAAGCATCGAAATAGCGCAGGTGTTTCATAGATAAGTTGGTCATTAGAAAATCTTATCACGAACCTTAGAAAATGCAATTTCCTTTTATGATTTGTATCTGGTAAAAATAGCAATAAACCAAGAAAGGCCTGTGATAGGGCCTGCCTCACGATAAGGCTGCATAGCCATATTTAAATGACAGAATCGGGCTTGCGCGCAAGGACGATTGATCGACTTTTGGAGGACCAAATGGATCACAGCGATATTAAATCAACGGGCAAATGCCCAGTCATGCACGGCAGCAACACAGCCTCGGGGACCGGCGTGATGGATTGGTGGCCGAATGCACTCAATCTGGACATTCTGCATCAGCACGACACCAAGACCAACCCCTTCGGTGAAGATTTCGACTATACCGAGGAAGTCAAGACACTCGACTATGAGGCGGTCAAGCAGGATCTTCGCGATCTGATGCATGAGAGCCAGGATTGGTGGCCCGCTGATTGGGGCAGCTATGTGGGCATGTTCGCGCGTGTTGCCTGGCATGCTGCCGGGTCTTACCGACTGGCCGATGGGCGTGGTGGTGGCGGCACCGGCAACCAGCGTTTTGCGCCGCTCAATTCATGGCCTGATAATGTCAATACCGATAAGGGGCGCCGTCTGCTTTGGCCGATCAAAAAGAAATATGGCAACAAGCTTTCCTGGGCCGACCTGATTATTCTGTCCGGTACGGTGGCCTACGAAGAAGCTGGCCTTAAGACCTTCGGCTTCGGTTTTGGCCGGAAAGACATCTGGCATCCGGAGAAGGATACCTATTGGGGCGCTGAAAAAGAATGGCTCGCACCGAGCGATGGTCGCTATGGCGACGTAGACAAG